>JAADHO010000259.1:17295-29025 GCA_013151775.1 Deltaproteobacteria bacterium | reverse complement strand
CGAGCCCTGCTGCGACGTCTGCCCGCCGCCCGCCGTCGACAGCTCGCCCGTCCACCCGTGGACGCGTTGCTCGCGCGCGCTCGGGCCCTCTATGGGGCGCTCCGCAACACGCAGGCCGAGCAGGCTTACACGGCCGCCGCTCAGGCCACGCGAGATCCCGCCGTGCGCTGTCAGGCGAACTTCATGCGCGCCAAGGCGACGCTGCGCCGCAGGGCGCGAAGCGAAGGGGCTGAGCGTATGCAGGAGGTCGCCGCGACCTGCGCGGGCGATCTGCGGGCACGTGCGCTGTACGCGGCGGCCAGGGCGCACTCGGCCTTGGGCGAGCGGCCCGCGGCGATTCGACTCTACCGTGAGCTCGAGCGGGTGGCGCCCGATCATCGACTCGCGGACGACGCCTACCTGAGGACGGCGATCGCGCTGCGAGGAGCGGGCGACGAGGCGAGCTTCTTGCGCATGCTGGCCGAGATGCCCGAGCGTTATCCCCACGGAGACATGACGCCCGACGCGCTCTTTCAGCTCGGAGTCTTCCGGCTCGGGGCGGGAGACGCGCAGGCTGCATTGGCCGCCTTCGAGGCGCTTTCGAGCTTCCCCGAGGACACGGCGGAGGACGCCTTGGGCCGGCCTGGGTATTGGCGTGGTCGTGCCCTCGCGGCTCTGGGTCGAGGCCCCGAGGCGGCGAGCGCCTACGTCCGCGTGGCCACGCATTTCCCGCTGGCGTACTACGCGCAGCTCGCCATGTCGCGGCTGGCCGAGCTCGACCGAGCCGCCCTCGAGCGCGTGGAGGCGCGTCTCTCGAGTACCCGCGTGGAGAGCCCCCTGCGTTTCCCGAGGCGGCCGGAGATGAACACGCCGGCCTTTGCCCGGCTGCTCTCACTGCTCCGCGTCGGCGACCTCGGGCGTGCGGAGATCGAGCTCGAGGCGCAAGGCTTCTTGGGTGAGGGCGCCGATCCCGATGCCCTCTGGTTGGCGGCCGCGCTGTTGGCCGAGGCCGGGGATCTGGCGCGCGCGACGACGCTCTCCCGTCGGCGGCTGAGTTCTTTTCGCAGGGTCACACCCGTGGGCCCCGGTCGCGCTTTCTGGCGGCTGGCGTATCCCCGCGCCTTCGCCCCGCTGATCGAGCAGACCGCGACGCGCGCACGCGTGCCCGCGTCTCTGGTGAGGGCCATCGCCCGAGAGGAGAGCGGCTTCGATCCTGGCGCGGTCTCCTGGGCGCACGCCTACGGTCTGGTGCAGGTGATCCTGCCCACGGCGCGGCGCTTCGGTCGGCCTCTGGGCTTGACCATCACGCCGCGCACCTTGCGTCAGGCCGACACGAATCTTCAGGTGGGGACGCGCTTCATGCGCTTCCTGCTCGATCGCTACGATGACAACCCGGGGTTGATCCCGGCCGCCTACAACGCGGGTCACAACGCTGCCGATCGTTGGCTGCGGGCGCGCCCCGAGCTGCCCCTCGACGAGTGGGTGGAGGCCATCCCCTACGCCGAGACCCGGCGCTACACGCGGCGCGTGCTCCAGAGCTACGGCGTCTATCGCTTCCTGGATGCGCACGAGCTGCCGCTGTTGGCGCTGAGTCTGCCGCAGGCCTCGGGCTCCTGAGACGCGCCGACTCTCAGCTCTCGAAGCTCTCGGCGAGCTCTCGGATAAGCTCCTGGGCGCGCGGCGAGAGCTCCTTGGGGACGTCGACCTGCACTACGCACACCAGGTCGCCGCGACCGCGTCGGCCCAAGCGCGGGATGCCTCCGCCGGGCACGCGGACGAGCTCGCCCGGTTGGATGCCCGCCGGCACGACGACGTCGAAGCTCGGCTCATCTTCGCCTTCGGCCGCGGGCTCGAGGGAGGGCACGACCACCTGCGCGCCGAGGGCGGCCTGCGGATAGGAGACGTGCAGCTCGTAGTAGAGGTCGTCGCGTTCGCGCTCGAAGCGAGGATCGGACTCGACCATCACCGACACATAGAGGTCGCCCGCGGGGCCTCCGAGTCGCCCCGCTTGGCCGAGGCCTCCGAGGCGCAGGGTCTGGCCTTCGTCGATGCCCGCCGGCACGCTGACCTCGACCTTGCGATCCTGGTGGACCTCACCGCTTCCCTGGCACGCGTCGCAGGGATTCTTCGGGCGGCTGCCCTGCCCGCGACAACTGGGACAGGTGGTGGAGAGCAAGAAGCCGCCGCGTTGATGGGCGACCTGTCCGCGCCCGCCGCAGGTGGCGCAGCCGATCAGCTCGCCTCCTTCGGCGCCGGTGCCGGAGCACACTTCGCATGGCGAGGCGTGGCCGAGGGGCAGCTCCTTCTTGGTGCCGAAGGCCGCCTCCGCGAGGCTGATCTGCATGTGCGCGCGCACGTCGGCTCCGCGGGCGGGGGCGTCCCGTCGCGGGCGCCGACCGAAGCCGCCGCCCATGCCGAACATGTCGCCGAAGAGGTCCTGGAAGTGCGTGAACACGTCCTGCACATCGCCGAAGCCGCTGTAGCCGCGACCTTGAAGACCTTCGTGGCCGTACTGATCGTAGACCAGGCGCTTGTCCGCGTCGCTCAGGATGTCGTAGGCCTCGGAGCAGAGCTTGAACTGCTCCTCGGCCTCCGGATCGTCCGGGTTGCGGTCGGGGTGGAACTCGAGGGCCTTCGTGCGGAAGGCTATCTTGAGCTCGGCCTTGCTGGCCGTGCGCTCCACCTCGAGGAGTTCGTAGTAGTCACGTTTCGCCATGGGAGGGATCGGTCGGCCAACATAGGTCGAGGTCACCCGAGGTCAAGGCAAACGCGAGCGGTCTACTGCGCCACGATCGACTGGAAGTCCCACTCGAAGTTCATGCTCCGTGCGGTGCGACGAAGGCGCAGGTCGATGGCCTGAGTCGCCAAGGTGATCTGCCCGCCGTTGGGGAAGCAGATGCTGCCTCCGCCCGTGACCACCGTGACCGTGCCGGGCACCCAGCGGGTCTGATAGATGGGGCGCGTCTCCCAGCGGTCGCAGCGACGGTTGTTGCGCGGGCCCGTGCGTCGCGTGCACACCTGCTCCGAGCCGGTCTGGGTGCGGATCGGCACACGCCCGGCGTACTGCTGCGCGCTGCTCGGGCTCAGCTGGATGGTCGGACCCTGGAGCACCGTCTCACCGGGAGACAGCGCCAGGGTGGGGTTCCAGTTTTGGAGGTCGCTCCAGGTCTGACCGTTCTCGGTCGTGATGGCGCGCAGATCGACCTGGAAGCAGACGGCCTCGGCGTCCAGCCGCGTGAGCGTGGCCTGATCGTTCAGCGAGCCCGCGGGCAGGGCGTAGTTGCGCTCTTGCCGAGGGTACTGGTGAGGGATCACGTTCTGATCGATCTGGCCCGTCTCGAGCGGGTTGTGAATGGTCGTGGCGACCGTTGAATCGACGAAGCAGCCGCCCGCACCTAGCGCGAGCACAGCCACCATCAGCGAGAGTGAGAGCCGATACGTCATCTTCATGTTCCAATCCTCCTGTGGCCTGAGAGCATAGACAAGCAGCGCGCGTACGTCCCCCAGGAATGTTCGATGGACGCAGTTTAGAGGTCGGGTATTCACCCGCGCCCGTTCGGGCTGCCGATCACGATCCGAGGCCATTTCGTAAAGCAACTTGCACGTTGCGTTATGTAATTCGGTTTTGCGTAAAGTTTTCTAGCTGAGGCCCGGTTCCAGCGACCAGGGGTCGGCGAAGAGCTCGCGCATCAGCTTGGCGAGCGTGCCCGCTTGGAAGCCGTCGATGAAGCGGTGATCCAAGGTGACGGTCAGCGTGACCATCTTGCGCGGGACGATGCGCCCGTCGCGCACCACGGCGCGCTCGCGGATGGCGCCGATCATCACGTAGAGGGGCACACGCGCGAAGGGCGTTGGCGGCACATAGGCCTCGTCCACGCCGAGCATGCCCAGGCTGGTGACGATGGCGGAGCCGAAGGGAAAAGGCGTGACGCCCAAGGCCGGGATGCGCATGCCGAGGGCGCCCGCGAGCCAGCCCGTGAACCAGACCAAGGGCCGCAGGATCCAAGTCGGAAGGGCGCGCAGCGCGGGCTTGCTCTTCTCGAACTCGCTGTCCTTGCCGGTGCGCAGCATCAGCGCACGCTCGCGCAGAGCCGCCGCGATCTCGCTCACCTTCTTGTCCGTGACGCCGCTGACCTTCACCTTCGCCAGGTTCTTGCCGCCGTCGAGCGCCACCAAGAAGGAGAGGTCCACCGTGTCGTGGGGGACGAAGCGACCGAAGGCGATGCGCCCGTTCAGCCCCGGCTCGGCGGCCAACACCTCGCCCAGCACGCGCCCGACGAAGTGCGTCAGAGTCGCCTTCTCACCCGTCTTCTCGCGCACGCTGTCGAGGAAGCGCATGACCTCCTCCACGTCGAGCTCGATCTTCCCGTAGATGTTGCCTTCGCGCGGGCTCGCCCAGGTCGCGATGGCGAGCTTCCGCCGGATGCTCATTTTGGCCATAGGGCGTGGAGTGTCCCCGATGGCGCCGTGAAATGCACGACCCATCGTCGGTCCATGGTCGGGGGCCGGACGTCCGTGGGTCGCGCTGCTCGGGGTCCCGAGTCGAGGACGCCGACCTCAATTTGATGGTCATCGGGCTCGTGTCGGTGCAGGTTCCGTCCATGAGAACGTCCCTCGCATCCCTCGTCTTCGCCTTGCTGCTGCCCGTGAGCGCCGCGGCTCAGCTCGCGCCGCCTCCACCGCCGCCTCCGCCTGCCGGAGCCGTCGTGGTGGTTGCTCCCGCGCCCGCGCGCGTCGTGGCCGTGTACGAGTCCGGCCACACGGGGTTCTTCTTTCGCGGCACCATCGGCCCCGGCTACGGATCCGCGAGCGCTGACGTGAGTGGTACAAAAGTGCGGATGAGCGGAGCTGGAGTCTCTCTGCGCGTAGGAATCGGCGGCTATGTCGTGCCGAATTTCGCGCTCTACGCCGATCTCGGTGGCGTTGGCCTCCCCGGTCCCAACGTGAGCTTCGGAGGCTCGAGCGGCTCCGCCTCCTCCGACACGACGCTGGTGGTCGCCGGCTTCGGCCTCGGATTCTCCTACTACATCATGCCGATTGACATCTACGTGGGCGGCGCCATCCGCGCGGTGCAGCTCTCCATCGATGACGGCTCGGGCACCACCGCCAAGAGCGACATGGGTGTCGGCGGCAGCCTGGTGCTCGGCAAGGAGTTTTGGGTGTCGAGCAGCCTGACCTTGGGCCCCGCGTTGGAGCTCGAGTACAGCCGAATTCCCGATGGCGACACCACCTGGTCGGTCTTCACCGCCGCGCTGACGCTCTCGCTGACCTACAACTGAGCGGGCCTCATGCTCTGGGCGCGCGATCCGAGCGGCGCCCAGAGGAGGTCGCGTCCCCCAGCCTCGACGTAGCTGCTATGCTCAATCGGTGACCCTGAAGATCGACCAGGACCACTCGCGCTTTCGCAACATCGTGCGCGGGAAGATCCGGCAAAACCTCAAGAAGTACATCTCCCAGGGGGAGCTGATGGGGAAGCAGGGCAAGGACGTCGTGTCCATCCCCATCCCCCACATCGACATCCCGCGCTTCCGCTTCGCGGACAAGCAGCAGGGCGGTGTGAGTCAGGGCGAGGGCGAGCCGGGCGACGGCGTCGGCCAAGGTCAGGGCCAGAAGGGTGACGGCCCGGGTGAGGCGGGCAAAGACGCTGGGCAGCACGCCCTCGAGGTGGAGCTGACCCTCGACGAGCTCGCCGACATCCTCGGTGAGGAGCTCGAGCTGCCGAACATCGAGGACAAGGGCAAGAGCGCCATCGTCGATCAGAAGGATCGCTACGTCGGCATCCGCCGCGTCGGGCCCAACTCCCTGCGCCACTTCCGCCGCACCTTCAAGACCGCGCTGAAGCGTCAGATCTCCATGGGGACGTACGACCCCAAGAACCCGATCATCATCCCCACGCGGGATGACATGCGCTACCGCAGCTGGAAGACCAAGGACGAGCCGGTCGCCAACGCGGTCATCCTCTACATGATGGACGTCTCCGGCTCCATGGGCGACGAGCAGAAGGAGATCGTGCGCATCGAGTCCTTCTGGCTCGACACCTGGCTGCGCAAACAATACGAGGGCGTGGAGACGCGCTTCATCATCCACGACGCCGTGGCGCGCGAGGTGGACCGAGACACCTTCTTCCGCACGCGCGAGTCGGGCGGCACGATGATCTCGAGCGCCTACCGCCTCGCGGCGCAGATCATCGAAGACGACTACCCGCCGAGCCAGTGGAATATCTACCCCTTCCACTTCTCCGATGGAGACAACTGGAGCGTGGACGACACCAACGTCTGCGTAGGGTTGCTGAAGGACACGCTGCTCCCGGCATCGAATGTGTTTTGCTACGGGCAGGTGGAGAGCCCCTATGGATCCGGTCAATTCATCAAAGATTTGAACGAGCACTTCGGCGAGGATGAACGTTTGATCACATCAGAAGTGAAGGATCGCGACGCCATCATGGGATCCATCCGTGAGTTCCTGGGCAAGGGCAAGTAGATGTCCCTCGCCTACGAACGTCGCCTCCCCGACTATCTGCGCGCGCAGCAGGTGGCCATCGAAGGCATTGCCAAGGAGGCGGGCCTCGAGTTCTTCCCGCTCATGTTCGAGGTGCTGGGCTACGATCAGATGAACGAGATCGCAGCCTTCGGCGGTTTCCCAACGCGTTATCCACATTGGCGTTTTGGGATGGAGTACGAGCAGCTCAAGAAGAGTCACGAATATGGCCTCTCAAAGATCTACGAGATGGTCATCAACAACAACCCCTCCATCGCTTACCTGCTCGAAGGCAACAGTATCGTCGATCAGAAGCTCGTGATGGCGCATGTCTACGCACACGTCGACTTCTTCAAGAACAACTTCGCCTTCAAGGTCACGGATCAAGGCGTCGACAGGCGCACGGGTGAGCCCATTCGCAAATGGCTCGACACCTTCGCCAACCACGGCTCCATCGTGCGCCGTTGGGCGCGTCGTATCGGCGTGGAGCCGGTGGAGCGCTTCATCGACGCCTGCCTCAGCCTCGAGAACCTGATCGATCCACAGAAGCCCTTCCGTCCGAGCCGCGCGCCGGAGAAGAGCGAAGAGGAAGAGGCGCTACCCGAGGAGCTGAGGCTCTTGCGCGTCGACCGCGACTACATGGAGTCCTTCATCAACCCGGAGGAATTCGTGCAGGCCGAGCGTGAGCGTGTGGCCGAGGAGAAGGCGCGCGCCAAGCGCTTCCCCGAGTCACCGGATCGCGACGTGCTCGGCTTCTTGTTGGTGAACGCGCCCCTCGAGCGTTGGGAGCGCGAAGTCCTCAACGTGATCCGGCGCGAGGCCTACTACTACCTGCCGCAGATGCAGACGAAGATCATGAACGAGGGCTGGGCCACCTACTGGCACTCGCGCCTGATGACGGAGAAGATCTGCGACGGCTCGGAGATCATCGACTACGCCGATCGCTGCGCAGGCGTGCTCGCTACGTCGCCCGGACAGCTCAACCCCTACAAGCTCGGCGTCGAGCTCTACCGCCACATCGAGCGGCGTTGGGATCGCGGTCAGTTCGGGCGCGAGTGGGATGAGTGTCAGGACTACGCCACGCGCGCCGGCTGGGACAGGCGCACGGGGCTCGGTCAGAAGAAGATCTTCGAGGTGCGCGCCCTGTACACGGACGTGACCTTCATCGACGAGTTCCTCACGCCGGACTTCGTGGCGGAGCAGAAGCTCTACGCCTTCGGCTGGAGCGAGCGCAACGATCGCTACGAGATCGAGACGCGCCAATTCCGCGAGGTGAAGAGCAAGCTGCTCACGCAGCTCACCAACGCCGGCAACCCCATCATCCGCGTGCTCGACGCCAACCACGAGAACCGCACTGAGCTGCTCTTCGAGCACGATCACCAAGGCGTGGACCTGAGGCTCGACTGGGCCCAAGAGGTGCTCGCGGCGTTGAACCGGGTCTGGAAGCGCCCGGTGGAACTCTACACCGTGGCCGAAGAGAAACCGACCGTGCTGCGCTACGACGGCAGCGAGCACACGCGCCAGAGTCGCTGAGCGTCTCGTCGCCGGGCCTGATCTCGCGGGGTACATGGGATAGTGCGTCCGAGCGGGCAGAAGGTTACGCCGCGGCTCCCCCGCCGCGTTGCTCCCCCGCTGGCCTTGCTCTACATCGCCTCCCATGCTGACGATTCACGAGCGCGGCGACGCGAGCTACGAACAGGCGCTCGAGGCGCTCTCGCGGCGAGGCGAGGCGGATCTCGAGCGCGTAGAGCCCGTGGTGCGCGATATCCTCGCTCAGGTGCGTGAGCGCGGGGACGAGGCCCTCTGCGAGCTGTCGGAGCGCTTCGACGGTGCGCGTCCCGAGCATGTGCGCCTGCCCGACGACCTGTGGCACGCCCGCGCCGCCGAGGTCGCGCCCGAGGTGCGCGCCTGGCTCGAGCAGGCTGCGGCCCGCGTGCGCGACTACCACGAGCGGCAGCGCGACTCGGGCTACATGTACGAGGAGCGCGGTGTCACCTTGGGTCAACGGGTGCGACCCGTACGCGCGGCGGGCGTCTACGCGCCAGGTGGCAAGGCGCGCTACCCCTCCACCGTCTTGATGACCGCCGTGCCCGCCGCCGTCGCTGGCGTGCCACGCATCGTGCTGGCGACCCCGCGGCCCACGCCCGATCTACTCGCCGCGGCCGAGGTCGCGGGCGTCACCGAGGTGATCGACGCGGGCGGTGCGCAGGCCATCGGCGCCTTGGCCTATGGCACCGAGAGCGTGGCCCGCGTCGACAAGGTCGTGGGTCCCGGAAACATCTACGTCGCGTGCGCCAAGCGCCTGGTCTACGGCGTGGTGGACATCGACTCCATCGCCGGACCGAGCGAGATCCTCGTGATCGCCGACGACGCCGCCGACCCCGCCGTGGTCGCCGCCGATCTGCTCTCCCAAGCCGAGCACGACGAGGCCGCCTATCCGCTCTTGGTCACGCTCTCGCGCGCCCAGGCGGACGCCGTGGACGCGGAGGTCACGCGTCAGCTCGAGCTCCTGCCACGTCGCGAGATCGCCCGGGCCTCGGTCGAGCGAGGCGGCTTCGCCTTTGTCTGCGTCGACCTCGAGGAGGCCGCGCGTGTCGCCGACACCCTCGCGCCCGAGCACCTCGCATTGGCCGTCGCCGACGCGGACGCGCTGCTCGAGCAGATCGGCGCTGCCGGCGCCGCCTTCCTCGGCTACCACACGCCCGAGGCCGCGGGCGACTACGCCGCGGGCCCGAGCCACGTGCTGCCCACGGGAGGCGCCGCACGACACGCATCACCCTTGGGGGTGTACGACTTCATCGTCCGCACATCGCTCATCCGCTACACGCCCGAGGCCCTCGAGGCGCAGGGCGATCTGCTCGAAGGCCTCGCCCGCCTCGAAGGCCTCGAGGCCCACGCTCGCGCCGTGGCGATTCGTCGACGCTAGAGCCTGCGCTGCAAGCCCCTTGGCTCGGTCTGTGCCGTCCCCGCACGCGGACGCTTCCGTCGACTCATGGGTCGAGGGTATGCTGGACTGTGCATTGGGTCGCGCGCCCCGCGCCGCGCGAAAGCTTGGGACATGAATTACGACGACGCCATCGCGGTCACCCGCGACATTCATTGGGTCGGCTTCGACGATCGCGAGTCTGGGCTGCGCTGCAACCCCTACATGCTCGTCGATCACGACGAGGCCGTGCTCTTCGACCCTGGGTCGATCCCCCACTTTCCGGTGGTGATGCGCAAGGTGATCGAGGTGGTCAACCCGTCGCAGATCCGCTGGATCGTCGCGCATCATCAGGATCCCGACGTGTGCGGAAACCTGCCGGTGATGGAGGATGTGATCGCCTCTTCGGAGCTGCACATCGTGTCGACGCGAAAATGCATGCGCCTGCTCCGGCACTACGGGCTCACATCCAAGCTCTTCGAGGTGGACGATCACGAGCTGCGCCTCGAGCTCGCCTCGGGTCGCGAGCTGCGCTTCGTGGAGACGCCCTTCTTGCACTCACCGGGCGCCTTCGCGACCTACGACGTGCGCTCGCGCTCGCTCTTCAGCAGCGATCTCTTCGGCGCCGTCGGTGACTCGTGGCAGCTCTTCGCCGAGGGCGATTTTCTCGAGGGCATGGGCGCTTGGCATCGCGAGTACATGCCGAGCAACGCGGTCCTGAGAAGCTGCCTCGAGCGACTCGAGCGCATGGACATCGATCGCATCCTGCCGCAGCACGGCTCCATCCTCGAGGGTGAGCAGGTGGCTCAGGCGATCGAGTATTTGAAGGCGCTGCCTTGCGGCGTGGATCTCTCGGGCGACGCGTCCGCGGAGGGTTGAGGCGTGGCCGAGGACATCGTCCGGGTAGGTGCGCAGCAGCTCAGCGCCGCGCGTGGCGACGCCCGCGCCATGACCGAGCGTGCCCTGCACATGCGCTGCCTCGCCTACCTCGCGCAGGCCAAGGCGACGCTGCTGACGGAGACCATCTTCGAGATCGATCGCGGTCGTCGCGACCTGCGCGCGGCCAAGACGCGCCTCGGAGACACCAACGCCGACCTGCTGCAGACTCAGCAACGCTTGATGACGGCCATGGAGCAGAGCGCCGAGGGCGTCGTCATCACCGACGCCGGGGGGAATATTCAATACGCCAACCCGGCCTATGTGAGCCTGTCGGGCTACGCTCGCGACGAGCTCTTGGGCGAGAACCCGAGCATGCTTCGGAGCGGCGTTCAGGGCGAAGAGTTCTATCGAGAGATGTGGCAGGAGTTGACGGCAGGCAACGTCTGGTCCGGTCGCTTCATCAACCGCCACGCCGACGGAGACCTGTGGCATGGGGACGCCACCATCAGCCCTGTGCGGGACACGGGCGGCACGATCACGAACTACGTCGGAGTGATCCGTGACGTCTCCCGCGAGGTGAAGCTCGAGGAGGAGCTGCGCCGCGCTCAGAAGA
Organism: Deltaproteobacteria bacterium; assembly: GCA_013151775.1. GTDB lineage: Bacteria > Myxococcota_A > Polyangia > Polyangiales > Houyiibacteriaceae > JAADHO01. Next base: position 18,154 of record JAADHO010000259.1, on the reverse strand, counting down.
TGGACGCTATCGGGCAACTCGCGGGTGGCGTGGCCCATGACTTCAACAACATCCTCACCGCAGTGCTAGCGAGCGTCGACCTCGCGCGCGTCTTCCTCGACGCCCACGCCGACGATCTCCAAGACGTGGCCATGGAGCTCGACACCATCGAGCACTGCGCCAAGCGGGCGGCGGGGCTGACGCGTCAGCTCTTGGTCTTCAGCCGCAAGCAGTCTCCCGTCGCGGAGACCATCGATTTAGGCGCGCTCGTACTCGATGTGGAGACCATGCTGCGTCGGCTCTTGCGCGAGAACATCGCCCTCGAAGTTCGCTGCCCGGAGGAGCCCGTCTGGATCCACATGGACCCGGGCTACGTCGAGCAGGTCTTGGTGAATCTCGTCGTGAACGCGCGCGACGCCATGCCGCGGGGAGGTGCGCTGCACATCGAGGTCACGCAGACGGAGCTTGGCGAGGACTACGTCGCGAGCCACGTGGGCGTCGACGCCGGCGCTTACGTCTGCCTCAGCGTGGCCGACACGGGCGTGGGCATGAACGCCGCCACGCGCGACCGCGTCTTCGAGCCCTTCTTCACCACCAAGGTGGCGGGCGAAGGCACGGGGCTCGGTCTCTCCACCGTGCACGGCATCGTGCGGCAGGCGGGTGGCCACGTGGGCGTCTACAGCGAGCCGGGCGACGGCACGAGCTTTCGCGTCTACCTGCCTCCGGCCCACGGCGGTCAAGTGCTGGCCGAGGTGACGAAGGGCCTCGCGCCGCCGCGTGGCGGTGACGAACGCTTGCTCGTCTGCGATGACGACATGGCCGTCCGCGAGAAGCTGGTCGCGGCGCTGACCGAGGCGGGCTATCGGGTGTTCAGCGCGGG
>JAADHO010000259.1:0-17277 GCA_013151775.1 Deltaproteobacteria bacterium | reverse complement strand
GTCTTGGCCGACGTCCACGAGCCGATCGATCTCTTGATCACCGACGTGATCATGCCCGATCAGAGCGGCGCGACCTTGGCTAAGGAGATGCAGCTCGCGCGTCCTAGTCTGCAGGTGATCTTCATGTCGGGTCACCCCGGCAGCGCCGTCGTGCGTCATGGCGTGGAGCGCACGGAGACCCGCTTCTTGCAAAAGCCCTTCCGCACCGCGGCCATGCTGCACAAGATCCGCGAGCTGCTCGACGGGGAGCCCGCTTGATGCTGGCACCGAGCCCCACGCGCCGGTTAGGCTCCGTGGTATGACCACTCAAGACGAGTTCGAAGCCGCTGTCGTCCGCGTGAAGGGCCTCTCCAAGTCGCCCTCCAACCAGGACCTGCTCGGCCTCTACGGCCTCTACAAGCAGGCCACCTCGGGCGACGTCTCGGGCAAGCGCCCCGGCATGCTCGACCCACGCGGTCGCGCGAAGTTCGACGCCTGGACGTCGCGCAAGGGCATGGACGACGAGCAAGCCCGCACGGCCTACGTGGCGCTCGTCGACAAGCTCACGGCCGGTTGAACGGTCATGTCTCCACCCGCTGACTGCCAGATCCCTAGGCAGCGACGGGTTCTGGTTTGATTCTCGTAGATAGTCTCTATGTGGAGGCGCGGTGAACATGACTACCTCGAAAGATGGAAACTTCTCGGGTCGTGCTGAGTCCCTGTGGCTGAGGGCATGCCTACGATCCGCCGCGGTCCTGATCGTCGTTGGCGCGTCTCCCGCCTGCGATTGCGGCGGGGATGCGAATCCGTCTGGGGACGGTGGCATCGGCGACGCCATGTCCGACACCGGCGGGGGAGCCCTCGACGGCGAAGCCGGGATGCTCGATGGCGAAGTCGAGGACGGTGGCATGTGTGGCACGACCTCCTGCTGCGATCCCAGTGAGCTGCCACCGCTCTCTCCGTCGACTGCTTTGATTATAGTTCCCAATGGGCGTCCCATTGTGTTCGAGCCTGCCCTGGCATCAGGCATGACGAGCATGGACGTCACATGGGTGGGATCCAGCGAGACGGATGGCGTGACGGACATGGAGTTTGCTGGCGACGCTGGGGCGTTTCACGCTCGCTTGGCCGTCCTGGCTCTTCCTCCGCTCGTGCCGGGCCAGAGCCTGAGAGTCGAGGTCGAGAGACTCGATGTGCCGGACGCTGTTCAAATGGTCTACGACGAGCGTCTCGCTATTCGGGATGCAGAGACGGGGACGCTTCTCGCCGGCTTCGTGTCGCAAGGCGCGGCACCCGAGACGTTCCGTCGCCGACCCGAGATTCGCATGGAGCCGTTCTTGATTTCGACTGTGCGTGTATGCCAGGGCCCAGTCGCCCATGCTTGCAGTTATCAGACCGAGCTCTTCGACCTGTGGTTTTCGATCGACAGCTCTGAGGCCGTGGTGGCTGGACAGGGTGAGGTCAGAACTCTGGTAGAGGCTGGTCGGACATATCGCGTGTTCAACCGTCACACGCTGGATGACGGCGGCGACGAGGCGTCGAAGAGTTCCTGTGGTTTCATTGCGGGTGCGCGCGAGTTCGACATCGTACTGGCGCCCTGAGCGCCGACCTGGCGCATTCCTACCTCAGCCCGCCTCGACGCTGCGCCGGCCGAGCATGTTCATGCGTGTGCGGCGCACCTGCTCCGCTGGCACCAAGCGGCCGTCATCGAAGCGGAAGTGGAGCGCGTCCTCGGGGCATTGGACCACGCAGGCGCCGCAGCGCAGGCAGGCGTCGGGGTTGTCGATCGCCACCTTCCGCGCCTTGCCCTTCATCTTCAGCACCTCCCGCGGGCAGACCCTCACGCAGTCGGCGGCGCCCGTGCAGCGCTCGGCGTCGAGCTCGACGGAGAAGTGGTTCTTGGTCGTGTTGATGGTGCTCGGGTACCAGGGCGTCGTACCCGCGAGATCGAGGGAGAGCACGAGCATGGCGAGCACGTTGGCGAAGCCGAGCCAGGCCAGGTCATGAGCGTCCGGCGTGGCGATCACCGACGTCAGCGCCGCCGCGAGGCTCCAGCCGAAGAGCGCGCCGCCGGCGTAGGTCAGCCAACGCCGCCCACCCTGTGCAGGTAGCCAGCGCAGGCCGGCGAAGATCCCGAAGATGCTCAGCCCGAGGCTGCCCGCGCCGAGGGCGGCGATCGGCGCGCTCGTCAGCGCCCACAGCACGAGGCCCGCGATCAGCATCACGGGGGCGGCCCACATCAGCGCCATCTCGAGGCGCTCCCACAGCGGGAAGTGCATGCGACGCCAGCGACGCTTCACGTGCATCTTCGCGTCGAGGTAGGCCGGCAGCTCTTCGAGGCGAGCAGGTCCCCAGCTGACGTCGAAGCCCGTGCGCTCTTCCACGATGCGACGCTCGACGCCCGTCGCCGCGAGCTGCGGCAACACCAGACGGCGATGCGAGACGAGATCGGCGATGCCCGAGGAGCGCACGACGGCGATCACGTCGTGATGTGTCAGGTGTCCACCGCCGGCGGCGCACCAGACGTTGATGCCGTGGCTGTCGGCGACCAGCAGCCACAGGTCGCGACCCTCGAGCGCGTCCATCATGCGCCGCACGGTCAGCGTGAAATTGCAGGTGAGCAGCACGGGGGAGTCGGGTCCCGGCGAGCCGACCCGCCTGAGCCCCGGGCGCGTCGTGTGCGGCAGGAGGCGCAGCAGCGTGTCGCGCAGCCAGGCGACGCGGTCGCCGATGGAGCTCATGGCCGCTCCTCGCGCCTGGCGCTGACCAAGATGAAGTCGCCCTCGTGCGCGCGCTCCTCGCGCAGCTCGTCGAAGCCGGCGGCGCGCACCTCGTCCGTGAGGCCTTGCATGGGGTGCGTCGTCTGTTGGGTCAGCAGCCAGGTGAGCGCGGCCCGGGGAGCCCGCCTGAGTCGCCAAGCGAGGCGCGCGCGGCGCCCCACCGGCGCGGCCTCGTCGGCCAGGATCATCACGCCTCCCAGGGTCAACAGCCGCTTCGCTTGGCGCAGGGTGTAGGCGCGCTCCTCGGGCAGCAGCTCGCTCATGGCGAGGCTCGAGACGATGGCGTCGAAGCTCTCGTCCTCGAGCACGTCTTCCATCTCCATCACGCCCAGCTCGAGCCAGCGCGGCGCGTGGGCGTAGCGCTCGGCGTCGGCCTTGCGTCGTGCCACGCCCAACATGCCCGCGTCCTTGTCGAGCCCCGTCACCACAGCGCCCCGTTCGGCGCAGGCGAGGCTGAGGCCGCCCGTGCCGCAGCCGATGTCGAGCACGCGGGTCTCGGGCGTCGCCACCCGCTCCGCGACCTCGGCCCAGAGCGCGTCGATGTGTCCGCCGCTCATCAGGCGGATTCCGCGATCGTAACGCTCGGGCGTGGACTCCAGCACCTTCATGTAGACATAGCTGCTCATCGTTTCGTCCCTTTCGCGGGCCTCGATCCTTCGGCGCCAGCGCCATCGAGGAAGCTCGTGACCACCAACTCCGGCACCTCGTCGAGCGCCGGCCAAGCGCCCGCGCTGCCCCAATGCTGTCCGTACATCAGCCCCAAGAGGCCCACGAAGAGCAGGGCCAGCTGCGGCGTCGGCCGATCGCCGCGGATCTCGCCGCGCTCTACTCCCCGCGCGAGCGCCGCCTCGACCTCCAAGACGTAGGGGCCCAGGTGCTGCGTCACCAGGGCGTAGCTCTCCGGGCGGAAGCTCATAGCTTCGCGCACCAGCACCTTCATGAAGTCTTCCTCCTCTCGCATCACCTCGAGATCGGCGCGCGCCAGGGCCAGCAGATGCGCGCGCGTCGTCTCCTCCACCTCGACCTCGCGGTAGCGCTCCGCGGCGCGTCGGGAGGCCTCCTCGATCACCGCACCGAAGAGCGCCTGCTTGCTCGGGAAGTAGTTGTAGAGGGTGCCCTTGGCGAAGCCCGCGGCCACGGAGATGGCGTCCACGCTCGCGCGATCGAGCCCGGCCTCGCTGAAGTGCTGCGCCGCCGCCTCGAGCAGCTTCCTGCGCACCTCGAGCTTCTGCGTCGCTGTGATCCTCGCCATCGAAACCCCACGAATTCCCGGCCTAGTTATATGGGTGACCAGTCACCCATATAATAGATCCCCGCAGCCTAGTGTCAACCGTCAGTCCGCGGCGGACGCACGTCCATGCGGTCTGCGCAGGATCCTGCGCCTAGGTTCGGATTCGTGTGCCCCCCGCCGCTCGCCGTCTACTCGGCGTCGGGGTCGCCGCCGAGCGCCTCCACCGTATGCCGCAGCTCCTCGCGGACGCAGCCGTAGCAGTCGCTCTGACGCAGGAAGCCGCAGCCTCGGTGGGGAGCCTGGTGGTAGCGTTCGACGTTGGGCAGGGCGCGGGCATCTCCGAGTTCGCGGATCCGCTCGAGGGCTTTGCGGCGTGACCGACAGCCCCGCGCGATCTCGAGGCCGGCGGCCGCGCGCGCCCACTCCGGGACCTCGGCCTTCGGCTCATGTCGGTCGAGCCAACGCGCCGCGCTGCGCCGAGTGTTCTGGCTGTTGCCCTGCACCATGCGATCGATCTTGGCCTGCACGGCCCGCGGGACCTCGGGCTCCACGACGCGTCGAGCCTGGGTGATCACGCCCGGTCGCTCGGGGCCGCCGTCCGAGAACATGAAGTAGGCGCTCAATCCCAGGCCGGCGATCAGCAACAGGCCGACCAGGGACGCCGCGCCCACGAGCAGCAACGTCTTGTGGCGTGGAGCACCCGGTGCCATGGCGGCGAGCAGCGTCGGCGCGCGTCCGCTCGGCTCGACGCTCGTCTCGGGTGGCAGCGCGAGCTCTCCGGAGACGGGATCCACACGTGGCAGCGCGCCCGTGATGGGGCCCGCGGCCGAGGTGCGCCAGGTCATCTGCCGCAAGGCGTCGCGCACGCTCGACGCGGACGCCGGTCGTGCGTCGACCTCGCGCGAGAGCAAGGCCGCCACCAAGCTCGCGAGCTCCGGTGGTCCGCCCACGTCGGCCAAGCTCGGCGCGGCCTCCGTCAGCTGCCGTTGGACGATGGCGGGCAACTCCGAGCCCGGGAAGAGCTCCGTGCCCATCACGCTCTCCCACAGGATCACACCCAGGGAGTAGAGGTCTGCGCGCTCGTCGACCTTCTCGCCCATGGCCTGCTCGGGGGCCATGTAGCCGGGCGTGCCCATCACCGTGCCCACGCGTGTCAGAGCGCGTCGTGGCGCGGCTCCGTCCGGGGCGGGGCCGTCGTCCATGGACACGCGGGCGATGCCGAAGTCGAGCACCTTCACCAGCTCCGATCCGTCATCCCGCGGCTCGAGCAGGATGTTCTCGGGCTTCAGATCGCGGTGCACGATGCCCGCCGCGTGCGCCGCCGCGAGGGCGTCCGCGACCTGCGCCGCGAGCCCCGTCGCCCGGGCCCAGGGCATGCCGCCCTCTTGCTCGATCACGTCGGCCATGCTGCGGCCACGCACGAGCTGCATCACCAGGTAGGCGCCCCCTTCCGGCAACGTGCCGAAGTCGAGGGCCGCGGCCACGTGAGGATGATCGAGCTTCGCGGAGGCCATCGCCTCTCGGGCGAAGCGCGCCGCCATCTCGCCGTCACCGGCCAGCTCCGGCCGGATCACCTTCAGCGCGACCTGTTTGTGCAGGGCGAGATGCTCGGCCACGAAGACCGCGCCCATGCCGCCCTCGCCGAGCTCCTCGATGATGCGGTAGCGCTCGTCGAGTACCCGGCCGATCCAGCTGTTCCCATAGCTGACGTCCACGGCGTCTTCCGGCTTCACGGGTCGCTCCGAGGCGCTCGGGGTCATACGGCTTCTCCGAGGAAACCCGTGCGCAGCAGCAGCTCGTGGAGCGCCCCGGCCTGAGCCTGGCTGAGCTCCGTGAAGCGCACGCCAAAGCCTCGCGGGCCGCGCCTCCCGGTCTCGTCGACCCAGCGCACGTCGCAGGGGATCTCCAGCGGATCCCACGCGGTCGGTGATTCCAAGACCAACACGATCGTCGTGCCCGCCAGGGGCGGTCGATTCGTCTGAATGAAGGCTCCGGCCATACTCAGATCAGAGGTGCGTCCGCGATGCGTCAGGGCCACGCCCACGCGAAACCGCACGGCGAGGCTGACCGCTTGACGCGCGTCCTTGCGAAAATGGGCCGGTGGCTCCACGGACGGCATGGTAGTGCGCCGCGGCCCGACGCGCGACCTGAGATGTGGTCCCGGCGGAGGATCTTCGAGTCGATCCGCGGGACAAATGTTCCTCCCATGCCCGAGCTGCTATCCTCGCGCCCCATGTACGCGCGTCGCTCTCTCTCTTGCTGCGTTCTGATTCTGCTCGCTGGCCTGACGTCATCCGTGTCCACGGCGTCCGCGCAGCTGGGTGTGGACATCAACCGAGCGCGCCCGGCCTCGGGGATCGACTCCTTCGTCACCCTCGACACCACCCGTACGCCTGGTCATTTGCGCTACTCGGTCAGCGCCAGCTTCGACTACAGCCGGCGTCCCCTGGTGTTGAAGCGCGAGTCGGGCGACATCGACCTGATCCGCGATCGCTACGCCCTCGATCTGGGCTTCGAGGTCGGCCTCGGCTCGCGCCTGGCCGTCGGTGCCGACGTGCCCTTCATCCTGCGTCAGAGCGTCGCCCGGGGCGATCTGACGGGCCTGGCGCCGCTGGAATCTGGGGGCTTCGGCGATCCGCGCCTGCGCGCTCGGCTGCGCGTGCTGGGCGACACCACCGCGGCCAACGGCGAGCTGCCGGATGGCCCTGGGTTGGCGCTCGCCGTCGACGTCAGCCTGCCGGTGGGCACCGAGCGCGCCTTCTCCGGCGAGGGCGCCGTCACCGTGAACGCGGCCGTCTTGGGCGACTTCCACCTCTTGGGGCTCGCGATCGGAGGTCGCCTCGGCTGGAAGCAGCGATCGCGCGAGCGTCTGATCGCGGGAGTGCGATTCCGCGAGCAGCTCGAATTCGGTCTCGGTGCACGCGTCCCGATCCCTTGGATCCGCAACCTCGACGCTCGCGCCGAGCTACGCGTCGCCACCGACGGGCGTGCTCCATTCTCGTCCGAAGCGACGACGGCCATCGAGACCGACCTCACCTTCGGCATGAGGCGCGGAGACCTGCTGCTCACCAGCGGCGTCGGCTTCGGGCTGACCGAGGCGGTCGGGTCCCCGCGCGTGCGCGCGCTCTTGGCGTTGACCTGGTCGCCTTCTTCACACGACGCGGACGGAGACGGAATCCCCGACGACGTGGATCAATGTCCGCACCTGCCCGAGGACATCGACGGCTACATGGACGACGACGGCTGCATGGACCCGGACAACGACAACGACTTCATCCCCGACTCGGACGATCGCTGTCCCAACGATGAGGCGCTCGAGGGGCGCGACGCGGACGAGGACGGCTGCACCGATCCCGCACGCGACACGGACGGGGACGGTATCGACGACGCCGCCGACGCCTGTCCGCGGGAGGCCGAAGACATGGACGGCGTGGAGGACGAGGACGGCTGCCCGGATCCAGATCCGCCTGCTGCTCCCGCGGAGCCAGCCGTTGACGCGGCGCCCGAGGCTGTAGCCGGCGAGCAGGCGCCGGAGGCTGCGCCCGAGGCGGAGTCTGAGCCCGTGGAGCCCTCCGCTGATGACGAGCCCGAGGCGGAGTCTGTACCACATGTAGGGGCAGGGGTGGTTGACTCCCCACCCGGAGAAGAACCTACACTTTGAAGAAGTGAATGGTCTCTCTGGTCTGAACTTGTCGGAAACGCATGAGTAGCCCCAAACGGAGCAAACGTGTGGCCCTCTGGGCCGTGCTGGTAGCCATCGGCTGCCTGGTGCTCGCCGTGCCCGGCGGAGCGCAGGATCGTCGCACCATGGTGCGGCTTCTGCGTGAAGGCGCCGACTTTCGCGTGCGCGTGCAGGCCGCCTTCGCTCTGGGCAGCACCCACGATGCCTCGGCTCGGCGGCCCCTCGAGCGCGCCCTGCGAGACGACAACCCCGCTGTGCGTGCGGCCGCCGCCACGGGCCTGGGACGCCTCGGGCGCGCCGCCTCACTGGCCGCGCTCCGACGCGCGCGCAGCGATCGCTCGGCGGCGGTGCGAATGCAGGTCGAGCGCTCGATTCGCACGCTGAGCGAGCCCGCCACGCCCACCATGCCGAGCACGGCGGTGCGCCCCATGGCCGCCGGCGGAGGTCTCTATCCCTCGGTCAGCATGATCCCCCGCGCGGGGCGCATCAATTGGTCGCGCGTGCGCTACGTCGTGGTCTTGGGAGATATGGCCAACCGCTCGGGCTTCGGCGACGAGGTCTTGGGCGCCACCATGCGACGCGAGGTGGCCCGCAACCTCAACGTGCTGCGTGGGGTCGCGACATTCCCCGTGGCCGCTCAGCTCGACGCCGCCGCCCAGCGTCAGATCCGTCGCCGCCACATCCCAGCGCTGCGCTTCGACGGCTCCGTGGCGAAGCTCGAGCGCCGCGCGCGCCGGCGCGATCTCAGCATCCGCTGCGAGGTCTCCATGATGCTTCTGGCCGAGCCTGGCCGGAGTCTGCGGGGCATGCTCCGTGGAGCCGCCACGGGCAGCGAGCCCAGGCAGCGCAACCGCCGCGCCCAAGAGCACCGCCTCGCCCAGGAGGCGCTCGCCGCCGCCGTCCGTTCTGCGATGAGTGGTGTCGCGACCGCGATCTCCCGCGCGGCCGGTGGCCCCAGCCGGGGCCGCTGAGCGGCTTTCGTCCTCGCCGCGACTCTTGCGGTACGGGTGTACCGCTTCGACCCGCGGCTGCGGGCGCGCTCGCTCATCGACCCCGTCTGGGGCCACCGGGTGCCGTTGAGCGGCTTACAGTTTTCCGAGAGGGGCTCGTCGCCCCTCTCCCCCACAGCGGGCGGCCGCAGCGGGGCCCCCACACCCAAGGTCGCCCGGCCTGCGGCCGGCGCTGCGCGCGGGGCCCCAACGCCCGCTTGCTCTTGCATGCCCCGTGCGGGCATCGATCGCCGCGTGGTCTCCAATCCCCGTTCGCGCAACCACACCGTTGACGTGGGAAGGTCCTCGCGCAGCGAGGTCCGTCCCATTCTACGCAGCCTTGGTTCGGCCGAGGCTTCGTTGGGGTGCTTGGGCCAGCACCGGCACCGCGGTCCTTCTCCGCCGTCGTCCACGTCACAACCGCAACTTAGCCGCGGCGGAGACGTTCGATCTGCGGCTGCGGGCGCGCTCGCTCATCGACCCCGTCTGGGGCCACCGGGTGCCGTTGAGCTACTCCGTCTGGGGCCACCGGGGTGGCGACAGGAGCTTTGTGAGGCTGCGCGTTGGGCGCGAGTCGGGTACATTGCGTGCGATGCGTTCGCTCATATTGGTTGCGACCTTGTTGCTCGCTAGCTGTACCCCTCAGGGCGATCCCGCTGTGGGGGCGAGTGGTTTCTCCGACGACTTTGGTCGTGATCGCTTAGGCGATCTGTGGACCGACACCGGCGGTCATTGGGAGATCCGCGACGGCTGGCTGCACGTTCAGGGCGCGCGCAACAAGCCCCTGTGGTTGCGTCGGGCGCTGCCGCGGGATGCGCGCATCGAGATGGACGTGCGCAGCATGAGTCCCGACGGAGACATCAAGGTCGAGTGCTGGGGCGACGGCGTGAGCAAGGCCGAGACCGTGAGCTACACGGCTACGAGCTATGTGGTGATCTTCGGTGGCTGGCACAACACGCTCAACGTGATCGCGCGCATGAACGAGCACGGCGACGATCGGGTCGTGGGCACGGCCAAGCGGGTCGTCCCGGGCCAGACCTACCACCTGAAGATCGAGCGCCGCGGCGGCACCATCAGCTACTGGGTAGACGACGAGAAGCTCGCCGAGATGCAGGACGACAGCCCCCTCGAGGGGCGGGGCCACGACCACTTCGCGTTCAACGATTGGGACGCCGAACTCTACTTCGACAACCTGCGGATCACGCCACTCTAGTATGAACGCGAAGGACTTCGACATCGCGTTGAAGGACGTCGAGGGGCGCCTCGAACACCTCCGCATACGCTTCGAGCAGTACTTTCAGGGGCTCGAGCGCATGGCCCCCGAGCGCGATCACGAGGCTCTCCGCCGATCCTTGCTCGAGCTGCAGCGCCACGTCCCGCGGAACACGGCGCTACGCTTTCGCTATCAGCAGCTGAAGCAGAAGCGTGTGACCCTCTCGACCTACTGGACGCGCGTGTGTCGGCAGATCGAGGAGGGGACCTACCGTCGTGATGTGCTGCGCGCGCGAAAGCGCCACGCCGACGTCGAAAGCCGTGCATCCGCCCCCGCGTCCTTCGACATCGACGTCGACCTCGACATGGACATGGACGCCGAGGTCGACGCGGCACTCGACGCCTTGAGCGGTCCGCCGACCGAGCGACCCGCTCCGCCGTCCGTCACGCCCTTCGCGGGCTTGGCTGCAGCGCCGCGCAAAGCGTCCGACGCGCCGACGATCGCCAAGTTCGGTCCTCCCGCCTCTCACCCGCCCCGACGCCCGACAGCTCCCAAGGCTCCACCGCCCCCTCCCGCTCGCTGCGCACCCGCCGCGCCCGCGCGTCCTGCTCCCCCACGTCCTGCGTCCGCCGGCGGTCTGGGGGACGACTCCGTGCGGCGCATCTACGATCGCTATCTCGAGGCACGTCGCAAGAACAACGAGCGAGTCGACAACGTGAAGCTGGCGACCTTGAAGCGGAGCATCGACAAGATGATGCCCAAGCTGCGACAGAAGCACGCTGGCAAGCGCATCGATTTCGAGGTGGTAGTGAAGAACGGTCGCGTGGGGCTGAAACCCGTCGCGAAGGATGCCTGAGCCGCGAGCGTCCTCGCGCCGGCGCTCCCGGGCAGTACGCTCGGGCCGCTTCGCGCTCGGTCTGCGTGTCCAGACCTTGGCCAGCCTGACCCTGGCCTTCGCGCTGAGTTTTGGGCTGCTGGGGTTGGCGTTGATTCGCGTCAGCGAGCGCGGTCGCGCCTTGGACCGTGCGCGGGATCATCGCGCCGCTGCTCGCGCTGTCGCCTTGGCCTATCGCGTCGGTGAGGGGGATCGACACGCGCGCTTTCTACACGCCGCGGACGCCGTGCTGGGCGAGGCCGGGATCCGTGGCGTCGAGCTTACGCGCCCTGATTTCGAGTCGGATGTGCGCGGCATCGTAGGCCTCGGACAGGTGGTCGAGGCCGAGCTGCCGGGCGGAGAGACGCTGCGCCTCTGGGTGCGTGCTCCGGACCCGAGCACAGGCGTCCCCGTGACGCGACTCTTGCTGCTCTACGTCGCGTTGACCGGCGGAGGTGTGCTGCTCTTGGCGTATTTTACTCTGACGGCCTTGGTCGTTCGGCCCCTCGATCTGCTGACCCAAGCGGCCTCTCGGGTGGCCTCGGGCAACCTCGAGGTCGACGTGCCCGAGCGCGGCGCCGGAGAGGTCGCCCGTCTGGCGCGCGCCTTCAACCTGATGAGTGAGCAGCTCGCGGCCGATCGCGCCGCTCTGGAAGAGAAGATCGCCGAGCTCGAACGCACGACCCGCGAGCTCGCGCAGGCGCAGGAGCAGGTGCTGCGCTCGGAGCGCTTGGCCTCCGTCGGCCGGCTCTCGGCGGGCGTCGCCCACGAGATCGGAAACCCTCTGGCGGCTGTTCGAGGGCTGCTCGAGATCGCCGCAGACGAAGAGGACGCCGGTGAAAGGAGCGAATACCTCTCGCGGGCTCAGGCCGAGACCGACCGCATCTCGCGCATCATCCGTGAGCTCTTGGACTTCGCACGACAGGGCGTGGAGCGGGCGCCCGAGAGCGCTAGTGCCGACCTCCACGCGGTGGTCGTCGACGCCGTGCGCCTGGCCTCTGCCCGAGGTGAGCAGGTCAGCTTCGCGATCGACGCGCCGGCCGATCTGCCCGCCGCTCGCATCGAGCCAGACAGAGCGCTGCAGGTGGTCCTGAACCTGCTCCTGAACGCGGCGGACGCGCTCGACGGTCAGGGTCATGTGCGGATCGCCGTCGAACGAGAGGACGAGGCGAGTCTGCGCTTGGTGGTGGAGGACGACGGCCCCGGCATCCCCGAGCGTGTGCTCGGGCAGATCTTCGAGCCCTTCGTGACGACCAAGCCCGTGGGCCAAGGCACGGGTCTGGGCCTCGCCGTCTGCCACACTTTGATCACGCAAGTCGGGGGACGTATCGACGCCGAGAATCTGCCCGACGGCGGTGCGCGCTTCGAGCTTCACCTGCCCATCGAGGCGGGTGCGCAGGGCGACTCCTAGGCTCGCTCAGCGCTTCGGCGCGAAGTGCGCTCGAATGGCCTCGGCCTGTCGCCGGTTGGCACCGGCCTCACGGAGACTCTCCAGATCGGCCGCGGCGACGCGCTTCAAGGAGCCGAGCTTCGACAGCAGGCGCTGCCGCGTCTTGGGTCCGACGCCTGGGATGCTGTCGAGATCGCTGCGCAGGCGACGGCTCTTGCCCAACTTCACGCGCAGCGCGTTGGAGGCGCGGTGGGCCTCGTCTCGGGCCAGGGCCAAGAGCGAGAGGGCTGGGCTCGAGCGCAGCGGGATGGGGTTCTTCTGTCCCGGCAGGTAGACGCGATCCACCAGCAATTCCCCGAGCACGTTCTCCTTCTCCTTGGCGAGCCCGACCACAGGCAGCTCGTCCACGCCGGCCTCCTCGCGCGCAGAGAGCGCCACGCCGAGCTGACCGCGACCTCCGTCCACCACCAACAGGTCGGGCAGCTCCCAGCCCTGCTCGTCCGCTTGCCCTCGCTTCAGCCTGCGCAGCAGCACCTCGCGCATGGCGCCATAGTCGTCTCCGCCGCTCACCGTGCGCACGCGGAAGCTGCGATAGCCGTGGCGCGCCGGGACGCCCTCTTCGAGGCGCACGAAGACAGCTACGGTCTCCTCGCCGCCCGTGTGGGAGATGTCCACGCACTCGATGCGGTGGGGCACCCGAGGGAGACGCAGGCGCGCACGCACCTCCTCGAGTCGGCGCTCCACGTCCTCGGACGCGCGACGGCGTTCGCGAAAGGCGTGGGCCGCGTTGTCGGCGGCGAGCTTCACCAGACGCACGCCGCCGCCGCGCTTGGGGACGCGCAGCCTCACCCGGCGACCTCGTCGCTCGCTCAGCACCTGCGCCAGGCCGTCCGCGGCTTCGACCTGCACCGGGATCAGGATCTCGTCCGGCGGCGTGGCGCGCTCGTAGTGTTGATCGAGGAAGGCCGCGACGAGCTCTTCGTCGGGTAGCGCCACGCGCTTCAGCTCGTGGGAGTCCACCGCCGAGAGCCTGCCTTCGCGCACGCGCAGCATCACGACCTGCGCTTGGTCCGCCTGTCGGTAGAGGCCGAGCACGTCTTGGTCGAGGTCGCGCACGCTGCTCACGTGTTGCTCTTCGCGCAGCAGCGCCACGGCACGGAGCTGATCCCGGAGCTGCGCCGCGAGCTCGTACTCGAGGGTCGCTGCGGCCTCTTCCATGCGCCGCTCGAGCTCCCGCGAGAGCTCGTCGTGACGACCCGAGAGCAAGAGCTCCGCGCCTCGGACTTGGGCGTCGTAGCTCGCGCGCGGCACCGGCAGCACGCAGGGCGCAGGGCAGCGACCGATCTGGTGTTGCAGGCAGGGGCGCGCGCGACTTCGTAGCTCGCGATCGCTGCAGGTCCGCAGCTGGAAGTGGCGGTTGATCAGCTTCAGGGCTTTGCGCGCTCCGCTCGCCGAGGGGTAGGGCCCGAAGTAGCGGGCGCCGTCGGCCCGCGGGCGACGTACGACGCGCAGCCGGGGCCACTCTTCCTTGGGGTCGAGGCGCAGGGAGAGGTAGTCCTTGTCGTCGCGGAGCTTGACGTTGTAGCGCGGCCGATGACGCTTGATCAGCTCGCTCTCGAGCAGCGCCGCTTCCTTCTCCGAGGCGGCGACGAAGGTCTCGATGTCGCTCAGCTCCGCCTCGAGCTTGTCGATGAAGGCGCGAGGATCCTGGCGCCCTGCCGTGAAGTAGCTGCGCACGCGGCTCTTCAGGCTCGACGCCTTGCCCACGTACAGCACCTTCTGGTCAGCTCCGCGGAAGAGATAGACACCAGGCGCCGCCGGCAGGGTCTCGAGCTTCTCGCGGACTCCCTCGGCGAGCATGCCTCAGCCTAGCACGCGCGGAATAGAAGCGGCCCACGCCCGCGTGTGAGGAGTCGCGGACGTGGGCCAGGGGACGATCGGCGTGGCGTTATTCGTCGGTAGATGTGTGGTGAGGTGCTAGGCGGCGACGCTGGAGTTCTCGGCGACGGCGTCGTGAAGATGCTGCACGGCGCGCTTCTGGAGCTGACACACGCGCGACTCGCTGATGCCCATCTGCTCGCCGATCTCGCGCAGCGCCATGCCGCCGAAGAGTCCCATCTCGATGGCCTGTCGCTGCCGCTCCGGCAAGAGCTGCATCGCGGCACGCAGACGCCGGCTCTTGCCGCGCTCATCGGCCAACTCGTCGGCGAGTCGCGTTCGGCTGTCGCGCATGCGGTCCACCATGGGTCCGCCTTCGCTCGGGCTCGCGTCGATGGAGATCAGGCGCCGCGCGGCGATCAGTCGACCACGCTGCTCCTCGGGGGTGTCGGCGGTCTCGCCGGCCGCGTGCCTCACCGCCAGGCGCATCTCGTCCCGGCTGCGCAAGTCCATGCGGCGGATGGCGTCGATCATGCGTTGACGGATGCGAGTGCGCACCCAGGTCTTCTCCTCGATGCCGAAGCCTTTGTAGGTGCTGAGCGCCTCGAGCACGGCCATGCGCCCTTCGGCGCGCAGGTCGTCTTCGTCGAGGGCCTGTCCGAGGGCGGCGACGGGTCGTAGTCGACGCGCCATCATCCTCACCGTGCCTTCGTAGGTCTCTAGGGCGGTTCGAGCTTCCTTGTCGGACCAGCTCATCTTGGCCTTCTTGGCCTTGGCGGTTGCCTTCTGGGTCATCCTGAACTCCTCACGTGCGCAAGGAGCTACTTCAAGACGCGTGCCGAAGCGTCAAACATATGGCGCATCGGTCTTTTCCCAATATTCTTCAGGGAAAAAACGACATGGGCTCAGAAATCACTCCAGCCCATGTGTTTGCATGTGTGCGGTCGCGTGCGCATTAGTGCTACTTGCGACTCATATGGCCCGTATTCGCACTAAGCCGCACGCTTACGCACGCAAGCGAGCATAGCGTACGGGAATCCGGCGGAGGCTCTCTCTCAACGCAGCTCGTGCTTCTTGATCAGCCGGATCAGCTGGTAGCGCGACAGGCCCATCTGGCGGGCCGCCGCCGTCACGTTTCCGCCGGTGTGCTTGAGGGCGGCCACGACGTGTCTGCGTTGTTCGCGGCCCGCCGCAGCCCGGATGTCCGCGATCGTCTCGCCTCCGTGGTCTGGATCCGCTGCAGGTGTCGACGACGCGGCCTGCTCACCGACGATCGCGGGCGGTCCAGGATGAGGAGAGAGCATCGGAGCTCGTGGAGGCTTGGGCAGGGGAGATGGCATGGGCATGCCGAAGGGTTGGGTCGAGCGTCCCTCGAAGGCGGGATAGGGCGGCGGTGCCACGGAGGGGTGTTCGCGCGGGGGAGGTTCCCAGCCGCGAGCGGCGCGACTGAGGACGGGAAAGTCTTCCAGCTCGAGTACGTCGCTCGCGTTGAGGAGCATCGCCTGCTCCACCATATTGCGCAGCTCCCGCACGTTGCCGGGATAGGGATAGGCGAAGAGGGCGTGCAGGAGTTCGGAGCCGATCTCCGGGAGCGACCGGCCCAGGGCGCGCGCGCGATCCTGTACGAAATGAGCCGCGAGCTTCAGGATGTCGTCTCCCCGAGTACGCAGGGGCGGGGTCTCCACCACGAAGACCTCGAGTCGATAGCGCAGATCCGCACGAAAGCGCCCTTCGGCCACGGCGCGGCTGAGATCACGATTGGTGGCGGCGATGATCCGCGCCGTCATCTCGCGCACTCGTGTGCTGCCGACGCGGATGAATTCCTTCTCCTCCAGCAGCCGCAGCAGCTTCGCCTGCATGGGCAGCTCGAGCTCGCCGATCTCGTCGAGAAAGAGCGTGCCGCGTCCGGCGGCCTCCACGCGGCCCTGCTTGCTGGAGATCGCGCCCGTGAAGGAGCCCTTCTCATGTCCGAAGAGCTCGCTCTCCACCAGGTTGGCCGGGATGGTCGAGCAGTCGACGACGACCAGGGGCTCGTAGGCGCGGCTCGACTGCGCGTGGATCATTCGCGCCACCACGCCCTTTCCCGTGCCCGTCTCTCCCAGGATCAACGCGGTCGTGTCTTCCGCCTTAGCCACGGCGGCGACTCGCTTTCGCAGCTCAGCCATGGGCGCGCTGTCTCCGATCAGCGCGTCCGCCGCGGCGTTCTGCGTGGCTAGGCTGGCCTCCGCCATCCTGCGGCGCAGGGAGGCGACCTCCGCCGCCCGCTCGATGCGCATCAAGAGCTCTCTGAGCTCGGCACCCTTGGGCACGTAGTCGAAGGCGCCGCGCCGCATGGCCTCCACCGCTACCTCGAGGTCTGGGTAGGCGGTGACCATCAAGAACGCCGCGCCGCGGGCGCCGGGCGTCAGCTCGTCGAGCAGGGCGAGCCCGTTGGCGTCTGGCAGTTGGTAGTCGAGCAGCACGACGTCGGCGTTCGACTCGGTCAGGCGAGCCTGGGCGTCGGCTCCCCGGGCGCATTCGGAGACGTCGAAGCCAGCGTGCGAGAGTGCGCGCTTGAGTGCGCGCCGGAAACCATCGTCATCATCGACGATCAGAATTCGCCCAGCCACTCACTCCCCTCCCGCGCTCATCTCGAGGGTCCTGCGATCGGTCACCACGAAGTCCATCTGCACGTCGCGCTCGCTGAAAGGGATCTCGGCGAGCAGCTGAAAATCGTAGGCGATGGCCACGCGCGTGGCGTTGGGCATGCTGGGCAAGAGTTGATCATAGAAACCGCGACCCCAGCCGATACGGTGACCTCGCGGGTCGAGCCCGAGGGCCGGGACGAGCACGAGGTCCAGCTCCTCCGATGGCATCAGCGGCGCGTCCGCCGGAGGCTCCGGGATCCGGAAGCGACCGTGTTCCACCAACTCCATCCCCTCGCGTAGCTCGTGCATGCGCACCACTCC
Source organism: Deltaproteobacteria bacterium (assembly GCA_013151775.1). Classification (GTDB taxonomy): domain Bacteria; phylum Myxococcota_A; class Polyangia; order Polyangiales; family Houyiibacteriaceae; genus JAADHO01. Next base: position 313 of record JAADHO010000259.1, on the reverse strand, counting down.
CGCCTCCATGTCGACGCGGGGTAGGGCGAGGCGCTTCCCAGACGCGAGGATCTCGTCGACCAGCGCCCCAGGGTCGGCCTCTCCGCGGATCGACACGAAGGCCGCCACGTTCCGCGCCTTGGACCAGATGTCGAGCTCGCGCACCCGCGCCACGATCGCGCTCGAACGTCGCGCCCGCGCCTCCGCCGGGAGCGCCCCACGGATGGCCTTCATCTGGCGCCGCAATTCCATCTTTAGGCGCGCTCGAAGATGTGGGCTGTCCTCCAGCGAGGCCGGTCGCCTTCGTCGTGAGGTCACGCTCACGGCACGGGCG
>JAADHO010000436.1 GCA_013151775.1 Deltaproteobacteria bacterium | reverse complement strand
ACCCTTGGCCCGGCAACGTGCGCGAGCTCGGCGCCGTCGCGACGCGCCTGTGGCTCGACAGGCCCACGGAGATCAGCGCGGAGCACGCTCGACGCGCCCTGGGAGACGCGAGCCCGGCGCGCGCAGAGGTCACCGCGGAGGCGCGCGTGCATGCGGCGCTGAAGACGGCGAAGGGCAACAAGAGCGAGGCAGCCCGCCTGCTCGGCGTCAGCCGCGGCACCCTCTACAAACGCCTGCGCGAGCTCGGGCTCGAAGGCTAGCGACGCGATGCTCGCGTCCAAGTGTGCGGATCCGCCCGAGCCGGCGAATTCACTGAACACCATTGAACAGGTGTGAACAGGTCGACTTCGGCACTCGGGCCCGACCCGCGTCGAGGACGCGCCTCCCTGAAGTCGCCCCGGGGTCGATACCGAGCTCGGCGGGCAGGCGGCGTCAGCCCTCGAAGACCTGCTCGAGCTGCTCCGCGTCGAGGACGCGGCGTGCCCAGCGCTCGAGGTCGCGCTCACTGCCGGCGTCGAGTCGAGCCTCGGCCTGCGCAGGCAGCGGGCCGAAGCGTGCCTCGAGCTGTCCCTGTAGCAGCCGACGCTGGCCGTCTTGTCGGCCCTCTTGTCGGCCCAGGAGGACGCCCTTCTTCAGGCCCTCTCGCCGGCCCTGCTCGATCAGCTGCTCTCCCAAGGTCACGAACGCCTCCTTCGCCTCGGGCCCCAGGGCCGTCAGCATGTGCCTCTCGAGCTCCGGTCGCGGCAGCTCGGTGACGAGATGAATGTAGCGCATGATGGCCGCCATCGCCTCCACGCCGTTCAGGCTGGCCATCACCTCGTGGTAGATGTCCGCCCACTCGGGCAAGGCGTCGACGAAGCCCGCCCCATCGCGCACCTCCTTCAGGCAGAAGAGCGCGAGTCGCGCGACCGCGGTGGTGGCCATGTCGTGTAGCTCGTCGCTCTCTCGATGCGTGAGGTCCTCGAGGATGAACTCGAAGCCCGGGATGAAGGGGGCGAGCTCCTGCTCGAGCGCGGGCGAGAGGTCGAGGAGGTCGCAGAAGCGCGTGGAGGCCGTCCAGCCACGGGTGCTATGGCTCCTCATCGGCACGAAGCTCGCCCGGTTGCGTCGAATCGTGGCTGGGCGCTACCGGCGTGGATCTGCGGCTGCACTTCTGAGGCGCTCGACCGCGTCCTGATGTAACGTCTGCGGCGATCGCTCGACTCTCTTCTACCGCCCGCGGCGAACGACACGCCGCCTTCTCCATGGAGACCCCGATGACGTTCCCCCGCGCCAGCCTCTCGATCCTGCTCTGCATCAGCGCCCTCGCCTGCACCGACGCGCCCGCCACGCCGGCCACGCCTGCCACGCCGGAGACGACGGCGACGCCCACGCCCGCCGCGCCCGAAGGCCCGGGCGACAGCGAGCCCATCTCTGCCTTGCCCACGGTGCAGACGAACATGGCCGAGGTCGAGCTCGGGCGGCGCCTCTACTTCGATCCGATCCTCTCGGGCGACGGAACCGTCTCCTGCTCGAGCTGCCACTCCCTCGACCACGGCGGCGCCGAAGACCGGCGCACCTCCACGGGCATCGGCGGCCACATCGGCCCGATCAACGCGCCCAGCGTGTTGAACGCCGGCTTCAACTTCCGTCAGTTCTGGGACGGACGCGCCGAGGATCTGCAGGATCAGGCGGGCGGTCCCGTGGAGAACCCGGGCGAGATGGGCGCGACGTTCGGGCAGGTGATCCCGCGCATCCAAGCCGACGAGTGGTACGCCGCGCGCTTCGCGCAGGTCTTCCCTGGGGGCGACCCCGTCACCAAGGAGCACATCACCCACGCCATCGCCGAGTACGAGCGCTCCTTGGTCACGCCCTCGCCTGTCGACCGCTACCTCGGCGGCGACGCGAGCGCGCTGAACGAGCAGCAGCGTCGAGGCTACGCCCTCTTCAAGTCCACGGGCTGCGCCGGCTGCCACTCGGGCGTGAACGTCGGCGGCGGCTCCTACCAGAAGATGGGGCTGGTGGAGGACTACTTCGCCCTGCGCGGAGGAGAGCAGACCGACGCGGATCTCGGTCGCTTCAACGTCACACATGACGAGGCGGACCGGCACAAGTTCAAGGTGCCGACGCTGCGCAACGTGGCCGAGTCGGGCCCCTACTTCCACGACGGCTCGCAAGCACAGCTCGCGGACGCCGTGCGCATCATGGCGCGCGTGCAGCTCGGCAAGACGCTCAGCGACACGGAGGTCACGGACCTGGTCGCCTTCCTCGGCGCGCTGACGGGGGAGCTGCCTGCCCACGCGCGTCTGCCGGCGGATCAGGCCCCACCCTCGCGCGCGACGCCTTCCGGCGCCGCGGAGCAGGGCGCGACGGGCACGACCGCGGAGTAGCTCCGCCGCGGATCGGGTATCGTAAGCGCGTGTCCGAGCCCGCGACCCTCTTGATCGTCGATGACGACCCCGCGATCCGCAAGTCGCTGCGCCGACTGCTGCGGCTCGACGGGCACGCGGTCATCGAAGCCGCGTCGGGTGTCGAAGGCCTCGAGCGACTGCGCGCGCAGCGGGAAGACGTGAGCCTCGTCTTGCTCGATCTCTTCATGCCGGCCCTCGGCGGGTACGAGGTGCTGTGCCGCATGCAGGCGGAACCCGGACTGCGTGACATCCCCGTCTTGATGATCTCGGGCGCGGGCGATCGCGACGCCGTCGCGCACTGCATCGAGGAGGGCGCGACGGATTTTCTGCTCAAGCCCTTCGACCTCGGCATCCTGCGGGCTCGCGTGCGCGCCTGCCTCGAGCGCAAGCGACGCCGCAACCTCGAGGAGCGCTACATGCGTCACCTCGAGGAGGAAGACCAGAAGAGCGAGCGCCTGATCCTGAGCATGTTGCCGCCCGCCGTGGCCGAGCGCCTGCGCGCAGGGGAGACCTACGTCGCGGAGGACGTCGCCAACGCCAGCGTGCTCTTCGCCGACCTCGCAGGCTTCACCGCCCGCACGGCGGAGATGAGCGCCCAAGAGCTCGTGCGCTACCTCGACCAGGTCTTCTCGCGCTTCGACGACCTCGCCCGGGAGCATGGGGTCGAGAAGATCAAGACGCTTGGAGACGGCTACGTGGCGGCGGCGGGTGTGCCGATCGCGGCGAGCGACCACTGTCGACGGGCCGCGAACTTGGCCTTGGCCATGGTGTCGGCGATGGACGAAGTGGGAGACGGACTCGCGCTCCGGGTGGGCCTGCACTGCGGCCCCTTGGTGGCCGGCACCCTCGGTCGGACGCGACCGGCCTACGACATCTGGGGCGCCACGGTGAACCTCGCGAGCCGCATGGAGTCCACGGGTGAAGCCGGTCGCGTGCAGATCACCGAGGAGTTCCGCCAGGCGCTCGGAGACGACTTCGAGGTCGAGGAGCGTGGAGTGGTGGACGTGCCGGGCTTCGGCGAGCGACGCACGCACTGGCTGCTCAGACGCACGTCCTGAATCGCCACCGGCATCGAGGACGCATCTGAGGTAGAAGGCGGCGAGTCCACCCCGGTCACAGGAGGAAACATGCAGAGCCCCAAGGACTTCTTCGCCCCGCTCGCCCTCGGCGCCCCGACGCCGCTGCGGGAGATCCCCTTCCGCCCTTCGCGCATGATCCACTTCTTCGATCCCTCGCATCCGAAGATGGTGGCCAAGGTGCCGAGCATGATCCCCAAGGTGGACGTGCTCCTCGGCAACCTCGAGGACGCGATCAAGGCGGAGAACAAGCAGGCCGCGCGCGAGGGCTTCATCCAGGTCGCCAAGGACCACGACTTCGGCGACACGCAGCTCTGGACGCGGGTGAACTCGCTGGAGAGCCCGTGGTTCCTGGATGATCTGACGCGCATCGTGCTCGAGGTCGGCGACAAGCTCGACGTGATCATGCTGCCGAAGGTCGAGGGCGCCTGGGACATCCACTACGTCGACCGGCTGCTCGCGCAGCTCGAGGCCAAGGCGAAGCTCACGCGTCCCATCTTGGTGCACGCCCTGCTCGAGACGGCCCTGGGTGTGGTGAACGTCGAGGAGATCGCCGGCGCGAGCCCGCGCATGCAGGGGCTGAGCCTCGGGCCGGCGGATCTCGCGGCGTCGCGACGCATGAAGACCACGCGCGTCGGCGGTGGCCACCCGGGGTACTTGGTGCGGGCCGACCCCGACGCCGAGCAGCCCGAGGCGCCGCGCGCCACCGCGCAGCAGGACCTGTGGCACTACACCCTCGCCCGCATGGTCGACGCCTGCGCGGCCCACGGCATCCTGCCCTACTACGGACCCTTTGGAGACATCCGCGACACCCTCGCCTGCGAGGATCAGTTCCGGAACGCCTTCCTGCTCGGCTGCGTGGGCGCCTGGTCCCTGCATCCCGTGCAGATCGAGATCGCCAAGCGCGTCTTCAGCCCCTCGGTGGAGGATATGCGCTGGGCCCTGAAGGTGATCGACGCCATGGGCGACGGCACGGGAGCCGTGATGATCGAAGGCAAGATGCAGGACGACGCCACCGTGAAGCAGTGCCGCGTGATGGCGGATCTGGGGCGCGCCCTGGCGAAGACGGATCCCGAGCTGGCCGCCGCCTACGGCCTCGAGGAGGCGCTGTGAAGGCGAGGCCGCGCCGAAGCGTGCTCTACATGCCCGGCAGCAACGCGCGCGCGCTGACCAAGGGGCGCGACCTGCCGGCAGACGGACTCATCCTCGACCTCGAGGACGCCGTAGCGCCGAGCGAGAAGGAGCGGGCGCGCGCACAGGTGGTGGAGGCGCTCCGGGAGGGCGGCTACGGCCAGCGGGAGATCCTGCTGCGCGTGAACGCCCCCGACACGCCATGGGCCAACGACGACTTGGCGGCGGCGGCCACGAGCGGCGCGGACGGCGTGCTCTTGCCCAAGGTCGAGTCACCCGAGACGGTGGAGCGCGCGGCCTGGGCTCTGGAGGAAGCGGGCGGCCCGCGGAGGCAGAAGATCTGGTGCATGGTGGAGACGCCGAGGGGCGTGCTGGCCGCGCACGAGATCGCGAGCTCCCACCCCAAGCTGGCCGGCTTCGTAATGGGCACGAGCGACCTCGCGAAGGATCTCCGCTGCGCCCACACGCCCACGCGGGAGCCGCTCCTGACGTCCCTCAGTCTGGCGCTGCTCGCGGCACGGGCGGAGGGCCTGGCGATCCTCGACGGCGTCCACCTCGACCTCGGAGACGAGGCTGGACTCGCGGCGGCGTGTCGTCAGGGCCGAGAGCTGGGCTTCGACGGCAAGACACTGATCCACCCGAAGCAGATCGCGGCCGCCAACCAGGCCTTCGCGCCAACCGAGGCGGAGCTCGAGTGGGCCGGTCGCGTCGTCTCGGCGCACGCGGAGGCGGAGGCCGAAGGCAGGGGCGTGGTGCTGGTCGACGGACGCCTGATCGAGAACCTGCACGTCGAGATGGCCCAAGCCACCCTCGCCATGGCCGAAGCGCTCGCCAAGCGCGCTCAGTAGCTGGCGGATTCGGCGTCGAGGCGTTCGAGGATGCGCTCGAGGGCGTCGGCGCCTTGGCTGAAGCCGAAGCGGCTGCGCACGTAAGAGTCGCCGTTGGTCATCAAGAGGATGCCCTTGCCCTCGGCGGGCAGGAGCAGGAGCTGCGCGCTGCCTCCGATGGTGGCGCCCGAGTGGCCCACGTAGCGGCGACCGGTGAGCGTGCGGTAGCGAAACCCGAGCGCCTGACGTCGACTGAGGCTTGGCACCTGAAGGGCGAAGGCGTCCTCCACGGTGGCGGCGTCGAGCACCCGCGCGCCGCCGTAGCTGCCGAGGCCGAGCAGCATCAGGGCGAAGCGGGAGAGGTCGGCGACGCTTGTGCGCAGCCCCGTGGCGGGCCAGTGCCCGTAGCCGGGCTGCATCAAGGGGTCGAAGCGACGACGTCCGCGGTTGTAGGTGTAAGGCACGGCCAAGAGCGAGGCGTCGACGTCAGCGAGGAAGAAGCCCGAGTCGTCCATGCCGAGGGGCACGAAGATCTGCTCACGCGTAGCCGCGCGCAGCGGCACGCCTCCCGCCTGCTCCACCAGGGCGCCGACCACGGCCCAGGCCGCATTGGAGTACTCCCACGCCGTGCCCGGCTGCGCCCGGAAGTTGGTGTCGGACCAGTAGTCGCCCCCAGGGGTGACGTAGCCGCGAGCGAAGTCGGCGAGGGATAGGAAGTTGTCTCGCCCCTCGACCGTCACCCCGCCGAGCACGAGCCAGTTGTCGGCCATGCCCGAGGTGTGGGTCACGAGCATGCGCGCGCTGAGGGGCTCGGCCGGATAGTCAGGGTGGCGTACGGCGAAGGGCAGGAGATCGTCGACGGGTGCGTCCAGATCCAGCTGCCCCGACTCGACCAAACGCAGCAGGGACACGAGGGTCAAGGTCTTGGACACGGAACCCACACCGAAGAGTGTGCGTTCAGTCACCGGCATCTCCCGCTCGACGTCGGCGAAGCCGTAGAGCCCCTGCCAGGCGACGTCGCCGCTCGCCAAGATCGCGACGGCGAGACCGGGGATGCCGCCTTGGGCCATCTCGAAGCGGATGAAGTCGTCGAGCCCTTCGGGCGGCGGCCCCGCGTCTCGAGGCCGACGGGCATCCGGCGAGGGTGCAGCATCGAGGGGAACTCGCCGGGCGTCGGGGGACATCCCCGACTCGGGGAGCGTCGCCGCGTCGAAGACTCCAGGGGCCAGATCCAGGGTACAGGAGGCGAGTCCTAGGAAAAAAAACAGCAGCACCCGGCTCACGAGTGATCCAGCCCGGATGATCGGGGAAAAGGCCATGAGATCAGCATAGCGGACCCTTCCCAAACGTGGGGGCTCTCGGCTCAGATCACACTATTCTGCTCCGAGCGCGTGCCTCGACCCCAAAAAGGCGCTAAACGAGCCAGCCGTCCAGCTCTACGGGGGAGCCTGGACAACAACCCTGAGGTGATGATGGGAATGGACGTCGCGGCACAGCGTATCGAAACCGCTCACACAGCCGGGCCAGACCGCAAGGAGGTCCGCCTCCTGCTCGAGGCCGGGGCTAGGCGCGGTTACGTGACCTACGACGAGGTGAACGATGTGCTCCCTCCGGAGCGCCTCTCGTCCAGCGAGATCGACATCCTGCTCGGGCTGCTCGAGTCTCGGCAGGTCACCGTGGTGGCTACGCCCTCCGAGGCGCCCCATCGCAACGGCGCCGCGCCCATTCGCGAACCCCTGAGGCTCTTCCCGGAGGAGATCTCGGCCCGCTCCAACGACCCAACGCGCATGTACCTGCGCAAGATGGGTGGCATCTCCCTGCTCACCCGCGAGGGTGAAGTCGAGATGGCCCGGCGCATCGAGCGTCATCGGGACGCCATGCATCGCACTCTGCTGCGCTCGCCGCTGGCCCTCGACGAGCTCGAGCGCGTGGCCGAGAGCATCGCGCCGCGCGAGGATCGCCCGGACCACCTTGGCCTCTTCAAGCAGATCAAGAAGAACTTCAAGCGCGTGGACAAGCTGCTCGCGGACCTGCGCAGTGGCCGGCGCATCGCCAAGGCGACGCGCGCCAAGTGTGGCCGCGAACTCGAGGAGCTCGAGCGCACGCAGATCCAGCTACTGCGACAGATGAAGCTCGGCAAGCCCCACATGGATCGCCTGATCAAGTGCGTGAAGGCGGTCAGCCGCGGCGCGAGCAAGGCCCGCAGGAACCTCGGCCAGGCGTCGGCCCAGGTGGGCGGCATGGATCTCGCCGGCGTGCGCCGCACGCTCAGGGAGCTGCCCGAGGACGCGGCCCTGAAGCGACGGCTGCGCCGCAAGAAGATCAGCGAAGCGCGGCTTCAGCACGCCGAGCGGATCATGGCGCGCTGCCAGCGCGATCTATCCGCAGTGGAGCTCTCCGTGGGCGTGTCTGCAGATGTGCTGCTCGAACTCTACGACGGCCTGCGCTCTGGGGAGCGCACACTGGATCGCGCCAAGGCCGAGCTGGTGGAAGCCAACCTCCGCCTCGTGGTCTCCATCGCCAAGAAGTACATGAACCGCGGGCTGCAATTCTTGGACCTGATCCAAGAGGGCAACCTCGGCCTGATGAAGGCGGTGGAGAAGTTCGAGTATCAGCGCGGCTACAAGTTCTCGACCTACGCCACCTGGTGGATTCGCCAGGGCATCACGCGCGCCATCGCGGACCAGGCGCGCACGATCCGCATCCCCGTGCACATGATCGAGGCCATCAACCGCATCGTCCGCACCACGCGTCAGCTGGTGCAGGATCTGGGACGCGAGCCGAACCCGGAAGAGATCGCGGAGCGCGTGGAGATGCCCATCGAGAAGGTGCGGCATATCCTCAAGCTGGGCATGGACACGCTCTCGCTAGAGACGCCCGTGGGCGACGATGAGAGCAGCTCCCTCGGCGATTTCATCGAGGACAAGACCATCTCCCAGGTGGACGAGGCGGCGATGAAGAACGACCTCGCGGGGCGCACGGCGGGCGTGCTCGAGACGCTCAGCCCGCGCGAAGAGAAGGTCCTGCGGCTGCGCTTCGGCATCGGCGGCAAGACCGACCACACGCTCGAGCAGGTGGGCCAAGACTTCGGCGTCACCCGCGAGCGCATCCGCCAGATCGAAGCCAAGGCCCTCGGCAAGCTGCGCCACCCGCGGCGTTCGCGCTTCCTGCAGGGTTTCCTCGAGCCGTAGTCGAGGCCAGCCAGGAAGACGAGTTGGAGCGGGTCGAGGCTAAAACCGGTCTCGGCCCGTTTCTGCGTCCGTGAGAAGCCGCGCAGGAGAGAGCAGGCCCGCGAGCTCGTGCTCCTCGCCCGCGAGTTCGGCGGCCAGCAGCTCGCCCACGGCCGCGCCGACGTTCATCCCTCGGCCCCCGAGACCCACGGACCAGTGGAGTCCCGGGAGACGTGGATCTGGACCCACCACGAGCTCCCGATCCGGCGCGAAGGTGCGGAGACAGGCCCAGCTCCGTCGAACTCCCCAGGAGGCCAGCCGTGGCGCCACCTGCTCGAGGCGCGCGGCGAGCAGATCCAGCGCCGAAGCGTCGGCGAGGGGCAGGCAGGGCTCCGAAGGCGACTCGTCACAGGGGCTGGCCAAGAGGCCCCCGGACTCGGGCCGAAAGTAGACGGGCGCGCTCAGATCCCAGAGGGTGAGACCGGGCGTGAGGGTGTCGCCCTCGAGCTGCACCAGATGCCGCCGCAGGGCCGTCAGCGGCAGCGGGGTCGAGGCGCTGCGACCGAGGCGAGACGCCCAGGCGCCCGAGGCGATCACGACGTGCTTCGCCGTCAGCGAGTCGCCTGAGGCGAGGCGGACGCCGGTGACCTCTCCGGATCGCTGCAGCACCTCCACCGCCGCTTGGCCGAAGTGAAAGACGACCCCGGCCGCCCGCGCGGCTCGAGCCAGGCCGTCCGTCACCGCGTGCACGTCGATCACGCCAGCTCCCTCGACCCAGAGGCCGCAGCGCTCACGCGCCGAACACATCCACGGCACCCTTCGGCGCAGCTCGTCCGCGTCCAGACGCGAGACGCGACAGCCCGCCGCCAGGCCCGTGCGCTCGTGCGGATCGAGGCGCTGTGACTCCGTCGCCGTGTAGACCACGGGCTGCGGCCGCAGCCACCCCGGCGCGAGTTCATCGAGCAGCACCGCACTGCGCCGCGCCAAGGGAGGCGTCGTCACTTCACCATCCGCCGGCAGCCAGATGCCCGCGTTGCGCCCGGAGCTGTGGGTGGCCGGCAGCGCCTCCTGCTCCACCAAGGTCACGCGCGCACCCACGTGCTGACGAATATGAAGCGCCGCGGAGAGCCCCGCGATCCCGGCACCGACGACGACAACATCTGCGCTCATGGCGGGCGCAGCCTGCGCGACCCCGCCTGCCCCGGCAAGCGATGCCCCGATACTCACTGGAAACTTCGCGAATGCAACTGTCGGCCGCCGAAGCTAGGCTGGCGAAGGCATTGCCCTGCTGGGTACGCATCCCCTAGAGTCGCTGGCTCCATGGGCGCGAACATCCTCGAAGTGAAGAACCTCGTGACGGCCTTCCACACGGACGAGGGCAGCCTGCGCGCCGTGGACGACGTGTCCTTCGAGGTGCCGAGCGGCAAGACCGTGGGCGTGGTTGGCGAGAGCGGCTGCGGCAAGAGCGTGACCTCCCTGTCGGTGATGGGCCTGCTGCCGATCCCGCCAGGCCGGATCGAAGGTGGAGAGATCCTCTTCGAAGGCCGAGACCTCTTGAAGCTCCCCGAGTCCGAACTGCGGAAACTCCGCGGGCGGCGCATGTCGATGATCTTCCAAGAGCCCATGAGCTCGTTGAATCCCGTCTACCGAGTAGGCGAGCAGATCGCCGAGAGCATCCGCCTGCACGAGCCGGACGGACGCGGGCGCAATCGAGCGACCGCGCGGGCTCGCGCCATCGAGCTCTTGCAGCTGGTGGGCATCCCGGCGCCGAGCGAGCGTGTGGACGACTACCCGCACCAGCTCTCGGGCGGCATGCGCCAGCGCGTGATGATCGCCATGGCCCTCGCCTGCGACCCGGCTCTATTGATCGCGGACGAGCCCACCACCGCCCTCGACGTGACCATCCAGGCACAGATCCTCGATCTGCTCGCTCGCCTGCAGCGAGAGCTAGCCATGAGCATCGTGCTGATCACCCACGATCTGGGCGTGGTCGCGGAATTCGCAGACGAGATCGTGGTGATGTACGCGGGCAAGGTGGTCGAACGGGCCGAGACAGACAGCCTCTTCGCGCAGCCCAAGCATCCCTACACGCGCGGTCTCCTGGCCAGCCTACCGACCGCGGCGGCAGCGTCGGGCAAGAGCGAGCGGCGGCGCCTGCCCACTATCCCCGGGGTCGTTCCGGATCTCCGGGAGCTGCCCAAAGGCTGCCGCTTCCAGGATCGCTGCGACGTGGCCGTGGAGCGCTGCGGCCGGTCGGAGCCCGCGCTGAGGACTGTGGACGATCACCAGGTGGCGTGCTTCGAGGTGGAGGGAGACTCGACCGAGGCCGCGGACACGTCGCAGCCCGAAGGCGAGACCGACGCATGAGCGAGACTCCCTTGGTGCGCATCCGCGACGTGAAGAAGCACTTCGTCGCCGACCGAAGCTTCTTCGGACGCCCGCGGCGTTGGGTGCGCGCCGTGGACGGCGTCTCCCTCGACATCGCCGAAGGCGAGACCCTGGGCCTGGTGGGAGAATCCGGCTGCGGCAAGAGCACCTTGGGCCGGGTCGTGCTGCGCTTGCACGAGCCGACAGCGGGTCAAATCTTCTATGGCGACCAGGAGATCACCCACCTCAGCGGCTCGAAGATGCGGCCGCTGCGTCACAAGATGCAGATCATCTTCCAGGATCCCTACGGATCCCTGAACCCACGCATGACGGTGCGGGCCGCGGTGGCGGAGGCGCTGCGACAGCGGGTCTCGGGCCTCGTCTCCTCGGAAGAAGAAGATCGCGTCGGCGATCTACTCGAGCGCGTGGGTCTGCGTCGCGAGCACATGCGGCGCTACCCTCACGAATTCTCCGGCGGTCAACGACAGCGCATCGGCATCGCTCGCGCCTTGGCCGTAGACCCGCGCTTCATCGTCGCGGACGAGCCCATCAGCGCCCTGGATGTTTCCGTCCAAGCACAGATCGTCAACCTGCTGATGGATCTGCAGGACGAGCTCAGCCTCAGCTACCTCTTCATCGCCCACGACCTGACCGTGGTCGAGTACATCAGCCATCGCGTCGCCGTGATGTACCTCGGCCGCGTGGTCGAGCTAGCGCCCGCGAGCGCGATCTACGCCTCGCCGCGCCATCCCTACACCAAGGCCTTACTGAGCGCGGTCCCGATCATGGATCCCAGCAAGCGTCGCAAGCGCATCCTGCTCGAAGGTGACGTCCCGAGCCCCCTCGACCCACCGCGCGGTTGCACCTTCCACCCTCGCTGTCCGCTGGCTGAGCAGGGCCTCTGCGACCGCGAGGCTCCCGAACTGAAGGCTGCGGAGGAGGGGCATCTGGTCTCCTGTCATCTGGCGGAATGAGCAGCGACGAGACCGAAAGTCATCTGGGAAGACGCTTGTGATCGCGCCGAAGTGGGAGGGGATGGTTGCCGCTGCGGCCCGCACCCTGTAACAAGCCTGCAGCATGCAAGATGTCGGCGATAGCGAACGCGCGAAGCTCTTCGAGCGCTTCGGTCGCAGCTTCGAAGCGGGAGCGACGATCTACGCCGAAGGCGAGCCCGCCGAACTCTGCTTCTTGGTCCAACAGGGCCGCGTGCGCTTGGTCAAGCACATCCGCTCCGCCGAGCGCAGCCTCACGGTGCTGCACGCTGGCGACCTATTCGGTGAGGCCGCCTTGCTCGGTGACGCGCGGCGCTCAGCCGCAGCGGTCGCGTTGACCGAGGTCAGCGCCCTGGCCCTGGATCGCAAGACCTTCGGCGATCTGATCGCGGGCAATTCCGCGGTGGCCGCCCGGCTGGTCTCCCAGCTCGTGAGGCGCCTGCGGGACGCGGAAGAGCAGCTCGAGAACGCCATGCTGCGTGACCACCCCTCGCGTGTCGTCAACACCCTGCTGCGCGTCGCCGAAGAGCAGAAGAACGAAGCTGGGGAGACCGTCGTCGAGCTCTCCCCGCTCGAACTCTCGAGTCGAGTGGGGCTCGACGTAGACACCGTCAAGCGCGCGGTCCAGCAGCTACGAGATGGGGGCTATCTGCGTATCATCGAGGAGCGCATCATACTGCCCGATCTCGGCGCCTTGCGGCAGCTGTACGAGCTCTTGGGTAAGAAGGAAGAGGTCCGTGGTGGCCTTTCCTAGTCCCACCCCCAATTTGAAGGGTGTCGGCAGGCCGACAACCCATGCGTCAACCGCCGGAGCGGGGCTAGACTGCTCCCGTGCGCGGCGAGGCGTGGCCCGCCCGCGACACATGGGATCTGAGCGCGGCTCCAGGGAGTTGCACTTGACGGAGCGGCAAACACTGGGTAGATCGCCGATCCTTCTCTTCGGCTTGATCACCTCCCTCGCACTCCTCTGTTCGTGCTCCGGCGCTGGCGCCTCTCGCGAGGACGTCGAGCGTTCCAGACGGGAATTCCAGTTGGCGGCCACTTTACGACAAGAGGGCAGCGTCCCTGCAGCCATCGAGCGGCTCCGCCGAGCCATCGAGCTCGACCCGGAGAACGCCGAGGCCGAGCTGCTGATGGGCTACGTGCATATGGAGCGCAACGACGCCGCGGCTGCGGAGGAGCACCTGAAGCGTGGAGTGGACCTGTTGATCGCAGCCGGCCGTGAGGGCGCCACCTTGGCCGAAGCGCGGAACATCTGGGGGCTCTCCTTGGTCACCCTCGGGCGCTGCGACGACGCCCTCGAGCCTCTGCGAGCAGCGGCCACAGACGAACTGAACCGTGCGCCGCACCTCGCGTGGGGCAACCTGGGCTTGGCCCAGATCTGCCTCGGCGATGATGAAGCCGCGCTTCAGGCGCTACGCGAGGCCGTGCAAGCACAGCCGCGCTTCTGCGTGGGCTACTTCCGCATGGGTCAGGTCTTCTTCGCCCAAGAGCGACTCGACGACGCAGACCGAGCGCTCACCGAAGCCCTCGACGCGGACCCGAGCTGTGGCGAGAGCTACCAAGAGGCGTATGCGCTGCGGGGCGAAGTGCGAGCGCGGCTCGGACGCCGAGAAGATGCCATCTCCGACTTCGAGCATTGTGTGGAGCTGGGCGCGCGCAGTGAATCGGGCCGCTCGTGCCAGCACTTCCTCGAGGAGACGAACTGATGCCGACTGTGGGAGCGATGCTGAAGGCCGAGCGCGAGATCCGGCAGATCTCTCTGGAAGAGGTGGCCCAAGTCACGCGCATCCCGCTCCAGAGTCTGCGTAGGCTCGAAGCGGATGAGCTCGAGTCCCTCCCTGGAGAGGTCTTCGTGCGTGGTTTCCTGCGCTCCTACGCGCGCGCCCTGGATCTCGATCCCGACCAAGTCCTGACGGCACACGGCGGCGTGGTCGCCCCCAGCGCGGCCCCGGCACCGCTCGGCTCGGTCAGCGCGCCGGAGCGCGGTCGACGCATCGGCCTGGTGGTGGCCCTCGCCATCCTGCTCCTGCTCTTCACGCTGGCGCTCTCCGTAGTGCTGCGGCCACGTCGCCTCGACGCGCCCGTCGAGCTCTCGAAGGTGCAGCAGGTGATCTCCGCGGAGCCGATCTGGGCCTAGGACGGGTGGCCCGGCCGACTCACTTCACCGAGGCGCTGCTGCTGCGCTCCGTCGACTATCGTGACGCGGACCGTATCGTCACCTTGCTCAGCCGCGACCACGGACCCATCTCGGCTCTGGCGAGAGGCGCGCGCAAGAGCCGCAAACGCTTCGGCGGATCCCTCGAGCCCTGCATGCTGCTCCGGGTCGAGCTCGCTGAGACGCGCGGAGACCTCTACCGCCTCGCGAGCGCGGAGGTGAAACACCACTACGCGAACCTCGCCTCCTCCCTCGACAGCCTGAGACGGGCAGGCGCGGCCCTCAGGACCCTGCGCGCGCTGCTCCCCGTGGAGGAGCCCGCGGAGCAGGCGTTCGCGAGCACGCTCGAGCTCTTCGAGCACTTCGACGCCCACGGCTCGGATCGCTGGCAGCTGCTGGCCTTTCAGTTCCACCTGCTCGCCCTCGCGGGGCTGACCCCGGACCTCGAGCGCTGTGATCGCTGCGGGCGCGAGGCGCCTGCGTCACGCGCGGTGCTGCTCGATGCTGCAAACGGACGCGTGCGCTGTCGTGATTGCGGTGGCGCCGCCCTCTACCTCTGCTCCGCGGCACGCCACTTCATCCGCGCCGTCACGGGGCCCACTTTCCTCGACGTGGAGGCCCCCGACGAGCGCGCCTGGCTTCAGGCCCGGGGCGCCCTCGAGGGGCTCACGGCACAGCACCTCTCCCTAGAGCTGCCCGGAGATCCCATGGACTGAGTTCGGCGGCTTCGGTCGCCACGCGCATCCGGGCTTCGTTCCTGGCCTCGGGCACGGTAGGATGGGGGAGTCCATGAAGATCCTCGTCGTCGAAGACAGCAGCGCCATGCGCGCCTTCGTGCGCGCCTCGCTCGAAGAAGCAGAGGGCGCCGAGGTCTTCGAAGCGTCCAACGGCTTCGAGGCTCTGCGACTTCTGCCACGCGGACGCTACGACGTGGTCGTGGTGGACATCAACATGCCGGACGTCAACGGCCTGGAATTGATCTCCTTCATGCGCTCCGCCGACGCCCACCGCGACACCCCGGTCGTGCTGATCAGCACCGAGGCCTCAGCCAAGGACCGAGAGCGCGGCCTCGCCCTGGGAGCCAACACCTTCCTTCAGAAACCCTTCGGCCCCGACGACCTCGTGGGAGCCGTGCGCAGCGCGTGCCAGAGCAGTGCCTCCGAACGCGAGGAGCGCGGCGACCGATGAGCGAAGGGGACGCCCGCGAAGAGTTCTTGGCGGAGGCGCAGGAGATTATCGAAGGGCTCTCGCGCGACCTCCTGCTCCTGGATCAGGCCGACAAGGAAGGACGCGACGAGCCCGAGCTGATCAACGAGGTCTTCCGAGGCGTCCACACGCTCAAGGGGATCGCCGGCATGTTCGGCTACCATCAGCTGGGCGCGGTCACCCACGCCCTGGAAGATCTGCTCGACGACCTGCGCCTCGGCCGCGTCTCCCTCGCCCAGAGCGTGCTGGACGTGCTCTTCGAAGGCGTCGAGAACTTTCAGCGCCTGCTCGGAGAAGACCCGGAGGGACCGCCTGTGGATCTGGAGGCCTACGCCGCCGCCATCGATCAGGTGCAAGCGCCAGCGCCCCTGGCCCGCGAGACGCTCGAAGACTACGCCCTCGACAGCTCCGTGCTCTCGGTCCTCACGGAGTACGAAGAGCATCGACTGCGCACCAACATCGAGCAGGGAGTCACGCTCTTCCGGCTGCTCGTGCGCTTCTCCTTGGCCACCATCGACTCCTCCCTCGAGGAGCTGAAGACCCGCGCCAAGCCCCTGGCCGAGATCATCACCTACCTGCCAAGTATGGGCGGCGGCGGCGGTGAAGACATCGACCTCGAGGTGCTGCTCGCGAGCCGTGCCAGCCTCGATGAATTGCGGGAGGCGCTAGGAGACCAAGGCGAACAGCTCAGCGCCGTGGAGCGACGAACCCACGCCCCGAGTCGCTTGCCCCCCGCCCCTTCCATCCCCGCCGGTCCCGGCGCTGCGCGACCCACCTCTGCGCCGCCGGCTCCCCTGCCTCCCGCGTCCATCGCCCCTCACCACCAGACCTCCGCGCCCGCGGCGCCGGCGGCGCTCAGCAAAGAGCCCGCGGCAGACCTGCTCTCCCTGCGCTCCGTCGCGAGCACCGTGCGTGTGGACATCCGCAAGCTCGACCACCTGATGAACGTGGTCGGGGAGCTGGCGCTCGTGCGTTCGGCCATGGCGGGTCTGCGCGAGAAGCTGCAGCGGCTGACCGACGAGAAGATCCTGACGCGCGATCTGCATCGCATCGGGCGCGCCTTCGAGCGTCACCTCTCCGAGCTACAGGACGGCATCCTGGACGTGCGCATGGTCCCCCTGGGACAGGTCTTCGACAAGCTCGCGCGGATCGTGCGTCAGGTCGCTCGAGAGCACGAAAAGGAAGTGCAGCTGGTGGTGACGGGCGCGGAGACGGAGGTCGACAAGCTGATCGTCGAGGAGCTCTCGGACCCGCTGATGCACATCATCCGCAACGCCATCGATCACGGCATCGAGTCGCCCAAGATGCGCGAGCTCGGCGGCAAGCCGGCCTTGGGGACGTTGGCGCTCAACGCCTATCAGAAGGGCAGCCACGTCGTGCTCGAGATCGAGGACGACGGTGCGGGCATGAGCATCGAGCGGCTGATCGAGACCGCCGTGCGACGAGGGCTGATGTCCCACGCGGAGGCGGAGGAGTTGACGCACGAGGAGGTCCTCGCGCTGGTCTTCCTTCCCGGCTTCACCACCCGCTCGTCCATCACGGACATCTCCGGGCGAGGCGTGGGCATGGACGTCGTGAAGACGAACATCTCCCGCCTCGGCGGCATCATCGACATCCAGAGCGAGTACGGCAGCGGCACCAAGCTCACCATCACCCTACCCGTCACCCTCGCCATCATCAGCGCCCTCTTGGTGAAGGTGGCCGGGAGGCCCTTCGCGATCCCGATCACGGCGGTGCAGGAGGCCATCCTGCTCGTGCCGCAGCAGGTGCGCACCTTGGAGGGGCGTGAGGTGCTCTCGCTTCGCGACACCACCCTGCCCCTGTGCCGGCTGAACGAGCTCTTCGGTCTGGAGAGCCGCGACCCTGGGCACCGCTCCTTCGTGGTGGTGACGGCGCTAGCGAACCGCCGACTCGGGCTGATCGTGGACGAGCTCGAGGGCCAACAGGACATCGTGATCAAGGCCCTCGGGCCGAGCCTCACCGACGTCCCGGGCTTCTCGGGCGCCACCGACCTCGGAGACGAACGCGTGGCCTTGGTACTCGACGCGCCGGGCTTGCTCGAAGAGCTGCTCGCGACCACGGAGTGGCGGCGCGTGGGCGAAGCGCGGCTGGCAGAGGGTCCACGATGACAGAAGAGCTGACCGACGCACGATCGAGCCTGCCGGCTGCGCTGGGCGACAGCGTCCCAGAGGACGCCACCATCCGCGACGTGCTCTCCTTCACGCTCGCCGACGAGATCTACGCGCTGCCCCTCGGGAGCATTCACGAGATCTTGAAGACGCCGCCCATCACCCACGTGCCGCGCGCACCGGAAGACGTGCTGGGGATCATCTCGGTTCGCGGGCGCATCACCACCGTGCTCGACCTGCGCCGCCGGTTGCACCTCGAACACGAGCCCTCGTCGGCGCGTGCGCGCATTCTCCTGGTCGACTCTGGCGTCGAATTGCTCGGGCTGTTGGTGGACGAGGTGCACCAAGTCCATCGCCTGACTCCCGCCGAGGTCGAGCTCTCGAGCATGGTCTCGGGAGAGTTGGCGGACTACGTCCTAGGCATCGGTCGACCTGGGGTCGGGCGCGCGGCCGAGACTGGCGCGTCGGCCGAGCTGTTGATCCTGCTCGATCCAGAGTCCCTGCTGAAGAGGATGTCTTGAGCCGTTCGAGCCGAAAACGAGCCGAGCGCAGCAGGAGCCTAGTCGGCTTCATCGTGGACTCTGTTCACTACGCTGTCGCCATCGAGAGCGTGCGCGAGATCATCAACCCCCTGCCCATCGTGCCCCTGCCCCACGCTCCCGCAGCGGTGCTCGGGCTGGCGGACCATCGCGGCGAGGCCATCCCGATCCTCGATCTGCGTCTGCGCCTGGGCCTGTCCCCCGTGACTCCCACGCGACGCACGAAGTGGATCCTGGTGAACGCCAAGAGGGGTCCGGTGGGCCTGGTCGTCGACGGCGTGACCGAGGTCTTCGGACCTGGAGAGGGTGCGGAGCGGGAGGTCCCCGAGCTGGGCCTGGGAGATCGGGCGCGTGGACTCTCGGCGGTGTACGGAGGGCGCGGTGGCCTGACCTACGTGATCGACGTGCCGCGCATGACGGCCGGCGCGGGCAGCGTTACGACGCTCGTGGAGGGGACGTGAAGCCACAGGAGATCGACGAGCTGGCGGAGCAGCTGGCAGACGCCTCGTGGCGCATCCGCAAGCGAGCCTGCGGGACGGCGGTCGCGCTCATCGAGGCGGGCCCCGGAGGCCTCCAGCCCCTGCGCAGGCGGCTGCTCGACGCCATCGCACAGGGCGAGAACGTCGGCCTCCGCAACGCGGCGTTGGAGGTCTTGGGCCGGGTGGGAGAGCGCGCCCTCGAGGCCCTCGTCGCGGCCTACGACGAGGCCTCTCCGGGCGCGCGCAAGTTCTTC
>JAADHO010000282.1 GCA_013151775.1 Deltaproteobacteria bacterium | reverse complement strand
AGGCGGCCGTGCCCCTGCGCCCCGAGGCGGCCACCGCCAGCGCCGAAGCCGCCTCGGCGAAGCGACCCGCCCGCAGGAGCGCCCGTCCGCGGCGAAGGGAGAGCTCGAGACGAACGCCTTCGGGCAGCCCAGCGTCGTCGAAGGAGAACGCCTCGGCGGCGGCGGCCATCTCACCTTGGCGTTCGAGGAGTCGTCCCCGCAGGTAGGACCACGCGGGACGCGCGCGTTCGGCTCGAGGCCACGTCCCCAGAATGGCTAGCGCCTGCGTATCCGCGTGCTCACGGACACGCTCCGCCAACGCCTCGTGGTTCACCGCAGCCGGCGCTTGGGCGCGCGCGACCGAGGCGCCCATGAGGACGATCAGGAGCGGCAGGAGGCGAAGGTTCCAGAGTCGTTTGGCGTGCTGCATCGGCAGTTCTCAGGCGAGCTACGATACCAGGACCCTGAGCCAGGCCATCCACATTCCCGTGACCTAGAGCGCGCAGCGACCCATGAATGGTGGTCCGGCACGAAGTGGCGAGAATGAGTGATCCTCATGTATCGTCCTCGCGATGAACGCTGCACCCCTAGGCTCGCTCAACCTGAACCTGCTGCGAACCCTCGACGTGCTGCTCGACGAGTGCAACGTCACGCGCGCGGCCGAACGTTTGGGTGTGACCCAGAGCGCGGTCAGCCACGCTCTTCGACAGCTGCGACGTCGCATCGGTGATCCCCTGCTGGTGCGCGTGGGGCTCACGATGCAGCTGACGGCTCGTGCCGAAGCGCTGCGCGTTCCTCTGCGTCGTGGCCTCTCGGCGCTCGAACAAGCTCTGGAAGGGCCTAGCGAGTTCGATCCGGCCGAGGCTCGTGGGTGGTTCGATCTTGCCGCTCCAGAGGACCTCGCCTTGGTCTTGCTTCCGACGCTCTCCGCGCGCCTGGCGAAGCAGGCGCCCTCCTTGGCTCTGCGTTGGCGTCCGCTGGCCGAGGCCTTGGACGCGTCCGAGCACGCGTCGGGAGGTGTCGGCCTCAGCCTCACGCCAGCGGAGCCCGAAGCGGTCTGGAGCGCCCCCGGGCTGAGCCGTCGCAAGCTCTACCGTGAGCGCGTGGTCTGCGTGATGCGCGAGCACCACCCGCTGGCTTCGCGGAAGCTCAACCGCACGCGCTACCTGGCCGCGCGACACATTCAGTGTGCCAATTCAGCCAGCGCGATGGTGGATCGAGCGCTCTCGTCTGCTGGGGTGGATTTTGGTGTCGTGGCCGGCTCCGCCACCATGGCCGCCGAGATCGCAGCGCTGAGCGACATGCTCCTGACCATCCCCCGGCGCCTGGCCGAACACCTGGCCGCGCGTCATCGCCTCTTGCTCCGGCCTTTTCCCATGGCCGATCTTCGCTACAAGGTGCGCATGCACTGGCATCCGAGCCAGGAGGATGAACCCACGAGCCGTCTGGTTCGCGATCTGCTCGAGGCGATCGTGGAATGAGCACGACGTGTGGCGCGCCCGATGGGGCTGCCCTATGCTGCGCCCCCGATGTCCTCCGCACGCATCATCATCGTCTGCGCCTTCGGCCTCGTCCTCTTGGGAGCAGGCTGCTCGCCGCAGATAGGTGACTCCTGCGGGAGCTCGACGGACTGCTCGATCAACGGGGATCGCATCTGTGATTTCGCCTCGCCGGGTGGCTATTGCACGGTGCAGGGCTGTGATCCGGACACCTGTCCCGGAAACTCCATCTGCGTGGAGTGGCGCTTCAGCCCGCCCCGCACATCGGAGAGCTTCTGCATGGATCGCTGCGGGTCCAACGGTGGCTGTCGTCAAGGCGCCGGCTACGCCTGCGTCCACGCAGGTGACGCGGTGCTCGAGGGACCCGAAGGACCGCTCGCGCGCATCATCGACCTGAACCCGGGCGCGCGGAACAAGGGCTTCTGCGCATCCGTGGCCGAGTAGATAAAGCGGCGGCCACGACTCTGAGGGGGGGGTAAGAGTCGCGGCCGCCTGAAAAAGGAAGTGGCGCGCCAGGATGAGGGGGGGGAACACCCGACATTTCGCCACTTCATCCCTTAGCCTTTGCGAGAAGAGTGCCAAGATATTGGCGTTGGATTTCGCTGTAATTTCGCGAGCGCCAGTCCAGACATCGGTTCAAGTGCGCAATCGCATCATGCAGATCCGAAATGGCGCAGGCGCGCTTTGCGTGCTGAGATGCGTGATGCGCTACGCCTCCGAGCTCGTGCCCGGCCGTCTCCTGCGACGCTACAAACGCTTCCTGGTCGACGTGCGACTCGAGGACGGATCTGAGGTCACGGCCCACTCCAACAACACGGGCGCCATGCGAGGCTGCCTGCGCCGAGGTGCGCGCGTCTGGCTCCGGCCCGTGGACGCGCCCCATCGCAAGCTCCCCTACACCTTCACGCTGATTCAGGTCGGACGCGCCTTGGTCTGCGTCGACACCTCGCTCGGCGTGCCCATGGTCCGAGAGGCGCTGCGCTCGGGCCTGTTGCCGGAGCTCGATCACTACCCGCGGGTGATCCCCGAGGTGCGCTATGGAGTCGAGGGGCGAAGTCGGGTCGACCTGCTGCTCTCTCGGGGAGGCGAGCTGCCTGCGAAGGCCAAGCCGCGTGATCTGCCGACCGACGATCAGCGCGTCTACGTCGAAGTGAAGAGCACGACGCTGGTCGACGATCGCGTCGCCAGGTTTCCAGACGCGGTCACCACACGCGGTCAGAAGCACCTCATGGAGCTGATGGAGGTCGTCCGTTCGGGTCAGCGCGCGGCCATGGTCTACGCCGTGATGCGCAGCGACGTGGATGGCTTCGGGCCCGCGGACTCCATCGATCCGATCTACGGGCGCCTGCTGCGACGCGCGGTGGCCGCCGGAGTCGAGGTCTACGCGCTTCGAATGCGGGTCGGCCCGCGACAGCTCGGAGTCCTCGGTCGGTTGCCCATAGAGCTCTGATCCGATCGCCAATTTGTAGCCGAATCGCTGGCGACGGGCGACAAGAGAAGAATGAGTATCGTACGGCCCGCGACCGCGACGTCTTGGGTGGCCCTCGGATGCGTCCTGGGCGTTTGCGCCTGCGCGAGCCCGCCCGCGGCCCCCGAGCTCGAGCTGGCGCACGAAGCGGGGACGATCCCCACCGCACCGCTGGTAGAGTCTCTCCCGGCGGCCGTCACCGAGCCCGAGCGACGCTCTCTCGACGCCTTCCTCGGAGAGCCCGACGCGCCACTGCTCAGATCCCTGCGCGACTCGAGCGTGGTCGACATCGAGCGCGGACGGGGCGGACGGAGCATGGGCTTCAAGCTCACGCTGGCCGACGGAACCCAGGGCTACTTCAAGCCCGAACAGAGCTTCTCTGGCGCGCATTGGTATTCCGAGATCGCCGCCTATCACCTCGACCGAGAGCTCGGCTTCGGCCGCGTGCCCGTCGTCACAGGCCGCGTCCTGCCCTGGGCTCCTCTGCGTCGTGCGGCGCGCGGGGACGCGAGACTGCGCGAGGTGACGGTGCGCGACGGCAGCGTCCGCGGCGCCTTCGTGTGGTGGATCCCCGGTGGACTCGACGCTCTTCATTTGCCCGACGGGTGGGAGCGCTGGATCCGTGTGCAGAGTCTCTTGCCGATCTCGCCCTATCAGCGCCCTGCGCAGCTGCGCGCGGCTCTTCGGCGTGACGCGCCTCCACGCCCGCATCATATTCGACACCAAGGCCCCGATAGCCCGACTCGTCCCCAAGACCTCTCGGACCTGATCGTCTTCGACTATCTGACGAGCAACGTGGACCGCTGGGGCGGAGGCTTCACCAACGTGCGTGTGCGCAGCGCGGACGCGGCGCTGGTCTACTTGGACAACGGCGCGGGCTTCTGGCCACGCGCGCGCCTCGGCCTGATGGACCGTCGACTCGAGGCGTTGCAGAGGTTTCGCCGCAGCACGATACGCGCCCTCGAGGACTTCGACCTCGACCACTACCGCCAGCGTCTTGCGAATGATCCGCTCGCTCCCGTGCTGAGTGAGGCTCGAATTCAGGCGGTCGACGAGCGGCGTCGCGCAGTGCTCGAACATGTTCGGAAGCTCGTCGAGCGCTACGGTGAAGACGCCGTCCTGGCGTACGAGTAGGCACTCGCCGGGACGTCCCAGCCGGTGTAGACCTTGGGTCATGAATACGTCCCGTCTCCCTGCGGAGTGGGAGCCTCACCGCGCGTGCTGGCTGGCTTGGCCGCGCCTAGCGACCGAGTGGCCTGGACACTTCGAGGGCGCGCGCGACGAGATCGCGGAGCTCGCCCAGCAGATCGCCACCTTGGGAGCTGAGCCTGTGCACCTGTTGGTGGACGAGTCAGACCGAGCTCAGCTCGCTCAGCGTCTCATCCACGAGATCGACGCTGGATGTATCATTCTCGAGCAGCTGCCTTTCGGTGATGTGTGGACTCGCGACACCTTGCCATGAGCGTGCGCGGAGCCGAGCTGGTGGCGAACGTCTTCAGCTTCGATGGCTGGGGCGGAAAGTATCGGATGTCAGGTGACGTCGAGCTGGGTGCGGCCCTGGCCTCACGGCTCGGCGCAGAGACGCATCAGCGCGCGCTGGTGCTGGAAGGAGGCGCCCTCGAGGTGAACGGTGAGGGCATCGCGCTGACAACAGCGGGCTCGCTCTTCGATCGCAATTCGGAGCGCGATCCCGTCGAGATCGAGGCCATGTTGCTCGAGGCGCTGGAGCTCGAGCGCGTGTTCACGCTGCACGGCGCGCTGATCAACGATCACACGGACGGCCACATCGACACCTTGGTCCGCTTCGTCTCTCCTCACGAGCTGGTCATGAGTTGGCCAGCGCGTGGCGATCCCAACGGGCAGACAATGGTGCGTATTCATGCACAGATACTATGCATGATTGAAGATCATGATCTGAATTGGACCGTGCATCAGATCCCGTCTCCGGGGGTCGTCCTGTCGGACGAGGACGCGCCCTTACCCGCGAGCTACCTGAATTTCTACATCGCGAACGACGCGGTCTTCGTGCCCGCCTATGGCGTCGCGAACGACGCGCCAGCACGTATCGCGCTTAAATCGCTGTTCTCGGATCGGCAGACGTACTCGAGCCCCGCGCGCCACCTGATCCATGGCGGCGGAGCGATCCATTGCGTGACCCATCAAGAGCCCGCGCTGGGAGAGAGTAGATGAGCTCTCCCAAGAGCATGCGCCTCGGCATCGTGCAGTGCGCGCTGGGAGACACTACCGCCGCGAACCTGCTGCGCGTGTTCGAGTTGATGGCGAGCGCCGCCGAGTCCGGCGCAAGTGTGATACTCACGCCGGAGCTCTTCGATGGCAGCTACTTTCCGCAGCACGAGCGCGAGTCCAACTTCGCGCGCGCCCATCCTCTGGACGAGCATCCAACACTGCTCGCCTCTCGTGAGCTGTGCGCGCGTCTGGGAGTGGTGGCGCCCATCTCCCTCTTCGAGCGCGATGGTCCGCACTACTACAACACGCTCGTACTCGTGGGCGTCGCAGGTGAGCTGCTTGGCACGTATCGCAAGAGCCACATTCCAGATGGACCGGGCTACGAGGAGAAGTTCTACTTTCGTCCCGGCAACAGCGGATTTCGCGTCTTTCAGACTCCCTTTGGCGCGCTCGGGCTCGGCGTGTGTTGGGATCAATGGTTCCCCGAGTGCGCGCGTGCGCTGACCTTGGCTGGCGCGGACGTGCTGCTCTATCCCACCGCCATCGGTACGGAGCCAGAGGAGCCCGAGCTGAACACGCGTGATCCCTGGAGGCGTGCGATGCAGGGACACGCCGTTTCTAATGTGATACCAGTGGCAGCCGCCAACCGAGTGGGTGAGGAGGACGCGATGCGCTTCTATGGCAGCAGCTTCATCGTGGATCAGCGCGGAGACGAGCTGGCGAGCCTGTCGGAAGACGAGGAGGGCTTTCGCGTGGTGACGCTCGATCTGGCCCGCGCGCGGAGTGAACGCGCGGCGTGGGGATTCTTCCGTGACCGACGACCCGAGCTCTACGGCTCACTCACGGAACCCTGAGCGACCGGTACGCGGACATAGGCGGGATCCTCGGGGCGAGGACGCGCTCCGCTCTGACGCAGCGCGCCGACATAGACATATGTGGGGAGTGGACGTTCGAAGCGGTGGCGCGTGCGCAGGTGATCGCCTCGCCGCAGCTGGCTGGGTGAGAGCAGTCCGTCGGCCAAGAGGTCCACGCGGATCGGTGGCTCGTGGACATCTACCCGCACGGCCAAGTCGGCGGGGCAGGCCTCGAGCACTCGCCAGTCGAGCGTGAGCAGGCGACCCTGCGCCCGAGCGCTCGAGACGCTGAGGCAGGCGGTGATGCGCTGCCCTTCGGCGGTCGGCCCGTTCACCAGCGCGCGGGCGAAGCCGACACCCGAGCGCGGATCCACGCCTCGCTCGAGCAGCAGGTAGGCGGGCGTCGCGACACGCAGCGCGACCTGCGGCTTCGCCAGCCAGGCGCGCACGCGCGGCTCCTCCAGCGTGCGCAGCAGAGACTCCTGATGCGCGTAGCGTCGGCGGTAGCGAACGTCGAGCACGATGAAGCGCGCACCGTGATCGGGGTCCGCGCTGCGGAAGAGCAGCGGACGGGCGCTGAGATGGGCAAGCAGCGCGTCCGGCGCCTGTACACTCGCGTCGGTGGGGATGGCGCCGAGGATCCTCGTCCCGTCCTGCGAGTCCGCGTCACGACGGAAGCGCGAGGCGTCGAAGTCCAACGACACGGGCGAGCCGCCGAGCAGAATATGCGAGAGCAGCAGGGGCAGCCCGAGCAGCGGCCACAGGCGTCGCTCGGGCGCGCGCCGCTGAACGCGGACCAGACCGTCGAGGGCGGCCACGATCAGAAAGGGCAGCGCCGTGCTGAGGTAGTGCGAGTCGAGCTGTGTGGTGGTCGGAAAATCGCTCAGCAGGTTGATCGCGAGGACGGGCAGCGCGGGCACCAGCCAGCGCGGCGAGAGCAGCGGCAGGAACGCTAACGGCCAGAGCAGACGCGGCAGATAGCTGAGACGGCGGCTGACCATCAGATGTTGGGCGAGCTCCATGGGGTGGGTGATCCACGCGACGATCACCTGAGCCGGGGACTCGCCCCAGCGCCCGAAGTGAGCCGACAGAGAGCCATGGGCGGGCGCGAAGCGGGGCGCGAGCACCAGCAGGAAGAATCCAAAGAGGGCCATGGCGAGCGCTCCGGCGGACCAGGCGAGGCGGCGCTTCGAGGCGCTCTGCCAAGGTGTGACGATGGCGAGCAGCGCGAGGGGCATCGCGAGGTCTTCGCGGCAACACATCACGCCGAGGCAGGCGAAGGCGAAGGCGCGCGCGTCACCTCGGTCGGCCGCGTCCAGGCTCCACGCCAAGGGCAAGAGGGCGAGGGTGCCGGGGTGCGCCTCGTAGGTCGCGACGTGCAGGAGGTTCGGGTAGAGCAGCAGGCTCACGGCGCCGAGGATCGCGCCGGCCGTGCCGAGCCTGCGCGCGCCGATTCGCGCGAGGGGCCACGCAGCCAGGGCGACGAAGAGGGCTTGGCCGACGAGCAGGACGACGGCGGGATCGACCAGGCGCCCGACGAGACCGAAGGGCAAGAGCACGGGCGACAGGTGCAGCCCGAGGTCGTTGGCGCTGAGGATCGGATCCCAGAGGTTTCCATGGGCCAGACCCCACGCCATGCGCGAGTACATGGCGAGGTCGAAGGTCTGCTGATGGAAGCTGAGGTAGCGCGCCAGGGCCAGCGCCGCATACAGGACGGCGCTCACGCTGACGATCAGGGCCACCGTTCGACGCGGCAGCGCGCTAGAAGTCGAAGATGTGCGGGTCGCCGCCACGGCGCCGGAGCATACGCGTTCGACGCGTTTGGCGGGTCAGCTCAGTTGAAGTAGATGGGCGAGCGGCGCACGGCCTCGTAGGCCTCGTGGAACGCGCGCAGGTCCCCGGGAGGGCAGGCCGCCTCGCTGATGCGCATGCCGAAGCCGGGAGGAGCCGCGCCTCCGGGAGTGTCGAGGCCCTTGCTCCAGACGGCCGTGCCCCTCAAGTGCACGGCGCGGGCGGAGTGAGGTGGGCGCATCTCGAACCAGATCTCCGTGCCGTTGGCGGGTGGATCGAGGGTGCGGATGAACAGACCCTCGCGGCTGATGTTGTAGGTGAGGCCATAGACGGGCTCGAGCTCGCCGGCCTTGCGGAAGGCGCAGATGGCGCCGAAGAGGATGCGCTCGGAGGCGCGGATGTCGTTGACGCCCGGTCGCATCAGCTCGTTGGCCAGGAAGAGCAGGTGATCCGGTGGAGCCCAGTCGCTGCCGACGACCGCGGCGCCCACCTCGTGCGCTTCGCGTCGCATGCCTTGCGCCGTCGCGCTGCCGGCCAGAGCCACCAGAGGCACGTCGCCTCGGCCGCCGCCGCGAATTGCGCGCGCGGCTCCAAAGGCGCCTGCGGGCGGCAGGTCGTCCTTCGCGACCAAGAGCGCGGGAGTGTCTCCTTGGCCTGCGACGCGCTCGAGCTCCGCGATGTCGGCGCCGAAGGAGACATCGAAGCCCGCCTGGCGCAGCACGCGTCCGAGTACACGTCGCCGACCACCGTCGGGATAGCCGAGCAGGGCGCGTCCTTGGGTCAGACGTGGCCGATAGCTCGGGTCGAAGTCCGAGAGGTTCGCGAGCCGTCGCGTGATGCCGCCCGAGTCTCCGCCGAGCAGCACGTCGTCGGCGCCCATCGCGTGCGCCTCGTTGTAGGCGTGGTCGTTTGGCACGGGCACGAACATCACGACGGGCACCGAGAAGAGATGCGCTTGCGTGCGCACCCAGTCCACGAACTCCTCCACGCCCTTGGCGCCGCCGTCCACGAAGATCGCGCGAGGCGCAGCGCCCCGAAGCATCCCGGATGCCTCCCTCACCGTGGCGCAGAAGCGGGCGTCCGCGGAGGCTCGCTTGGCCGAGAGGCGGATCCCCTCGCGTGCATGCTCGTCCAACCTGCCGACTACCAACGTCTCACTCATGTCGCCTCCATGCACACATGATGTACATCCAATGCACATGCGCCATGCATCTACAGCAAACCTTCCAGGATGATTTCGCTGTGCGATTTCGCCGAGCACGACCTCGCGGTTGTGCCAAAGGTTCCTACGACACAGAACGGTCGGCCGCGGCGTTCCTTGAGTCGCGGGCAGCGTCAGGGCGAAGGGGTCAGGCGAGATCTGCGCTGATCGCGGCCGCTGGAGTCGAGTGCGTCGTGTCGGGCACCAGTGCTTCGTAGCGTCGCGCCAGACGCAAGGCGAGGGCCAGCCAGACCAAGGCGACCACTACGTTGGCCACGGCGAAGCCGCGGATGCCGAGGCCGGCCCAGGTCGTGCCCACGAACACCACGCCCGCCGCCAACACGTCTCCGAAGCGCACGAAGAAGGTGTCCACGGCTTGCTTGGCCTTGTACTTCTCGGCGCGCGTGGTCGGCAGCCAGACCATGGCGCGGGCGGTGCTCATCACGGAGTAGTCGGTGGCGTTCTCGGCGCTCTTGGCGATCTGGAAGATGGCGAAGCCTGCGCCCGCCGCGACCAAGGCGTAGCCGCCGAGGGCCACCAGGGGCAGCGCGATCAGCACGCCTCGAAGCCCAGCGAACTTCACCAGGCGGGACACCAAGAACGCCTGCATCACGACCGCCGCCACGTTCACCCAGGTGAAGAATCCGCCGTAGAAGGCCCCGATGTAGCTCGTCGTAAACGTATCATGAACGAGCCCAGCGTTCGTGCTCAGGGCCACGCGATACGCCTCCTCAGCGCTATCGAGCACGCTCGCTCCGAGCACGTATTCGCCGGTCGTGTTCACGAGGTTCAGCAGGATCAACAGCAGCGCGATCGACCGCAGGTAGGGCTTCTTCAGCACCAACTCGAAGCCGCCCACGGCGTCCTTCAGGGAGTCGTGCTTCGCCTCGTGTTCGTGCTCCGCCTCGGGGCGGCGGAAGGCCCAGACGTAGAGCAGGAGGTGCAGCCCCAGGAGCAGCTCGGCGACGTGCATCAAGGTCGTAGGCGCGAGACCTCGTTCGAAGAGCCAGCGAGCGCCGTAGGACCCGCACACCGCCCCAACGGTCGCGCCGACGCCGACCAAGGGAAACAGGCGCTTGCCGCTGGGCTCGTCGTACACGTCGTTCGCGAAGGACCAGAACTGCGCGATGATGGTCACGCTGAAGACGCCGACCCAGACGTAGAAGACGAAGCCCAGCATGGGCACTTCGAGTCGAGCCCCCACGTCGAAGAGGCCGAGGCAGACGAGGGAGAAGACGGTGATGGCCATCACCAGCCGGTTGCGCGGCAGCCGGTGGGCGAGCCAGCCATAGGCCGGCACCACGAACATCAGCACGGCTGCCTGCGCGCCCGCCGCGTAGGTCTTCAGCTCGGCCCCGCCGGTCGCTAGCACCAAGGGCTCGCGCACCGTCTTGATGATGTAGTAGGCGACCAGGATCAGGAACAGGTTCGCCGTGAGCAGCAGCGCCGTGCGCGCCTCTCCAGGTCGCACCTCCGAAAAGAGGCCGAGGAGTCGCTCGACGCGCGAGGGGCGATCGCTCGATGATGCCGGCTGGGCCATCCGACTCAGCCTAGCCTCGCCGAGCGCGGCATCCAAGAAAGCGAGCGGTGCATGCCGCTACGACGGCCCGCGGACGAGTTTGGTCTGAAGCGCGTCGGACGACCAGCCACGCTGGCATCTGAGGGCGCGTGGGCTCCCCCCGTCTGGATGGCACACTCGATGGCACACTCGGGGTCGACCTTGTCGTGGTCGGTGGTCGATCTGGGTTCCGTGAAAACGGACTATCGGGCGAGGCTGCTTGGAATGCAGCTTGCTTTCAGACGACACAGAAACATCACAAGGGAGACCCGCAGCTATGACTCGAAGAATCCTGTTTTGCGCTCTCAGCCTCCTGGCTGCCTGCACCAACTCACACATCAACGACGGCGCAGATGGAAGCGTGCCCGACGTGGGGCCACCACCTGCTCCCCTGACCGGCAGCGCCAGCGCCTTGATCGACGGCAGCGGCGGTGAGCTCTCCCTCAGCGGTCTGCGCGTGGAGATCCCCGCCGGCGCGCTCAGCGAGCCGACCATGGTCACCGTCACCGCCACCGACGACGCGGCACCTTCCGGGCTCACGCTCTACTCGCGCGTGCTGCGCTTCGCCCCAGAGGGCCTGCGCTTCGCTCGACCGATCCGCGTCACGATCCCCTTCGCGGGCGACGCGCGCTACGCTAGCGTGTACTGGACCACGGAAGGCGGCCAGGCCTTCTCCGCCTTGCCCACCGCCATCGATGGTCACGACGCGAGCGCGGAGACGAGCCACTTCAGCCGCGCCTTCGTGGGCGCCGGTTGTCAGGGAGACGCCTGCTGCACCCGTGCCACAGGCGAGCTCGACGTGCTCTTCATGGTGGACAACTCCAACTCCATGTCCGAGGAGCAGGCCAGCCTCGTGGCCGAGCTGCCGCGCATGGCGCAGGCGCTCGCGACGGGTGACCTCGATGGCGACGGCGTGCAGGACGTCTCCGCCGCACGCAGCATCCACGTGGGCGTCGTCAGCAGCGACATGGGCACCGGCGGCTACCTGGTCCCCACTTGCACGGAGTCCAACTTCGGAGACGATGGAGTGCTTCAGACTCGGGGCAACACCGGCATCGCGGGCTGTGTGCCCAGCTATCCGAGCTTCCTCGCGTGGGACACGGACGCCGCCGACTTCGACGTCTCGGCGTCCGCCGCAGACTTCACCTGTATGGCCAGCATCGGCACCGGTGGATGCGGATTCGAGCAGCCCCTCGCGGCTACGCTCAAGGCCGTGACACCATCGTCCTCACCTCTGACCTTCACCATGGGCACGCGCGGTCATGGCGATCTCGAGAACACGGGCTTCCTGCGTCCTGGCGCGACCTTGGCCGTAATCCTGATGACCGACGAGGACGACTGCTCCGCGGCCGATCCAGACCTCTTTGACCAAAGCAGTGCGCGCTATGCGGGCGACCTGAATCTGCGCTGCTTCGAGTACCCGGAGGCGCTGCAGTCGACGGATCGCTACGTCGACGGCCTGCTCGCGCTGAAGGACGATCCGAGCCGGGTCGTGTTTGCCACCATCTCCGGTGTGCCAACCGATCTAGAGGGCGCGAGCTTCACCGACGTGCTCGCCGACCCGCGCATGCAACAGGCGCCCGATCCGTCCATGCCTTCACGGCTCACGCCATCGTGCAGCGTGCCAGGTCGAGGCATCGCCTTCCCGCCGGTGCGTCTCGTCCAGACCGCACGGAGCTTGCGCCGCGCAGGGGCCAGCGCATACGTCGGCAGCATCT
This sequence comes from Deltaproteobacteria bacterium, assembly GCA_013151775.1. Taxonomy (GTDB): domain Bacteria; phylum Myxococcota_A; class Polyangia; order Polyangiales; family Houyiibacteriaceae; genus JAADHO01. Next base: position 11,961 of record JAADHO010000282.1, on the reverse strand, counting down.
GCCAGGCGGACTTCAGCAGCGTGGTCGAGGGCATCCTCGAGCACACGGCGCGCAGTCTCGGTGGTTCCTGCGGCGCACCCTGACTCGGCGCAGCTCCCCGTGAGCTGCCGGAATGAAACATGCGCGGCCAGGGTTGACGAAGTATGATGCAGGCGTGATCGCACTCTGCGCTCATGTCCTACGGCGACGAGGTGGGTCTCGACCCCACGTTGGTGTGCTGCCTTCGGGCGCCTCGTCGTTCGAACGCGACGGTTTCGCCGTCCCACCGTGGAAAGCCCCGAGCGCCTGATCCTAAATCAGCCCTTGTCGGGGTGCCGGCTGCGCGCCGGAGGAGGAGATACATATGAAACATCCCTGTAGAACCGGACTCTCACCGGAGCGCACGCGTTAGCTCACGCTGACGTTGGCCTCCCGGTGGGAGTGCCGTTTCACGAGGGCGACGGGCATTGGCTCGCCGCCCTCGGTCAATTGAGGCTCCCCTCAATTTCACTCACCGTTGCGGCGGGAGGTCGATCCAAGCGTCTGGTCAATCGGGGGTAATCGGACACGACGCACAGGGAATGCGTCCAGACCGTGCGCTGGCTCAGCACGCTGCACTCGAGAAATCGTACCGCCATCCCCAATTCGGGTGATGTTCACCTCACGTACGACGTGAGACGCTTCAACTCACTTCCGGCGTAGAGGCGGAAGCGTTGGGCGGTCCGCGCGACCAGCCGCAGGAGTGACACCCGTGCATCGAAATGGTCCGCAAAGAAGTCTGGCGTTCGTGTTCGCTGCCCTGGTCGCCACGGGCTGCGGGGGAGGCGGCGGACCTGTGCCTTCGCCCGACGGTGGCGACGCTGGGATGTCCGATGGAGGCGACGCATCCATGCGCGACGCTGCGACGCTCGATGCCGGGGGCGACGGTGGCGCGACCGATGGCGGCGTGACCGATAGCGGTGCGGACAGTGGCACGGACGCCCAAGTGACCTGCGCGGTTGACGCGGACTGCGACGACGGCGTCTTCTGCAATGGCGCCGAGGTCTGTGATCCGGCGGCGAGCGATGCCGACGCTCGCGGCTGCACAGCTGCCGCGGCGTTGGCCTGCGCTGCGGGCGAGACGTGCTCCGAGACGACGCTCACGTGCATGACGGGTTGCGCCGATGACGACGCCGACGGACACGGCGCGATCACTTGCGGCGGAGACGACTGCGACGACACCGACGCCAACCGCTATCCCGGCAACACGGAGATCTGCGACGCCGCCGACGTCGACGAGGACTGCGATCCGGCGACGTTTGGCTCGAGAGATGCGGACGGAGATGGCTCGCTAGACGCTGTCTGCTGCAACACGCAGGGGGACGGCAGCAGGCTCTGCGGTGACGACTGCGACGACCTCACGCGCGACGTGCATCCCGGTGCCGCCGAGATCTGCGACGGGCGCGACAACGACTGCGACGGCACGATCGATGAAGGCGTCGGGCTCGATGGCTTCGCAGACGCGGATGGCGACGGTCACGGAGATCCGGGCGCGCCACTCACCGGCCGCTGCGACACACCTGGATTCGCGCCCTTTGGGGACGATTGCGACGACACGAATCCTAGGGTCCATGAGGGGCAGGTCGAGGTCTGTGACGGGCTGGACGACGACTGCAACGGCCTCGTCGATGACGGTGCAACCGCGACTGACTGGTACCCCGACGCGGACGCGGACGGCTTCGGAGATCCGGACGGCACCACGGTTTCCGCCTGCGCGCCGCCCGCCGGCTACAGCCTCGAGCCTCGCGACTGCGACGACGGCGACGCCAACCGGAACCCTGCAGCGGACGAGATCTGCGATGGGCTCGACGACGACTGCAACGGCCTCGCCGACTTCGAGGTCGCGCCCGGCGACTTCGAGGACGATGACCACGATGGCTACCCAGACGCCGCCTGCGCAGGCGGCAGCGCCGTGGCCGACTGCGATGACCGCGACGCTAGGGCTCACCCGGGCGCGACCGAGATCTGCGGCGACGGAATCGACAACGACTGCGACGGGACGGTGGATAGCGGATGTGCTGCGGTCGACTGGTACATCGACGCAGACGGCGATGGCTGGGGAGACGAGAGCGCGGCGACCATCAGCTCCGACATGCCCGTGGCGGGGCGCGTCGCACGCGGCGGCGACTGCGACGACGCGCGTGCAGACATCAGCCCGTCCGAGCGCGAAGTGTGCGACGGAGTCGACAACGACTGCGACGCGCGCATCGACGAGCTGCCAGAGGCGTTGACGAGCTGCACCGTCACACCAGCGGCAACCGTGAGTTGCGCGGCGGGCAGCTGCTCGAGCATGTGCGTGCCGGGCTTCGGAGACTGCGACGGTCTCGCGAGCAACGGCTGCGAGGCCGAGGTTCAGAGCGACGTCACCCACTGTGGTGCGACCTGCACGAGCTGCGACGACGGCAACACGGCGACCACCGACACCTGCGTTGCGGGCGTCTGCCACAACGACCTGCCGACGCTGACGAGCATCTCCGTGACACCGAGCGGGCCGAGCCTAGCCGCGGGCCTGACGCTCGCCTTCCGCGCCACGGGCAGCTACAGCGATAGCAGCACAGCAGACATTACGGCCATGGTCACTTGGTCGTCCACGACCAGCTCCGTGGCCACCATCGCGGCCACAGGCGTGGCGACGGGCGTGACGCGCGGCACGACGACGATTCGCGCGACTCTCGGGGCAGTGAGTGGACAGACCACGTTGACGGTAACGTCTCCGGAGCTGATCGGCGTTGACGTCACGCCCGCCACCATGACGCTCGAGACGGGCGCCACGGGCAACTTGGTGGCGACGGCGAATTTCACCGACGGTTCGACTTTGGACGTGACGGCGACCGCGACCTGGACCTCGACCGCCCCGGGAATTGCGAGTGTGGCCTCGGGAGTGGTGACCGCAGTGTCCGTGGGCATGGCCGAGGTGAGCGCAACCTACATGGGCGCAGGCGCGACGGCGGGACTTACGGTGACAGGCCCGACCTTGGTGAGCCTCGCTTTCGAGTTCCCCGGGCCCTTCACCCTCGGTGTCCCCGCGACGCTCGAGTTGCGACTGCTGGGCACATACTCCGACGGCTCCGTGATCGACGTGACCGCCATGGCCGCATGGTCGTCGAGTACGCCAGCCGCTGCCACCGTGAATGGCGCCGGCCTGGCGACCACGCTGGCGGCGGGCACCACCACCATCACCGCAACGCTAAGCGGCCAGATGGTCAGCTACACCCTGAACGTCACACAACCCCAGATCCGAAACTGGGACTGGCACTCGAGCGTCGTCAACATTCAACGAGCACAGATCCGAAACTGGGACTGGCACTCGAGCGTCGTCAACATTCAACGAGCACAGATTCGAAACTGGGACTGGCACCGGACGACCGTCACTCTCGCACCATAAGCTGAACAGCTACAACCATGGAGTATCCAATGCACACACCACTCTCTCGATACCGCATACCGTTCGCTGCGTTCCTCTCGGCCTTCGCCCTACTCGCATACTCTCCGAGCGCACAGGCCCTTCATATGGATCTGGGGAGCGATGGCAGTGACGGTGCGCTCAACGTCACGACAAACACCGTAGTGGCCCTACCCGCAGACGGAGTGCTCAACTACACCAGCATCAACATCGCCGCAGGTGCGACGCTGAGTTTTAGCTATGTAGGATCGCTTCATCCAGGGGTCGTCTTACTCTCCACGGGGACGGTGGTCATCGACGGCACCATCGACATCAGCGGTCAAGACGGCGTAGTCGGAGCAGGCGGCGCCGCCGGCCCCGGAGGTTCACCGGGTGGCAGACCGTATATTTCCGTAAGGAATGGAGGCAGCGTCAGCGCGGATCCCGCAATCCGCGCGGGTTACGTAAACGGACTGAGGAACTATGGCGGTGCCGGTGGATGGGGCTCGTACTCGAATTCAGTGGGATGCACGGTGGCTGGCTCGGGAGGCGGCGGCGGCGGCGGTGCGCTGCTGATCCTAGCCAACGATGTCATCCGTGGCACCGGCACCATCGACGCAGCTCCGGGTGCAGCGAGCTTGGCGCTGCCGAGTGGCGGATCCTGCGGCTTCAGATCTCAAGCAACCCATGGCGTCGCGGGCACTGTGCGGGTGATCGCTCCCACTGCGGAGTTAGCTTCGCTCAGCATAATAGCAGACAAGTTCCGAGTGGACAGCATCGACCAAGTCGGGTTGCCAACACTGCCAGATACCTATCATTGCGCGGTTGTTACAACGTGTGTCCCAACCGCCGCGTCGTTCACCGCCGGAGAGCACCTCGACGCCTGGCCAAGCACCCTGCCCACGGCCACGATCATGAGTGCGGCCGGTGTCTCCGTGCCGGCGGGAGGAATCCTCACGGTGCCAGCCGGCACGCCGGGGACATTTACCGTGATGGTGCAGGCGAATGGCTGCTCACGCAGTGAAATGACCGTCGGTGTGATTGTGGGCCAAGAGGAAATCGGGGGTCTGTATGAGACCACTTACACTAGCGTCGTGACTGCGCCTACGGGCAGTGACACGGTCGCCGTAGACGTCACCCCGACTTTGACCGCAAGAGACCCGACCAGACACATGGACGCCTTCGTGCATTGTGGTCCGTTTTAGACGCCGTAGGCAGCTGAACTTCACCCCGGGCTCCATGGGGTGGGAAGCCGGCGCCCGCGTATCGGATGCTGCTTGGCTGCGGGGGCGCACACTCACGGCGCCCCAAGGACGAACTCGACACTCATCTCGAAGAGGTGCCTTGCCGGAGCACCCCCGAGACGATGAGCAAGGCGTTGGGCCGCACGTTGGCCTCCGAAGCGGTGCAGATCGAGCTCAGTGCATGAGCTCGAGTGCGTGAACTCGACGACCCGCTTCCCGCGTCTTCAGACTCCCACGCCAACGCCGCTACGCCGCCGAAGTCCGGCGTGCCGCATGAACCGAGACGTATCTAGACCCGATACGTGCGAGGAAATCCGAATCGCACGCGTGGTCTGTCCGTCTCGCGCATGACATGCGCCTGCGTCCGTGATCTTCCCGAGCAAGTTCTCGGTCCAAGCAACCTCCGGACGCCAAGCCACCGAGGGGCGCGCTGTTGTCGCCCGCGGCGAGGACGATGTGCGCGAGCTTACGCATCCTGTCATCGAGCGGATCCGGCAACGCCACGAGCAAGCGACGGCGCTACCGACCCGCCTCGAGCTTGACGACGACGAGACCCGCCGGCTCGCCGAGATCCTCGATCGTGGCTTTGACCCGCCGCCCGCCCTGACCGCGTGCCTGCGCCGGCTCGCCGACCCGGAACGAAAGGCGCCGGAGCTCACCTGGGCCGACGCGTCGGCTTGACCGAATGTCGACGCCACGCATCGTCGCGCTGGCGCGCAAGCACCGCTCACTGCTCGAGGACTTCCGCAACCAGGAGGCGTCCTTGGTGGAGTACGTACGGCGGGGTTCGCCCTGCGCCACGCTGAGAAGGACCTGCTGTCGCGCACGTGCCTAGCGATCGACGAGGAGGGAGGCGTCGACCGCCTCGCGGGCTACTTCAGCCTCTCCACGGTAAGCGTCGAGCGAACGTCGGTCGACGAGATCCCCGCCCTATCGAAGCTGCCCAGGTTCCCGATCCCCGGCATTCTCCTCGCACGCCTCGCAGTCGACGCGCGCGTCCAGGGCCAGGGGCTCGGCCGCCACCTATTCGGGCAGGCGCTCGGGCTCACGTTGGAGCTCGCAACATCCGGCCCCGTGGCGTTCCGCCTCTTCGTCACCGACGCGATCAACGAGGACGCCGTTCGCTTCTACGAACGCTTCGGGCTGTGCCGGCTGTTCGACGCGTTTTCGGCCCGCATGGTACTCGACATCAAGCCGCTTCTCGGCGAGATCCACTGACAACCACAGCGTGAGCGGTCACGCGGTACGCCGGTGGCGAGCGAGAGACATGAACCCAGACAATCGCTGGAAACGGGCCGAGGCTCACCAGGTCGAAGGCGGGCCCGGTGGGGGCCACGCCGACGAGGTCGTGGTCGAGAAGATCGTGAAGCTCGCGGATCGGGCACGCGACGAAGCACGCGACCTCTACGACATCTGGTACCTGACCTCGGAGCGGCACGTCGCCCTTCACGGACCGCAGGCACCGAAGGTCGTTCCCGCAGGGATGTTGCACGTTTGGCCTGTGCGGCACTCAGCATCCGCAGTGCAGTTCCCGGTGCACACGGAGCCTACGGTGGCCGCGTCGCCGTCCACATCGACACAGGCGTAGCCTCCGCGGCACTGCGTCGCCGAGGTGCAACTCCGCATGCATCCGGTCGCATCAGAGAAGAGGTTCGCGCACGTGCCCGTCGCGCCGCAGACATTGCTCGGTGTTCCCGGAGCGTCGCAGTCCACGACCGTGCAGTAGCCACCGATGAACCCAGTGCCGTCCGCCGCAGGTGGGACGCACTGCCCCTTCCCAAAGGGAGACCAGCAGTCCGCGTTGCTCGTGCAGGACGCGCCGACGTTGTTGGTGGTCACCGCGTTGAAGTTGCCGGCGGCACAGCCACCGTTGGGCGAACCCGCAGCGCCCACCCCATTCCACTCGCAAGCGTAACCGCTGCGGCAGCCCCCCGTGTTGGTGAGCCACGCGGCCTGATTCCCCGTTGTCGCGCCGGCGGCGACCGTGCAGCTTTCCAGACAGACGGCGACGCCAACGCGTCGACTCTGACAAACGCCGGCGCCAGCGCAGCCGTTGCCGGCGAGGTCGCAGCCGAACTTGGTGCAATAGCCGCCCGGCCACGCAAACGACGCCTCGTCGATGCAGCGGCCGTCCGCCTCGCATTGGTCATTCTGCGTGCAGGTGATGCCCGCCTCGGCGCCCGCTGTGCCCGGGTTCTTGCAGCGGTAGGTCGCCATGTCACAGACCGAAGCAGAGGATGCGTCATAGACGAGGTGGTCGAAGTTGCTGTCCACACCTCCGCAGACCTGCGCGGCAGTGGGCCGAGCCGAGTCGCCCGTGCAGTCGTTGGGCGCCTGAATGCCGGCGACGCCGTTGCTCTCTTGCCGGACCACCCTGCACTCCTCGTCGCTGCCGCAGCCGGGGAGACAAGCCTCGAGCGTGAGGTTGCAGTCGTAGCCGCTGCGACAGCCGCCGTTGTCGGTGATGGATGGCGCGCAATCCGCGAGGCAGACTCCGACGCCACCAGCATTCACACACCTGCCGCACGCGCCGCAGGCGGGGTCGGTGGGGTTGTTGAAGTCACATGCCGGATCCACCGCACCCGACGAGGGGTTGATGCTCGGGGAGCAGTAGCCGCCGCCCCAGGACGTTGTCGGCACGCTCGTGCCACCTCCGGGCAAAGCCGTGATCGGATCCGTGGCGCTGCCCACGGACGACGCGCTCTCACCAATGCAGCCACCGACTGCACAACCTCGAGCTGGGTCGCATGCTAGACCGATGCCGCCGCAGGAAACGCCGCCGAAGCATTGGAAGCTGTCGTCGCTGCGCAACACGCAGACCTTCGCTTGAGAGGCGGCGACCTGCGTGACGACTCCAGCGTCAGGCACCGGCGTGGGCGTGTCGTAGGAGGTGCGCCTCAGGCCTGGGAACTGGCGACCGGCGTTGTCGCCCCAGCACTTCAGGCCGGAGCTGCTGAGCGCGCAAGAGAAACCATCGCCCAGAGCCAACTCGCTGACTCCCGAGAGGGAGCTGACGGCCACGGGCACGCTGCTCATGGCGGACGTTCCATCCCCGAGCGTGCCCGCCGAGACCTGACCCCAGCAGACGACCGAACCGCCGGAGCGAATGGCGCAAGCGTGCGTGTTTCCCGCTTCGACGTCGACGGCGTCCGTGAGCCCCATCACGGTGCCAAACCCCGTGCGGTCTGTGGTGGTCCCATCTCCGAGCTGCCCGACGTCGTTGCTTCCTCGGCACACGACCGTGCCGCCGGAGCGGACGATGCACGCGAAGGTCCCGCCCACGGAGACGTCCACCGCGTCCGTGATCCCCGGCACCGGCACCGGCACCAGCCCCGAGCCGCCCACGAACCCCGGGGAGGACACCGTGGCGTCCGTGTGTCGGAAGAGGAGAGACAAGCTAGTGAACTTGGAGAGTGAGACTTGCTGAACCGCCGTCAGTACCGCCGTCAGTGTTTCGCCATACGTCGCGTCCCCACCCCAGCAAGTCACGCCTCCGCTGCCGAGCACGGCGCAAGCGCCCCGGTAGCCGGCGCTGAGCGACACGGCGTCGGAGACGCCGAGGACGCGTACAGCCGTCGCGGAGGCGGTCGTCGTTCCATCTCCGAGCTGTCCCGAGCTGTTATCGCCCCAGCAATTCACGCTGCCCGACGCGCGCATGATGCACGCGAAGTCCGACCCAAAGGCGCCGCCCGCCGTGATGTCTCGCGGAGGCGTGATCATGCAGGTGCCTGCGGTGCAGGTGTCCGCACACACGCTTCCGCACGCGCCGCAGTTGCTGTGGGACGTGTCCGTGTCGACCTCGCAGCCGTTGGACGGATCGGCATCACAGTCGACGAAGCCACCGGTGCAAGACGAGATCACGCAGCTACCGCTGACGCAGCTCGCGGTCGTGCCCGCGGGGCTGCAGCTCGCGTCCACCGCGGCGGCGTTGTCCACGACGCTGTCGCAGTCGTTGTCCACGCCGTCGCAGATCTCCGGCAGCAGAGGGCTGCGATTTGCATCGAAGTCGTCGCAGTCGCCACCCACCAGCACCCAGTTAGACATCACGCTGTCGCCGCAAGCTACGCTCATGCCTGAGCCTGCTCCCGCACCGTCTGCGTCTGCGTCCGTCCAATAGTCGACGCTGACGCCTTCGTCGAAGCTGCCATCACAGTTCTCGTCCACGCTATTGCAGACGCCCGGTGTTTCGGGCGCCATGCGGCTCGAGCAGTCGCTCAGCGAGAAGGTCGTGATGGTGATGGTGCCGTCTCGGCTGAAGCGTACTGTGAACTCCACGTAGGCCGAGCCCGCGGTTGCATCGAGCTGAATCACCACCCTGACGTCGGTGTCGACAGGGATGTTCCTGACATCATCAGACGACCCGGACGACCGCATCACATCACCCTCGCTGGCGCTCACGATCCCTGCTCCACTGTCGGTAACCACGAGGAATCCTACACAACCAGTTGCGTCGCAGTAGGTGCGCACTTGCGCGATGACGAATGCAAGTGTTTCGGGTGAGCCGAAGGCTGTGAGCGCGCAGTCGCCCGGGGGCGCCGTGGAGATCATGCCACCGCTGCTCCCGGTCATGAGAGTCATCGGTAGATCGCAAGCGCCACCGACGCCGCCATCCATGCCGCCGTCGACGCCACCACCATCCGCGCCGCCGCCGTCGACGCCGCCATCCATGCCGCCACAGCCTTCATCCACCGTTCCGTCGCAGTTGTTGTCGACGCCGTCACAGGTCTCCGATGCGACCACGCTGATGCTGGCGTTGGTGTCGTCGCAGTCGTTGGCCAAGAGCGAGCGGCCGGTGATGGGCGTGCAGGACGTCGCCGCCCATTTCGCCGAAGCCATCGGAGTCTCCGTCCGTGTACCACGGCACGTCGTTCATCTCCTCGTCGACCATTCCGTCGCAGTCGTTGTCGATGGAGTCGCAGATCTCGAGCTGACCCGGTCGCCGCGCGAGGGTCGAGTCGTCGCAGTCGGGGCCGCAGTTCATGGCGCCGGCGGCGTCCACGTTGCAGCACATGTGGTCGATGGCGCCGTCTCCGTCGGCGTCCGTGTCGCCGAAGGTGGTCGGGTCGCAGTCCTCATCGTGTGAGGTCGCGTCGCAGACCTCCGTGTTGCCGGGATAGCGCAGCGCGTCTGCGTCGTCGCAGTCGTCGCCACCGCAGACGATGGCATCGTGCCCATCGCCGTCGGCGTCGCGTTCGACGGAGCAATCGTTCATGCAGAGGTCGTTGTCCTCGTCGCAGGTTTGGCTCGGCAGACACGCTGGACTTGCTGCCGGCGCACAGCCAAGCGTATCGGCAAGCGGGCTGCTCGGGTCGCAGGTCTCCACACCGCTACAGAAGAGGCCATCATCGCAGCTCTCACTGCAGCTCATGCCGGTGTCCGGCGTTCTGCCAGCGTCCGTCTGAGGCGATCCGCCACCACAGCCCACGGTGAGCAGTGCGAGTAGATACGCGGGTAGCGCGACGGATTGGCCGAGGTTGGAGCGGTATGTCATGGGTGTTCTCGGGCTGAGTCAGGTGGGTGCGAATGGGGAGGTGGGGTCGTGCCCGAGTGGGCAGTCTGCGCGCTCGGGTGTTCAAAATGACCGTCTCGATCACCACCATATGTGGCTCAGAGCATTGTCGGTATCACCCGAATGGGGGATGGCCCCGGATGGGCGTGGTCGGCGCCGGGCAGTGATGCGAGAGTTTGATAGTGCCCGCCGCGAATGAGTTTGAGCCAGCATTTCGCCGAGCCGCGCTGATGGAGCGGCAAGGACTTGGAGCCCGGCTAACTCAGAGCGCTGGGCAGGTCGGTCCGTCGGAGCGGAGCGGCACGATGTTCACGATTGACGTGGTGTCCGGATGGAGGGGCAGAGGCTCGCAACCGATCCGCCCGCCGTGGTGCGACCGACCATGCGGACGAGCACCTGCTCCTCGTCGCCGGTGACCGGTAGGTTGGCGGCCTCGAAGCGGCCATCCACATGGCTCCACTCTTGGCCGGCGAGCGGGAAGTGAGTGCCATCAAAGTAACGGTAGTGCGGTTCGGGGCCGGTCGTGCCTTCCGCGATGACGGTGCCATCGGCACGCACGACCTGAACCCGAGCGCCGTATACGTTGGCACCGACGCAGTCCTCCATGCGTCCCACAAGCAGAGCCGTTCCGGTCGCCTGGCGAAAGCCGAACACCGTGGGTATAAGGTTCAGCGTATCGCGCGAGACGCTGATGCCGTCAATGCTGCTCGGCGCCGTTGGAGCCGGCTCGCTGGTCTGCAATGAATTGACGATCTCGAGTGAAGGCGTGGGTCCATCCTGCGGGAAGACGCGGTAAGCGTACCAACCTCCGGCGGGCGCCGTGACGGCGATCATACCGTCGACGTCGGTCACATGATCGGTAGCCGCGTTCCAGATCGTGTTGTCAGGCGTGTTGTTCGCCCAGAACTTCACGTGCAGACCCTCGAAGGTGTTGCCGTCGTTGAGCTCCTTGATGACGAGGTTGAAGGCAACGGGGCCGCCGCCCGCAGGCGCAGTGTTCGTGCTGAGGCAGCTGAAGTCCGCCGCCATCGCCGTGGCCGGATCGATGGTGTTGCGGTCGACGGGACTGACGGTGCCCGTCTGCAATGCTGGCTGTGATGAAGAGCAGACTCCCACGCTGGCGCAGTCCGAGTCGTCGCAGTCGGCAAACCCGTCACCGTCGTCGTCGCAGCCGTTGCTGCAATTGGCGGCCGTGCCTTCCGTGCCACTCGCATCGCAGGTGCCTCCGTCCACGCCGCCATCGACGCCGCCATCCGCGCCTCCGTCCATGCCACCATCGACGCCGCAGCCCTCATCGATGATGCCGTTGCAGTTGTTGTCGACTCCATCGCACGTCTCTGCAGCGACTACGCTGATGCTCGGCGTGGTGTCGTCGCAATCGTTGGCCAAAAGCGAGCGCCCCACGATGGGTATGCACGAGTTCATGGGAACGCTACCCGCGGCGCCGAACCCATCGGAGTCTCCGTCCGTGTACCACGGCACGTCGTTCATCTCCTCGTCGACCATTCCATCGCAGTCGTTGTCAATCGAGTCGCAGATCTCGAGCTGACCCGGTCGCCGCGCGAGGGTGGAGTCGTCGCAGTCTGTGCCACAGTTCATGCCGCCGCGGCGTCCACGTTGCAGCACATGTGGTCGATGGCTCCGTCGCCATCGGCGTCGGTGTCTCCGAAGGTGGTCGGATCGCAGTCTTCGTCGTGTGAGGTGGCGTCGCAGACCTCCACGTTGCCGGGAAAGCGGGTCGCATCCGCGTCGTCGCAATCGTCGCCACCGCAGCTGATTGCGTCGTGACCGTCACCGTCGGCGTCGCG
>JAADHO010000260.1 GCA_013151775.1 Deltaproteobacteria bacterium | reverse complement strand
TCCGGGTTCATATATGGTGCAGATCTCATCTGGAACTACCCCGGGTGGGATCCGAGCGAAAGAGTCGCCCTAGTGTTACCGCTCAGGCTGGCTGATGGTGAAGCGCGCGGGCTGCGTGATGGCTTCGCTCAGCCGGTTCGCGCACGCGCATGATGGACACGCAGTCAGAGGCCACCGGCCACGCGAGCGCGGAAGCGCAGGCGTGGCCGATGATCCGGAGAGTATGGCGTCGCCGATCTATGCGCAGTCCTTGGCGACGGTCTGGACGAGGGCGGCGTCGATGCGTTTGAGCTTCCTGCGCGCGGCGCGCTTGAGGCAGTCGGTGGCGATGTGGTCGATGTCGCGCAGCCGCCCGAGCGTGGCTTCGTGGAGCATGGTGAGGGCGTCGGAGTCGAAGGGTGACTGCTTGGCGCCCGCATCCCGCATGCGAGCGTCGATGTACTCGACGGTGTCCTCGGGCGCGGCCTCTCCGAGGGCGAGCCGACAGTGGATGCGCGACCAGAGGGAGCGGTTTCTGTGCAGGCGCATTCGGTCGTTCAGCTCGGGCAGGCCGACGAGCACGAGGGAGAGCAGGGGTCGGCTGTCCCACTCGTAGTTCGCGAGGACGTGCAGGTGGTCGAGCACGTCCTGGTGGAGCAGGTGCGCTTCGTCGAGTAGGAGCACGGGGTGCACGCGCTCTCGGCCCAGCTCCTCGATGTGGGCGCCGACGGCGTAGAAGACCGCGGCCGCGGTGGCCTTGGGCGAGAGCCCGAGGGCGAGGCAGAGCTGTCGGTAGAAGTCGCGCCGTCCGAGGGTGGCGTTGTGGCAATAGGTGAGCCGGAAGCCCGCGTCGGGGAGACGCTCCCGCAGCGCGCGCAGCGTGCAGGTCTTGCCGACGCCCGGTTCGCCCGTGAGGGTGACGTGCTGTCGCTCGTGGACGGCGTCGACGAGTTGGTCGACGAGGGCTGCGCGGCGCGAGGGCAACCAGAGGTCGGCGTCGTCGATGTCCTTGGCGAAGGGCAATGCGTCGAGGCCGAAGTGCGTGAGCCAGCGTGCGCGGCTCATCGGTCCAACTCCAGGGGCGAGCGCCCGACGGCGGAGGCGAGCAGGACGCCCGCGGGGTCGAAGGGCACGTCGATGCCGCGCGCGGGTCGGTGAGCCTTGCGGCGATGCGCCTTGCCGTTGCGCTTGGCGTCGACGGGCCGGAGCGCGTACCGCTGGCCTTTGTACTCGACCCAGGGCGCGCTCTGGGTCTCGAGCAGCGCCCGCGCGATGGTGACGGTGCTGCCGGCGATGAAGCTCTGCGCGGCCTCCCACTCCACGCCGCCGACGCTGAGCGTGCCGTCGCCGCGAATGCGTCGACGCTGACGCACGGTGAGCGCCTTCTCGAGCGCGGCCTCGTCCAGATGCAGCGCGTGGCGCGTGTGGGTCGCCCACACGGTCGCGGGCGAGCGGCCCATGAGCGAGGCGTGCGGTGCGCGGTGATAGTGCTGCTCCACGAAGGCGAGCACGCGGGCGCGCACGTCGTGCAGGCTGCTGACTTCGCCGAGGTAGTCGAGGCAGCCCTGCCTCAGCGTGCGCCAGAAGCGCTCCATCTTGCCGCGCGCCTGCGGGTCGTAGGGCTGCGCGTTCACGAGACGCACGTCCACGCGGGCGCAGGCCGTGGCGAGCGTGTCGCCCGAGTATGTGCTGCCATTGTCGAGATAAAGGGCGTCTGGCCTCGGGCTGCGACGCAGGGCGCGCACCATGAGCCTGAGCATCTCGATCTCGCGCTCGTTGTCGCAGACCTCGATGGCCATGATGCGGCGCGAGGCGTCGTCGAGGATCGCGTGGATGCGCACGGGCACCTTCGTGTCGCCGAGCGTGAGCGTGGGCCCGTGGCAGACGTCCGCATGCCACAGCACGCCCGGCGCCGAAGCCTCCCAGCGTCGGCGTGCGCGACCCGCTTTGCCGGTGCGCCGCAGCGTGCGGCGGTCGAGGCCATGCTGAGCGAAGAGACGCCGCAGCGTGGGCGCCGAGAGCGTCTTCGGAGCGAGACGCCCGTCGAGCTCCAGCGTGCGCAGGATGAGCTCCGCGGAGGCTCCGGGAAACTCACCGCGAATGCCCAGCAGCAGCTTGCGTTGCGCAGGGCTGAGCGCACGGGCCGCGCCGCGATCCCCACGCCGTGCAGGTCGCAGCGCCTCCACGCCGCCCTTCTTGTAGCGGTAGTACCAGCGCTCCAGCGTGGGCTTCGAGTAGCGCCGTGAGAGCGCCGAGCCCGGCGGACGCACGCGCTTCTGGCTCAGCTCGGCCAGGCCCACTCGCAGGGCGCCGCGGTCGAGGTCGCCGACCAAGAGTGGACCGAGCAGCTGCGCGCGAAAATGCGCCACCGCCTCGGCATGGTCTTTCGGTTTCAATGTGTCGGTCATCAGGGACTCCTTGTGTCGAATGGGGAGCCCCGGAGATGCCTAAAATCGTGGCCGTTGCGCAGCCACCATAGAAGGTGGGATGAAGCCTGATACCGAGCGCCGTGCCCTCGCCCTCAGGCGACTTGCACGCAGCCCGCCATCACGGCGGCCGCGTCGGGAGGCCCGGTGGGCGCATAGGAGAGCGCCACCTGCACGCGGCGACGCGCCATCTCGCGCGGGCGTAACCCCGGCGGTAGCTCGAGCTTGTTCGGCCAAGGCAGTCGCCGGGCCCAGCGCTCGAGACTCGCCCAACGCCCGATGCAGGCGTCGCCGCTGCGCCGCCACGGTCGCAGGGCGTCGCGCACCTTGGGCGCCGGCAGAGGCCACATGCTCCACATCCATAACGCGACGAGGATCGTCCCGAGCCCATACAGATGCCGGGGCACCACGCCGCGAGGACCCACCATCGTGATGCCGCTGCAGCGCACGCAGAAATATCGTCGCAGCACGACTTCCAGCGTCTTCGAGGGCCCCGCCGTTTGCAGCAGCTCGTAGAGTTGCCGGGCTCGAAGCCCATGGCCATGCAATCCCAACGCCTCGCCCACCACGCGGCTGGGCTCACCGCAGGCGCCACAGCGGCTCGGCCTCGCGGCGTCCGCCGACGGCATGCTCGCCTGCCACTGCTTGACATCAAGAGGAAATCGAACGAAGCGACGGATGTCCTGCAAAGTCTTTCGACTCCTTTCATGCAGGGCCTGACGGGGCGGTGGTTCAGACCGGCCCCGTCGCTACTTAACCCTGCTCGTCTTGGGGCGCGGGACCCTACTTCGGACGAGCAACCTCGGCGAGGGGATCCCTGTTCGATCCCATCAGCCAACGACGACGCCTACGCCCCCACGCGCATCA
>JAADHO010000361.1:3306-6170 GCA_013151775.1 Deltaproteobacteria bacterium | reverse complement strand
CACGGAGAGCCGCAAGCGCCTATTCCGTCGACCCCGGGTCGCAGGCGGCCGGGAGGTCGCGCGTGTGGCGGCGCTCCTCGCACGAGGCCGCCGGGACGCGCGTGTCGTGGCGCCCGGTGCGCGAGGCGGCGTGAGCCGGGTCGCCGAATCGACCTGAGCCGATGTCGGCGAAGTGAAGGCGGCGCCAAGAGCCAGGCAGAGCACCAGCGTGAGCGTGAGCGGATGGTTCATCGACCGCGAGTCGACGGCCGACGCGGCGATTTCCAAATCGCAGTGTACCAACGCGGGCGCACCGCCCTCAACGCCATCACCCCACGAACGTGCGCGCGTTGCGGAAGAGGCGCAGCCAGGGGGCGTCTTCGCCCCACTCGGGGGGACACCACGAGTGTTGCACGCTGCGGAAGACGCGCTCCGGGTGGGGCATGAGGATGGTGACGCGGCCGTCGTCGCTCGTCAGGCAGGTGACGCCGCCGGGCGAGCCGTTGGGGTTGTCGGGGTAGCTCGTCGCCGGATCACCCTCGGGGGTGATGTAGCGCGCACCCACCAGGCCCGCGGAGAGCAGCTCGGCGGCCCGCATGTCGTCGAGATCCGCGCGGCCTTCGCCGTGGGCGACGGCGATGGGCAGGCGGCTGCCCGCCATGTCACGCAGCAGGACGGATCGCGACTCGAGCAGCTCCACGAAGGAGAGGCGCGCCTCGAAGCGCTCCGAGCGGTTGTGCAGGAAGCCCGGAAAGTGCGCGGCGCCGGGCATCAGCTCGCGCAGACTCGAGAGCATCTGACAGCCGTTGCAGACCCCGAGGCTGAAGCTCTCGGGGCGATGAAAGAAGCGCTCGAACTCGTCGCGCACGCGCTCATGGAAGAGGATCGAGCGCGCCCAGCCCTGACCCGCGCCGAGCACGTCGCCGTAGGAGAAACCGCCACAGGCGGCGAGCCCGGCGAAGTCCGCGAGGTCGCGTTCGCCCGCGAGCAGCTGACTCATGTGCAGATCGACGGACTCGAAGCCGGCGCGATCGAAGGCCGCCGCCATCTCGACGTGACCGTTCACGCCCTGCTCGCGCAGGATGGCCACACGAGGCCGCGCGCCGCGGGCCACGAAGGGCGCGCTGACGTCCTCCGCCGGATCGAAGCTCAGCACGGGACGCAGAGGCGCGCGTGTCACGTCCACACGCGTGGCCTGCTCCTCGTCCGCGCAGGTGGGATCGTCGCGCAGCCGCGCCATGGCGTGGGTCGTGCTCGACCACAGCGCGCGCAGCGTTGACAGCGTCTCGGCGTAGAGCGCCTCGTCTCCGCGGCCAATCGACAGCCGCTGCGCGCCGGCCTCGGACGGCGTCCCGAGCTCGTGCGTCATGGCGCCGAGCCCATGAACCTCGAGCACGCGCCGCACCTCCACCAAGTCAGCGCCACGCACCTGAACCACGGCGCCGAGCTCCTCCGCGAAGAGGGCGCGCAGCGGCTCCTCGGCGTGGGGCAGCGACGCGAGGTCGATGTCGAGCCCAACGCCGCCCGCGAAGGCCATCTCGACCAAGCACGCGAACAGGCCACCGTCCGAGCGGTCGTGATAGGCGAGCAAGAGGCCGCGCTCGTTCAGCAGCTGAATCGCCGCGAAGAAGTCCGCCAGGCGCTCCGGCGAGTCCACGTCGGGCACCTCGGCGCCGAGCGCCCCGAAGACCTGCGCCAAGGCCGAGGCGCCGAGCCTATCCGTGCCCGCGCCGAGGTCGATCAAGAGCAGGCGCGTGTCACCCGGGTCGCTGCGCAGCTCGGGCGTCAGAGCGCGGCGCGCGTCGCTGGTGGGCGCGAAGGCCGTGATCACCAAAGACAGAGGCGAGACCACGCTCTTCTCCTCGCCCCCATCGCGCCACACGCTGCGCATGCTCATGGAGTCCTTGCCCACGGGCACCGCGAGGCCCAGGGCTGGGCAGAGCTCCATGCCCACCGCTCGCGCCGCCTCGTACAGGCGCGCGTCTTCTCCAGGGTGACCCGAGGCCGCCATCCAGTTGGCGCTCAGGCGCACGTCCGAGAGCTGGCGGATGGGAGCGGACGCGATGTTTGTCAGCGCCTCGCCGATGGCCACACGCGCCGACGCTCCCGCCGAGATCAACGCCAAGGGGGCGCGCTCGCCCAAGGCCATGGCCTCCCCGCCGTAACCACGAAAATCAGCCAGGGTCACGGCGCAATCCGCCACCGGCAGCTGACGCGGACCCACCATCTGATCGCGCGCGACCAGGCCCGTCACCGTGCGGTCCCCGATGCTGATCAAGAAGCTCTTGTCGGCCACCGTCGGCAGCTCGAGCACGCGCCGCGCGGCCTCGGCGAGCTCGACGCCCTCCAGCGCAAGCGGTGTGCGCTTCGGGCGCAGCGTCTCCGCCACGATCTGGGTACGCGGCGGCTTGCCGAAGAGCACGTCGAAGGGCAGCTCGATGGGCACGTCTCCGAAGTGGGAGTCCGTGAGCACCAGCGTGCCGTCATCCGTGGCCTGCCCGACCACGGCGTAGGGGCAGCGCTCGCGCGCGCAGAGGCGCTCGAAGTCAGGCAGGCGCGCTGGCTCGAGGGCGAGCACGTAGCGCTCCTGCGCCTCGTTGCACCAGATCTCTCGCGGCGTCATGCCACGCTCTGCGCTCGGCACCTCCCGCAGCTCGAAGCGCGCGCCGCGCTCGCTGTCGTGCACCAGCTCGGGCAGCGCGTTGCTGAGCCCTCCGGCGCCCACGTCGTGGATGGAGACGATGGGGCTCTCGTCTCCCATGGCGTTGCAGGCGGAGATCACCTCCTGCGCGCGCCGTTGCATCTCGGGGTTGTCCCGCTGCACGGAGGCGAAGTCGAGCGCGGCCTGGCTCTCGCCCTGCGCCATGCTCGACGCGGCGCCGCCG
>JAADHO010000361.1:0-3276 GCA_013151775.1 Deltaproteobacteria bacterium | reverse complement strand
GGGCGCGCCGGGCGCGATCGTGCCCTTGTGGACGTGCTGAGGCCGCAGGTTGCCGAGCCCGCCCGCGAGCATGATCGGTTTGTGGTAGCCGCGCAGCTCCGGACCATCGACGCCCTCGACCTCGGCGAGGTAGGTGCGGAAGTAGCCCAGCAGATTCGGCCGCCCGAACTCGTTGTTGAAGGCGGCGCCGCCCAGAGGACCGTCGAGCATGATGTCGAGGGCGGAGGAGACGCGCCCGGGCTTGCCCGGGTCGAGCTCCCAGGGCTTCTGCCCGCCGGGCAAGAGCAGATTCGACACGCTGAAGCCCGTCAGCCCCGCCTTGGGCACGCCGCCACGCCCCGTGGCGCCCTCGTCGCGGATCTCGCCGCCGCTGCCCGTCGCGGCACCCGGGAACGGCGAGATGGCCGTGGGGTGATTGTGCGTCTCGACCTTGATCAAGATCGGCACGTCCTCGTCGTGCTCCGCGTAGAGGCCGCTGGAGGGATCCGCGAAGAAGCGCGCCGCGCGCCCACCCGCGATCACAGCGGCATTGTCGGAGTATGCGCTCAACACCCCCTGGGGTGATTTCGCCGTGGTGTTGCGGATCATGGAGAAGAGCGAATGCTCCATCTCCTGTCCGTCGAGGGTGACCTGGGCGTTGAAGATCTTGTGGCGGCAGTGCTCGGAGTTCGCCTGCGCGAACATCATCAGCTCCACGTCCGTGGGATCGCGCGCGAGCTCCGCGAAGGCGTCCGCGAGGTAGTCGATCTCGTCGGGCGCCAGGGCCAAGCCCAGCTGCGAATTGGCGCGCTCGAGGGCGAGCTTGCCCTCGGCGCTCAGAGGGATGCGCTCGAGGGGGCGCGGCGCCTCGTGGCGAAAGAGCGCACCCGCCTCGTCCCAGCGGTCGAGCACGCTCTGGGTCATGGGGTCGTGGAGCAGATCATCGAAGGCGCTGCGCCCTGGCAGATCGCCGACCAGGCGATAGGCCACGCCGCGCTCGACACGCCGCACCTGCGTGAAGCCACAGCCGCGGACGATCTCCGTGGCCTTGGTCGACCAGGGCGACAGCGTACCGAGGCGCGGAACCACCAAACGCAGCAGGCCCTCCTGCGCGGGTTCGGCCACGGGCCCCAAGAGGCCAGCCAGGCGAGTCCGCTCCTCAGAAGACGGCGGCGCGTCGAACTCCACAAAATGTAGGTGGCGCGCCCTCAGAGCCGTGAGCGCGGGGATCCGCCGGCGCAGGGAGTCGAGCAGGCGCGCACGTCGGCCCTGGGAGAGCGCCACGGAGCCATCGAAGATCCACATATCGTCTCCACTGGGCGCCGACGCGCCCGCACCGAGGGCAGGTCGGCGGGAGCCTGACGCGAACAGGCCGGGATTTCCAGGCTGAAGCGGAGCAGAGCCAACACCTGGCGGCGCCGAGGAGCGCCCGCGCGGATCGGCGTTGCACTGCGCATCAGCTCAAGGCATCATCGCTCTCCGTGGGGGTCCTGGGAAAAGAAGACCGCTGGCCGCGAACGCTAGCCTATCTGGACCGTCTGCCGACGGGGGTGGACTCCTATCCGGCGTGCACGGCCAAGGCGTCCGTGATGCTGATCTTTCGCCAGCACATTCAAGAGCGGGAGGACTTCGGCGACTTGCCCGAGTGGCTCGGCGAGCTGGTGCGTCGCCCGCCGCTGCCCTCCGCCTGGCTGCCCACCGTGCGCATCAGCTGCGTGGAGCTGATGTTGGTGGACGAGCTCGGCGAGGACGCCTTCTTCGAGTTCGCCCAAGAAGCAAACCGCGAGTACCTCGGCTCACCCTTGTACCGCGCGGCGGTGCGTGTGCTGTCGCCGGCCATGCTCGTGCGCGGCGCGGCCTTGCGTTGGCGGCATTTTCATCGCGGCACGCTGGTGCGCGCCCAACAGATCGAGCCCACCCTCGCGCACGTCAAGCTCAGCTATCCCGACCACCTCTTCGATCCGGTGATCGCTCGCGAGAAGGGCATGGCGTTTCAGGCTGCCACGGAGCTCTCGGGTGCCAAGGATGTGCGCTGCGAGGTGCTGAAGTACGAACCGGGTCAGACCCGCTTCGCGCTCTCCTGGAGCGAAGGCTAGCGCCCACCCGAGCCTCCGGGCAGGCGCAGCCAGGCCACGGCGCCGGGCCGACAGGCGTCCATGGTGAGCCCCGTCACCCGCAGCAGGTGCTCCCGCCGACGCGCGACCCAGGCCTGGGTGACGCGCCGATCCGCGGCGGGCCAGCCCGGCAGAGCGATGGCGGGGTTGCAGCGCGACAGGGGCCGCAGGGCGAACTGAATCACGCCCCCTCCAGGCCTTCGACCGTGCCAACGGGGCACGCGATCCTGGCTCATCCAGGCGGCCACCAAGCGCAGCTCGAGCCGCCCGTCCGGGCTCAGGTTCAGGCGCGCCAGCAGGCTCTCGCGCGCGGCGGCGGAGCGCAGTTTGGGCGCGTCGTCGCGGTCCCGCTCGGAGGGCCTCGCCATGCGGCCCATGTCCGAGACCAGGTTACCCAGACCCCAGACGATGGGCACGCCTGCCATGCGCTCCACGGGCAGCACCACGTGCGTGCCGTGGACGATGATCGCCGCGGCCCCGGCGTCCACCAGGCGGCGCGCCCACGCACGCCACGCCGGCTTGGGCTCGGCGCGCAGCTCGCCGAGCACGTGCACCACCGGCACCACGGCCGCGCAACGCGCCCGCGCGCCGCGCACCACGGCGAAGGCGCGCTCGTCGAGCACGCTGCGAGCCACTTCCCCGGGCTCGTGGGCGCCGGGTCCGCGACCATCGTAGAAGTTCATCACGCAGATCGCGCGCCCGGAAGGCCCGAGGGTGATGGGCCAGCGATGCTCGGGGTAGACGCCCGCGCCCGAGACGACGAGGCCCGCGCGGCGCGAGGCGCGGATGGTCTCGAGCAGTCCGTCGCGGTCCTGATCGAGCGCGTGGTTGTTGGCGAGCGTCACGCCCGACACCCCCGCCCGAGCGAGCCCGGCGGGCAACCAGGCCGGAGCTTGGAGGTGCACGGCCGTGAGGCCATGGGGATTCACGGGCTCCTCGTCGATGGCGTGACGGCGCGTGCGGGCCACGGGCATCTCGAGGTTGACGAGCACGAAGGCGCCGGGCTCGCGCCAGATGCGCGCCACGGGCTCGAGCATCTTGGCGAAGCCGCGCGCGGGCTCCGCGTCGAGGCGGGCGAAGTCGACCATGGCGTCCGAGAGCAGGACGTCGCCGCCGATCCAGAGCACGGCGCCGGGCTCGCGCGCGTCGACCACGGGCGCACGCGCCACGGCGGGAGCGGCCG
>JAADHO010000086.1 GCA_013151775.1 Deltaproteobacteria bacterium | reverse complement strand
GCACGTCGTCGCATGCACCGCCAGGCCACGCGCACGCGCAGCGCGAGCGGACGAGCCAGGGCGGCGCGTACCGCTCCAGCGGCGCGCGCGGCGGCGCTCGAGAGCTTCGACACCGCCTACGAGGCGGAGGGCTACTGAGGTCGGTCCGCTACTCGCCGGGCGGGCTGTCCGGGTCGGGTCCACCGTGGACCAGGCGGTGGCAGGTGGCGCAGGTGGCGATGAAGTGGCCGAAGACGTCCGCGCGCGCGTCGGGTGTGGTCGCAGACTTGGCCTGCTCGCCTAGGTCGTAGACGTGCTGTACCAGGGCCGCCGCGGTCCCGCGTAGCTCGTCGGGGATGTCGAGATCGGCGGGATCGAGCCGCGAGTCCGACAGGGCGTCTGCGCCCGAATTCCACACCTCGTCCGAGGGCTGAACCAGCCCCTCCCACAGACGGTCCGCGGCCCAGCGGTGGCGCTGCATGTGAATCTGCACCGTGTCGCCTTCTGGGAGCGGGGGGATGGCGAAGTTCGGCCCGGTGTCGGCCCGCTGATGACAGGCGCTGCAGGCGACTAGGGTCTTGGCCACCGCGACGCCTGCCTCACGCAGCGTATGGGCGCTCTCGATCCCCGCCGCCGCCGCCCGCAGCGGAGGCAGCATGGGCTCCAAATTCGCGGGTAGGCCGTCGATCGTTTGCAGCCGCGCGAGCTCCTGCATGGCCGCCTTGGTCGCCTCGATGTCTCCGCGGATCAGCCCCGTGCGTGCGGCGCGGGCGAAGCGGAAATGCTCCCGCATGTGTGTTCGCACAGGCTCCGGCGCGGCGGCGGGCTCTGCGGCCGGTGCCGGAGTCGGAGCACGTTGAGTGATGGGCACAGGCTCGACCACGGGCTCGTCGTCGCAGGCGGCGAGGGAGAGGAGGAGTGCTGCGGAGAGGATGCTGCGCAAGAATTCCATGTTTGAGTGTATCTCACGTCGCCCCACGCTCTCGCAACCCCGTCCTGGGGACGTGGGGTGGCGCGCAGTCCGCTCTCCCAGGGACGTCGATTCGAGGTAGGATGCGCTGGTGGAAGGTGACGGAGAAGTCGAGACTCGTGACGAGGTGGCTGCGCAGCAGCGGCGCGCTGAGCTAGCGGAGTTGAGGGCGCCTTTCCTCTCGATGGTTCGCTACCTGAGGGCGGCCCGACGTCAGAACCCCGAGACCCTGCAGGCGCTGATCCAGCAGATGCACGAGGTGCTCACCGATCTGCTCGAGCGTCGAGGCTTGATCGAGGTGGGCCTCGCGGCGGGCCATCTTCGCAGCGGCAAGGACGACATCGTCGACTACTCGCCGATGGACGATCCCGCGCTCTTCACACTCTTTCAGGTGGGCGTGCGCCAGATGAGCTTCCATCCGGGGCTCTCTCTCGAGGAGCTCACGGGTTTCCTCGAGGTGGTGGCGGCGGATCTAGACGATGAGGAGAACGAGGAAGAGGACCTCACGACGCTGCTCGAGTCCAAGGAGCTCGAGGCGATTCAACTCGTGATCATCGAGACCTTCTTCGAGTCCGAGTCGGAGCGGGCCGAGGGCGATCGCCGCATGGAGGACGTGCAGGCGCTGATCGCGGCTGCCACCCGCGAGTCGCTCAGCATCGACGCGGACGACGGGGCCGGTGGAGGCACCATTCGTTTCTTCGACGCGGACGCGCAATTTTTCCGCAGCGAGGATCTCCCCTCTCTGCTCGCCGCGTTGACCAAGGTCGGCGGGGATGGCGCGGGCCAAGGGGGGCTGGCGGAGGACCCAGAGATCGCCGAGTTCGGCGACGCCCTGCGCCAGGGTCTGGCCCGCTGTGTCGACGAGCTCCCCACGCCGGCGCTCGCGGTGCTCGACACGGTGGAGGGGCGCGACGCCGAGCGCATCGCCGCCGTGCTCTCGCGTGAGGTCAACGCATCGGCCAAGCGTCTCGGCATCGAGTCCGTCTCTCGCGGCCTCGACGTGATCGACGACTGGCTCTTGTCTCGCAAGCGAGGCGTGGTGCGCACCATGCTCACAGAGCGCGTCTTCATCCGCGACCTCAGGCTGCTCGCCATGGCGGACCTCGACGCGGGCGGGCGCAAGGCGAACTTGGCTCGCAGGATCCTCTCCCAGACCCCTGAGTCGCAGCTGCCTCGGGCGCTCCGCGACGCGGCCAAGCTCGAGTTCGGCGAGGCGCGTCAGCGAGCCTTTGGGGCGCTGCTCGGCTCGGCTCCTGCGGCGTTTCCCTTGGCGGCCAAGCTGATCGAGTCCGAGCCCGACGCGGATCTGGCCGTGGACGTGTTGACGCCCTTCGCCCACGCACCCCTCTCCTCGGGCACGCTGCAGCTCTTTCGTGCGGGCCTGGTCTATCAGGAGCCCGAGGTGCTGCTGCGGGCGCTCTCCTGGTTCGTGCACCATGGTGGAGACCACGCCGTTGGCGCCTTGGGTGACGCCCTGCGCAACTCCGTCGCCGCCACGCGCTTGGGCGCGCTCCTGCTGTTGGTCGAGCGTCGCGCGGACGTGGCCCGCACCATCCTGAAGATCTGGTTCGACAGCGACGATTTCTCCACCCTGAGCTTCGACGAGCGTCGCCGCGTGATGCTGGTGCTGGCGCGACGCATGGGGGACAGGCTCGCGCCCGAGCTGCGCGATCAGCTGACGCAGAAGAACCTCCTGCGACGGCAGAGGATCGACGAAGAGCGCGCCATCGCCCTCGCGGGCTTGGGTCTGTTGGTCGACGATGAAGTGCTCGAGCTGGCGCGCAAGTATCAGCGCAGTGCTTTCTCGGGTGAGGCGCTGCGCGTCGAGGCGAGCCTGGTGTGCACGGCGCTCGAGGCCGGTGACTTGCCGTACGAGGACCCTCTCCCCCTGTGCTACGACGAGCTACGCGACCTGGCTTTGCTGGAGTCGGTGTTGGCCTCCGAGCCCGTGGCGGATGGCCTGACGGCTCTCCACTCCGGTCCTGGGACGCGCCTCGCCGCGGCCATGCCGGCGACCTCGCGTGGGCCTCGCGCGGCGAGCGCTCCAGGGCCCGCTCCCAAGGCTCCAAAGCCGGCTCGCGAGGCGCCCGTTGCCAAGTCCGAGCCGCGCTCCCCCGCCCGCATCTCGGACGCGCCCACGGAGTTCGCCTCGTCCCTGCCCACCCTCGATCCGGCCACGCTGTCGGTCGAGGATATGGGCATCGAGATCGACTTCGACGAGGGCTCCGAGCCCCTCGAGTTGGCGAACCACTCCTACGCGGACGCNNNNCCCGCTCCGGCGGACGCGACTCCGGCTCCCGCGGATCCGGCGCCCGCCTCGGAGAGCGCGCCGGCAGCCATGCGCAGCTTCGGCAAGCCCGCGTCCCTGAGGCCCTCCGTCGTGCCCGACGCGAGTCAGGCATCGCAGCCACCTCCAGAGTCGGTCCCCACTCTGCGTCCGCCTCGTCGTGAGTCACCCACCGATCAGGCCGCCACCGTGCGCCCGCCTTCGCGCGCCTCGGGCGAGGTGGGTCAGACCGCGCGCCCACCGACTCGCGCTGCGCAGCCGGAGGAGCCCGACGAGCCGATGGACGACGACCTGCGCGAGCTGATGGCGGAGTTCTCCTTCGAGCTCGACGATCCCACGGGCCCCGGAGGTGTCGCGTGAGCGCCACGGAGACGCCGCCCGCGGCGGAGACGGACGACGCGCTCTTTCAGCGCCTCTCCGCCGAGATGGTGGGCTCATTCTACACCTTGGTGAAGGTGGCCCTCGTCCACAAGATGGACAACAAGGCCGTCATCCCCATCGTCGAGCGCTTCGTCGCGGCCCTGTCCGCCTATCAAGAGGAGTACGGCGATCAGGTCGCGCTGCAGCTCGTGGGCGAGGCCGTCTACATCAACCGCCGCTTGCTGCGCACGGATCTCTCCACCTGGGATCGTGCGCGCTTCCTGCGCAGCTTCTTCGGGCGCATCGGCATGGCGGAGGTCGCCTTCGATCAGGTGATGGACCCGGCCATCATGCGCGAGTTCGCCCAGTCGCTGCGCGATGTGGTGATGAACAACGAGTCCGACGCCGAGAAGCGTCTCTCCAGCCACGCCGGCATTCGCATGCGCGCGATCGACGCTGAGGCGGGCGCCGCGGGCACGGTGGGTCAGGTTCCCGATCGCCTGCGGGTGTTGCGCGCCTACGGCCTGGTGGTGGCCACGCTGCGCGACCTGCTCACGCGCCTCGGGGAGGGCCGACCCGCGCCTCTGGTGCCCATCCGGCGCTCCATGCAGGAGCTGGTGCGTCTGCCCGATCGAACGCGTTCGCTTCAGCTCGGGCTCCTGAGCCTCGAGCAGTACCGCGACGAGCTCTCGGGGCGACTGGCGCGGGTCGCCTTGATCGTCGCGCTGATGGCCGAGCGCCTAGGCTTCCGCGCAGCGGATCGTCGGGACATGGCCGTGGCCGCGGCGCTCTCGGGCGTGGGGCGAATGCGTCACCCGAAGCTGCTCACCGCGACGCCGGAGCAGTGCGCGCGTCACGACGTCTACCTCGACGGTGTGAGGCGTCTGCTGCCGTCCTCGGGGCGCGGGCGTGCCACGGCGCTGCGCATCCTGGCCGCCGTCGAGCAGGCCTCGGCCGAGGGGCGACGCGCGGGTCATCCTCTGACCCGCATGATCGCCGTCGCCGACACCTATGATCTGTGGACCACGCGTGCGCCCCTCGGTCCTGGGCTCCGTCCCGACGCGGCGTTGAACAAGTTGGTCGAGTCTTCGGAGCTCGATCATGCCGTGGCGCGGCTGTTGATCGCCACCCTCGGGCTCTTCCCCGTGGGCAGCAGCGTGCGCCTCAGCAGCGGCGAGACCGCCATCGTCATGGACATCACGGACGACCCTCGCCACGTCACGCGTCCGCGGGTGATGGTCGTGGCCGACGCCAACGGCATGCCCACGGAGCATCGCATGATCGATCTGGCGGAGGTTGGGCTCGAGATCCTGGGCACGGTGGACGCCGCCGAGATCGACCTCAACGTCGGGCATTTTCTCTTCGCCTGAGCGGACGCTGGGCCTCGCGGCCTCTCCATGCCATGATTCGCGAGTTATGGAGGGTTTCCGTGCGCGACCTGGGGAGGTCTTGGGCGAACGCTACCGTCTGGTGCGCCGGCTCGGCGAGGGCGGCATGGGTGAGGTCTGGGAGGCCGTGCACCTCGTCCTGAAGCGTCACGTGGCGGTGAAGATCTTGAAGCCTCGCTTCGCCCAACAGGGCGAGGTGCTGCTGCGTTTTCGACGCGAGGCGCAGGTGACGGCGGGCCTCGGACACTCGAAGATCGTCGAGGTCCTCGATTTCGTCTGGGGTCCTGGGAAACCCACCTATTTGGTGATGGAGCTGCTGCAGGGGCAGAGCCTCGAGTCCGCCCTGGCGCAGCGCGGCTGCCTCGCGTGGCCCGTGGCCTTGAAGATCGCGGTGGACGTGCTCGACGCCCTGGGCGCGGCCCACGCCGCCGGCATCGTGCATCGCGACGTGAAGCCCGCGAACATCTGGCTCGAGGGAGATTTGAACGAGCCGCGGGTGAAGGTGCTCGACTTCGGTGTGGCCCAGATCGCCGATGAGGGCGGTCCCAAGCTGACCCAGACCAACGCCACCGTGGGGACACCCCAGTACCTGCCGCCCGAGCAGATCGCGGGTTCGCGGGTCGACGCGCGGGCCGACCTGTGGGCGTTGGGCGTCACCCTCTTCGAGACTCTGGCCGGCAGGCCACCCTTCGTCGGTGGGGATTTCGCAGCCTTGGTCGGCGCTATCCTGACCCAAGAACCTCCGCACCTGCGCGCTCTCGTTCCCGAGGTACCCGCGACCCTCGCCAACGCGGTGGCGGCCGTCCTCTCGAAGTCACCCGAGCAGCGACCCGCCAGCGCCCAGGCGATGGCCACACCCTTGTTGGAACTGCTCGCGACCGTCACGCGCAAGCGTGGCGATGAAGCCTTCGCGGCGACCATGGCGTTGTCGTCGCCGGTCGTGGAGTCCCCTGGGCCTGAACTCCCTCCAGCGGCGGTGCCCGCCTTGGACAGCTCCCCGCGCCTCCCCGGCACTCGAGTGCACAGCGCGTCGTCTGCGGCGGCCGCTCGGCCGGCCAAGAAGCACCGCTTCAGTCACGCCATGGTGCTGAATGCGGACGACGCGCTGCCCGCCCAGCTGCTCGCCCAGGGACCCACCGACGCCGCCCTGCTCGAGCTCGACGACGACGAGCCGCCGGTGCTGCCCACTCTGAGCACCGGCAGGTGGCTGCTCGGTGGGCTGGTCTTCGCCTTGGTGGGCGCCGTCGTGCTCTTCGCGATCCTCGGTCGGCAGAGCGCGCCGCCGGACTCCGTGCCGGGCGAAGCGCGCGCGGAGTCGATGGACGCTGGAGTCACGGGCTCCGCGTCTCGCGGCCCAGCGCCGGAACCCGTGACCCCAGCGTCTGCAGGGTCGAGGGACGCCGAGGCCGTCGGCTCGGCACCGCCGGCCGCGCCCTCCACGGAGTCGCCTGCGGAGGAGTCGCCTCGAGCGCAGGACGCCGGTTCGCCCTCGACCCGGGTCTTGCCTCCTCAGGCTCCGAT
>JAADHO010000024.1 GCA_013151775.1 Deltaproteobacteria bacterium | reverse complement strand
TCTTCACGCCCGCCACGATCTCGATGCGCACGGTGACGGGCGAGGGCAAAGGAGGCGGTGGGGAGGGGGTGGAGCGATGGCGGTGGGTGCAAGCGCTACCACCGGAACCCGCGAGCTCGCGGCCGACGTTGGCTATCTGGGGGTCCGTGAGATGCGACCGTCACGAATCCGCAAGTTCACCCATTTCTTCGAGCAAGCTGGCACCCGCCGGTGCCGCCCGCGCGAATGCTATTGGATGGGCATCGAGTCCAGACGCAGCGGCGACCTCTTCGGCACGGATCCGGATGCTGCCTACCTGTGCGGAGAGGCTGGAGGCGTGATCTTGAAAGCGCGGATCGCGTCTCATTGCGGCGACTAACTCTTCTTGAGCAGCCGTGTCCTGCGTGGTGCGTTCTGTACGCGGTTGGCCCCAACTTGCCTCGTCGATCAAGGGGACCCGGGCGTGTTCGAAAACAAGCAAGACGAAAGTGGCGCATGTGAGGCCAAGGCTCGCCCCGAGCTGCAACGTCCCGTCTTCACGGTAGTGGGCATCGTTCCGCGCGAAGGCGTACGGCACGCTGCCATCTCTCCTCTTACTCGCGATCAGCCCCGCCGACATGCGGACGTTTGAGAGCGCGAACTCGTCGATGGCGGGCTGGACCCACGCCTCCGTGCCCGCGCCCTCGTCGTGCCGTAGCTGAAGATGCCAGGCAAGCTCGAGTCGTGCGCGTGTGCCATCGTCGTGCGCGATGTACGACAGCCCGACATGGCTCCCCACCAGCCCGCTCGTGATGAAGACCACCGCGTCTTGAGTGGGTTCGGGCTTGGGAGGCTGCAGGACAGCGACGTCGCTCAAGCCAGCCTCTCCACCGTGGAGCGCGCAAGAGTCTCGTCAACTCCCCAAATTTTGAGGAGCGCATCCTCCAGCGAATCGAGCAACTTCTGTCGCCCGGGGTTCACCTTGGCGCGGACGGGACGCGTCAGCGCGAGTGCCGCAGTGGATGCGCTGGGAGGAACATCCTTCGGGTCGAGTTCGCCGAGTAGAGTCTCGATTAGCTCGAACTCGCCGGCGTACATCATGTCATCGAGCCACCTTGCGAGTCGATCGACCGCCGCGATTGGGCGACTTCCCTGAAGATCCTCGTGCATGGCGTTTCGCATTTGGACCATGGTCTGTTTCGCGACGTCCGCGGCCTGGCTACGGGCGTGCTGTACGTAGTCGGGGGGCGCATCAGTGATCTCTGCCAACAACACTGGGGCCAAATCAGTTCCCAGTATTCGAGGTGGTGCAGCGTGATCTGGCAAGCTCGTCGTGTGCCCAACGAGCCTTTCTTCGAGCCAACCGCCGGTCGGTCGGACGACCTTGCGGCTGGCAATGAAACCATGATTGCTCAGATGATTGCTTGCGATTTCCCACGGCGTGCCGAAGTTCGCGCACACCCGCTGGACCAGGCTTCGTTTCATGCTGGCTGCAGTCGCTTTCTGCGCTGGACCCAGGAGCACAGTCAAACCAGCCAGCGGCATCAACAGTTCAGCTGCGAAACCTTTGGCGCGAGCCTCTAGCAGCGCTTCAATCGCCAGGTTCCCCACGTCGCTCAATTCACCATCTCGATCATCCAATGTAATGCGCACTCGACCCGGTGCCGTCGGATCGAAAAGCAGGTGGCAGAGCTCGTGGGTCAAGTAGACACGCGCCAGCAGACTATTCCGGGTCAAATGGGGGTCCGTGTCCGCCAGGACCACCGCCGCCGCAGCGCGCCCGGCGTCCAGCACCGAAGCGGCCCTCAAATCCGTCAGTGCGTCGAGTACGACTGCGATTCCGAGTTGCTCCTCCAGGAGCACACGAAGATCTGGTAACGGATCGCTTCCCAAGCCCAACCGCGCCCGAACGAGTCCAGCTAGCTTGTGGCCTTGGCGCGCCGCATCCGCCGGCCGGGGACCAGTGGGTGAGGTGGGCACGAACTGCAGCCGACGGGTCGCCCGATCGGCAGCGCCATCCAGCCCAGCGACCAGACGACCTGCTCGCATGGCCCGATCGAGAACGCTGAGATCCTCGGCGTAGAAGTCCTGATACGCGCCTTGCAGAAGGAACACGGTTACGGCTTCGACTCCAGCGACAGGGGTGAGCAGCCCCTCCTGGAGTTGGTCGGGATCGACCGCATAGAGTTCCGCGAGCCGGGCGGCCAGGACGTCATCCTCGCCTCGTTCGGCCGATGTGACCTCTTCCGATGCCACGCCAAGTCGCTGAGCGCACTGTTCAAGCGAAAGACCTGCAAGACTCCGAAGTTCCTTCAGCATGTTGTCACTAGCGTCCACAGGTCCTCTATCCGAAGAATGCACGGCATCGTCAACCGAGTCGAGCCCCGGCTAGTCCCCAACGCAGCGGACGACGGGGCTGGTGTGAAGGCTCGGCAGCTGACCACGAAGACGCCTTCCGAGTTGCAGAGCGATGCGCGGCCCCACGTCCGTGATCCCCGCCTGCCGCCGGTACCAGGTAGGAGTCCGTGCTCTCGAATTTCGGCACCTCGGCCGCAGCTCGTTCGACCGCACTGCACGACCTTCCGATGTCGTTGGCGATCTCCGCCAACGTCAGCTCAGGTTTCGCAGGCAAGCGGGCCAGAATCACCACCGGCGTTTTCGCCGGCGCTTTCACCGGCGTTTTCACCGGCGTCGCCCCGCTTGTGGCGGTGTGGTCGATGAAGTCGGAAGAGAACGGGCAGCTCACCCGCAAGCCGCCGGCCTCGAGCTTGAGCGCGGGCTCTGGCGCGCCCACCTCGCGACAGGCGGCAAAGACGCGCGGGATACCCGGTCCCCATGTCTCAGCCCGCTGGCGACTCCTCGGAGCTGGAGATCGACAGCGACCGGCTCGACCTCGAGCACCTGTTGACGGGCGAGCCTCCTGGCATGGCGGCTCGTATCTAGCTACAATTGCTACCATGACCGACGCGGCGCAGAGGTTGCTGGACGAAGCACTGACGCTATCCGGTCAGGAGAGGCGCTGGTTGGCGCAGCGGCTGATTGAGGCGGTCCCTGCCGGGGACGACGAGGTGCGGCACGCTTGGAACCTGCTCGCGGCTCAGCGGCTCGAACGGGCAGCAGGCGGCGGAGCCAAGCTGATCTCCCACGAAGACGTTCTCGCTCACGCGCGCGAGCTTCTTGCCGATCGCTGAGCATGCTCGACACTCCCCGCCACCGGGGATTGTCCTTGGCGAGCCGCTGAGCTATCGCTTCTCGATCGATTCGCAGCACGAGGTGATTGAGACACATCCTCTTTGCTTAGTCACGTAGATGGGATATTCATCCGTAATTTCCAACA
>JAADHO010000117.1 GCA_013151775.1 Deltaproteobacteria bacterium | reverse complement strand
GCGCCGTCCCGGTAGGCGAGCAGCAGCCGTGCGCCGTCACGTGCGAGCACGGGGAAGCCGCTCGCGCGGGCGCTCGCCGTCTCGGCGACCACGCTCGCCGCGCCCAGGCGTCCGTCCCGATGGGCGAAGCGCACGCGCAGCTCGGCCTCGTCGGCGTTCCGGGCGAGCCAGCTCACCGCGGCGCCGCCCTCGAGCAGCGCCAGGTCGACGCGTCCCAGAGGTTGCGCGGCGTCGATCATGATGGGCGCGTCGAAGGTCTCGCCCGCGTCGTCGCTGAAGGCGAGGCGCGTCGAGCCACCGTCCGCGCCCGTAAACCAGGCGACGGCCACGCGCGCTCCGTCCGCGGCGACGGCGGGGCCGTTTACGGGGCAGCCCGCCATCTCCCATTCATCCCGGTGCACCCGCTTCGGGGCGCTGAAGCCATCACCCGTCCAGCGCGCGATGGCGATGTCGCGGATCTCTCCCTCCGCGCGGTCTCGGTAGACGACCAGAGGGCCGTCTCGAGTGAGTGCGGCGTCCGTCTGACAGCAGTCGCAGGTCTTGTCGTCGACGCGCATCTCGTCCCCCACGCGCTCTCCCACGCGCGACGTATAGACAGCCGTGGGGCCGTCATCGACTGACGCGCGACCGTCGAGCCAGAAGAGGCGAACGCCCTCCGGGTCGGGCAGCATGGAGACGAAGCCATGCTCCGTTGGCGTGCCGTCATGATGCACCACGCCGAGGGCTTCGAAGCCTCGGGCGCCGGCGGGCTTGCGCATGAGCTGGATCTCGTAGGCGTAGGCGGCGCTGCCTGCGCGCCGGAGATAGTGCACGTAGATGGCCCCGTCACCTCCGAGGGTGGAGCGTGGGAAGTCCGCCCAGTTGGCGATCAGGTCGCGCGCCTCGACGACGTCGGTCGCGTCGCTCCATGCCTCGCCTCGCAGCGTGGCGAAGCGCACTGCGTGGGCGTCCTCGCCTCGGCTCTCGATCCAGGTCGCGAGCACTCCGTCTGCGCTGGCGGTCAGGCTCGCGCCAAGGGCCCCGGCCGCAGCTGGAGGATCGAGCGTGGTCCATTGGCCCTCGTGCTCTGTCGCGGCGGTGTCCTCGGCTTTGGGCACAGGCGGGGCTGCCGGACTCGACCTCGCCGTGTCTCCTTCACAAGGTCCGCCGGTGCAGGCCATGGCGAGGCTGCACGTCCAGAGCGCGATCGACGCGGGGTGGTGTCCCAGTCTCATGGCCCTCTACCTACACCAAGACGGTCCCAGATCGAGCGCGACGTGGTAAAATAGAATGGATGGGAGTTGATCCAGACGCCCCGAGTCTCCCCATGTCCAACGCATCGTGTCCCAACGTGAGCCGCTGTCCTCTGTACGAGGAGTTCAACCTGAGCGCGAGCCTGCGCACGTGGCAGATCCGCTACTGCCATGCCGACTTCTCACGCTGCGAGCGTTACAGGAGGCACGCTTGTGGAGAGGAGATGCCGAGTCGTCTGCTGCCCAGCGGGGAGATGCTACCCGAGAAAAAGAGGCGGACGTAGCACCATCAGACGAGCTACTTCGCGTTCGTCGGGCGGGTCTCCTGAAGAGCTTGGGCGGTTTCCCTTCCGCTGGTAGGCTGCTGCCATGTCGAAGAATTATCCTTGGTTGGCGTTCGTCCTCTCGCTCGTGTCGGGTTCGCTCGGCTGCGGTGGCGGATCCGGCGGTGGGTCGGACGCGGGGCGTGTGGATGCAGCGCGCGTCGACGGTGGCTCCGACGTGGACAGCAGCTTCGACGTGGACAGCGGCTCGAGCGCAGACGCCGGAGGTGACGCGCGCTCGCCGAGCGACGCCGGAGGCGACGCCCGCGTTCCGCCCGTGGTCACCCCGTCCGTTTGTGCGGATCGCGGTGCGGAGATCGTGGCCGCCACGGGCAACACCATCAGCGTGTCGCCCGCGGGCGACGGGCAGGTGACGGTCGACGGAGCCACGCGCAGCCTGCGACAGGTCGTCTCGGACGCCTCCGCGGGAGACACGATCCTGCTCGATGATGGTACCTACACCTTGCCGTCCGCCAGCGGAGGCTCGTACACGGGGCTCTACTTCACGACCGCCAACGTGACCTTGCGATCCGCGTCGGGCGATCCCAGCGCGGTGGTGATCGACTCGGCCTATCGCTCCATGGGAGGAGAGAGCGCTGCGATCACGGTGGCCGCGCCGGGCGTGGTGCTCGCCAACTTCACGGTGAAGCGATCCGTGTTTCATTTGATTCACCTGTGGGCCGCGGCCGACGCCACCGTGGTGCACAACGTGCGTCTGATCGACGCCGGGCAGCAGTTCCTCAAGTCGAGCCCCGGCGGTAGCGAGACGGTCGACGGTGTGGAGGTGGGCTGCAGCCAGTTCTTCATGACCGCCGAAGGTCGGGACAACGTCTGGGGCTACGGCGCGCAGGACGGCTCCACCACCTGCTACACGGGCGGCATCGACACGCACGGCGCGCGCAGCTGGCAGGTGCATGACAACAGCTTCGAGGGCATCTACTGCAACGCCGACGGTGTTCAGCGCCCCGCCCATGGCATGAGCCCGGATGTGCGCGGAGGCATGACCTACACGGGCGGGCTCTCCGAGTACGCGATTCACATGTGGGACGCCGAGGCGGGCAACGGTCACGTCATCGAGCGCAATCGCATCATCAACTGTGCTCGCGGCATCGGCCTCGGCATGCGCACAGATGTCTACGACACGGTGATCAAGAACAACATGGTGTTCAGCGAGCATCCCGGCAGCCGCGAGCATGACGTGGGCATCGCGGTGGAGCGCGCGCACAACACGCAGGTCGACAACAACACGGTGATCTTCACCTCTGGCGCCGCCTACGGCAACGCCATCGAGTATCGCTGGGACGTCACGTCGGGGCTCTCCGTGCGCAACAACCTCACGAATCAGCGCATTCGCGCACGCAACGGCGCGACGGCCACGACGTCGAACAACATCACCGACGCGAGCCCGAGCTGGTTCCGCGACGCCGCGACCGGCGATCTCCACCTCGCGAGCTGTGACGAGGCGAGGGTGGTCGGCGCCGGCACGGTGCTCCCGAGCGTGACCCTCGACGTCGACGCCGAGGCTCGCGGCAGCTCGAACGACATCGGTGCAGACGACTGCGCGCCCTAGGAGGCGGGAGGCGGCGACTCCTCCTCGTGTCGCTGACGGCGATGATGCTTGAAGTTCGCGCGGAAGCTCAGACCCAAGATGTGCAAGGTGGCGTCGCCAGTCCGAGCGACCGGGATCTGCACCCGATAGAAGGCGCCGAGGGTGACGCGGTCGAGGTCGAATTCGGCGCCGAAGGTCAGACGGACCTTCTGCAGACCGGCGGAGCGGCGCCCGTGCATGCCTGTGAAGAATTCGATGGTCATCCCCGGTGTGACCAGAGTGTCCGTGTCGATGTCGAGTCCGAGACGGTTTCTGATCGTGCCTCGCACGTCGCTGTTTCCAGACCTGCGGTCGCGAATGCGCTCCTGCAAGCGCAGGCGATAGCCTAGGATCACCTGCCCGACCTTGCGACGCAGACGCAGGTCGAAGTTGAGCCGGTGGGCGGTGCGCAGACTGCCGCCGATGCGGCGACGCTCGAAGCGATAGCCGGCGCCGATGCGGATCCACTTGGCGAGCTTGTAGCTGAAGCTCGCCTCGGGTCCGAAGAGCCGCCCGCGGGAGATGTTCTGATCGAAGCGCGCGAGGAACGCTGCGTCGAGCCGTAGTCGCCGCGACACCTGGTAGCGGATGCCGCCATCCGTCCACAGCTGCACGTCGGTCTGCGCGTGCGCGAGCTGTGGCGCCGTGGCCGCGCTCGAGAGCACGATGGCGGCCATGAGGAGTCTCCGAATCCAGCGGATAGTGGTCGTGCTCATGCGCTCTTCTCCTGTGGACGGTCGATGTAGTAGACCATCAGCTCGGCGGTATCGCGCAGCAGATCCGTGCGCGTGACCGTCACTCGTTTCACGTCCACGCCCATGCGTGTCGAGAGATCCTCGTGTAGCGCCAAGAGGTTGGAGTCGCGCAAGAGTTCGAGGTTGTCGTAGGTGACGCGCCGATTGCGTTCCCGCTTGCCGGCAGGGGCCGCCTCGAGCACGAAGACCATGCCGATGATCGCGCCGTTCACTAGCGCGAGCTCGGCGACGCTCACCTTCTTGTTGGCGCTCGCGTTTAGGATCGCGATGCCGATCACGATGAAGAGATAGGTCAGATCGCGGATGCCGATCTGTTCCGTGCGGTAGCGCAGCACACCGAAGACCGCGAAGAGGCCGAGGGCGAAGCCGAGATCCGTGGGCACCTTGCGCAGCAAGAAGCACACGGTGAAGGTGATGATGTTGAACGCGTAGTAGGTGAACGGATACTCGTTCTTTCCGTAGACGCGCTTGTAGGATCCCTGAATGACGGCCGCGGCGAAGGAGACGTCGATCAGCAGGCGGAAGGCCAGCTTCGTGAAGTCCTTGATGTCGATCCAGTCTTGAAATCCGATGTGCTCAAGCATGCAGGGCGCTCCTCGATGCGATGCGCGTAAGCTCGCGCAGCTGTGGGCGATAGCGGTGGACGCGCGCGCCGTGGATCAGCAGCGCGGCGGCCGCGCAGTACTTGCTGATCGACAGCGGACGAATCTGATGGGCTCGCAGCGCGAGCATGATCGGCGTACGCCAGCGCTGTCGGTCTTGCTTCACTTCGGCGATCACCACGGGACCGAGCGTGTGCTCTTGGGCTCCGGCGACGAATTCGAGGCCGAGGTCGAGGGTGACGCGCTCCATGGTCGACAGGCCGACCAACATGATGCGGTCGAAGTTCGTGTCGGCCTTCGGCTGAAGTTCGCGCGCCGAGATCGGGCAGACCTCTTCGAGGAAGCGAACGCCCTCGGCGTCGATGGAGTTGTCCCCAAAGCTGAGCTCTCGCCGCCACTTCAGGGTCGTCTCCGCGCTCGTCTTCTGTTTCACTTCGAGGTAGCTGAGGCGCCGGCCTCGATAGTGTCGAATGCGCACCTTGTGGCGTGGCCGTCGACCCCTGAGGTGTTGGTTCAGGAAGGT
This sequence comes from Deltaproteobacteria bacterium, assembly GCA_013151775.1. Classification (GTDB taxonomy): domain Bacteria; phylum Myxococcota_A; class Polyangia; order Polyangiales; family Houyiibacteriaceae; genus JAADHO01. The sequence continues at coordinate 12,599 of JAADHO010000117.1, read as the reverse complement.
CAGAGAGTCGGTGTCGAAGTAGGTCGTCTCGTAGCGATCGAAGGGCACGTCGCCCGCGCGCACCACGGCGTAGCGACCCTCGAGCCAGGAGAAGAGGTTTGGCAGCTGCTCCACGCGCAGGGCGAACTTGGTGTCGACCCGCTTCAGCAGCGCCCGGTCCACGAGCAGCTCGGGGCTGCAGACGGGGAGCTTCGCCAGTGCCAGGCGCAGGGCCTCAGACGTGTCGACGGGTTCCGTGGTTTTCGAAGGCGTAGGCAATTCTGGAGTGGCCCGCGATCGCATTCGGCCGCCGCCCACGCCCCAGTATGCACGATATCGTTTGGTTTGGCGCCTTCTCGACGTTCAAGCGTATCCGACGCCCGCGTGTCTTTGCGGTCACGATTCGGTGAAATGCGCCCGGGCGCTGCACGCGCGGTGCACGGCTTCAGCGGGCGTGGGCGCTGAGCCAATCGTAGAGTCGGCCACCGATGTCTGCCGGGACGACCGGGATGTGTCCACCCCCGTTGATGGTCCAGAGCTCCGCCGTGAGCCCTGGCTCGCAGCCCACGGGGTAGGTCGTGACGTCGGTCTCGAGCCCCACGAGGGTCGTGTCGAGATCGATCGGGTCGCCGCTGACGGGCATCGTCGGGTCGCATCCGTCACGCGTGGCCCAGCGCTCTACCGAGGCCACGGCGCCGGGACCGATCGCGCTCGGCCCGTAGGCGACCGTGTCGTCGTCCGTGCCCTGAATCTGCAGCACGCTCACGCCATTTGTTGGCGCGCACAGGCTCTCGTCGACGAAGCCGCCGCCTGCGAGGCTGACGATGGCGGTGATCTCGTCGCCCGCGTCGCAGGCCATGCGATAGCTCATGAATCCGCCGTTGGAGTGACCGATCAGGTACACGCGCGCCGCGTCCACGTTGTAGGCCGCCTTCACGTCGCGGATCAGCGAGCGCAGGTAGCTGACGTCGTCCACGTCGATGCCCGCGAAGGCGCAGCAGGCGGGCGTGGCGTTCCAAAAACGTTTGCCCGTGCTGTCGACGGTGCCCTCCGGCAGCAGCAGCAGGAAGCCCCGAGCGCGCGCCGTGCGGGAGAGGCTGAAGTAGGCGTCCTGAAGTCGGGCGCTGGCGCCATAGCCGTGGAGCAACATCACCAAGGGCATGGGCGAGTCGGCGTCGTAGCTCGAGGGCACCACCAGGCGAGCCGGGCGATCTCCGCCGAAACTCCGCGGAGGCGCGCTGGTCGCGTCTGCGGCTGCGTCGGAGCGCCCGCTGTCGATCATGGCGTCGCCGGGTCCGGCGTCTGCCGCGCCGCTGTCGTCCCCGCAGCCGCTCAGCGCGAGAAGGAGCATCCCCATGAGGCCGAGCTTAGCGCGCGTCGTTCGCATGCCGCCCACGCTAGCACGTGACCGTCTGGGCGCCGAACGTGCCCGGCGAGCCGCCCGCGTGAGGACCCTCTCGGGTTTGTCGAAGCGGTCTTCTCGGCGCCGGCCTGCGCTGGTACATTCCCGCGCTATGGCCGACTTCGAACCCAAGTTTCAGAACCTCGTCGAACTCTATCAGCGCTCCGTGGAGTCGTTTCCGGACAACCCGCTCTTCGGTACGAAGAAGGACGGTGCTTGGGTCTGGATGACCTACGAGGAATTCGGTGAGAAGGTCGAGGCCATGCGTGGCGCGCTGGCCAAGCTCGGCGTGGAGAAGGGCGATCGAGTCGCCGTGATCGCCAACAACCGCCCCGAGTGGGCTGTGGCGGCCTACGCGACCTACGGTCTCGGAGCGGGCTACGTGCCGATGTACGAGTCCATGCTCGACAAGGACTGGAAGTTCATCCTGAACGACTGCGGCGCCAAGGCCCTGTTCGTGGCCAACGGCGAGATTTTGGGTCGTGTGGCCGGCTTCAAGGACGAGCTCCCCAAGCTCGAGACCTTGGTCGTGATGGACGGTGCCGCCACGGAGGGAGCCAAGACCGTGGACGAGATGCTGAAGCTCGGCGCGGAGAATCCCAAGGAGGCGATTCACCCCGAGCCCAGCGACATGGCGGGCTTCATCTACACCTCCGGCACCACGGGCAACCCCAAGGGCGTGCTGCTCAGCCACAAGAACATCGCCTACAACGTCAGCGCGATTCACGTCGTCTTTCCCATCTCCGCGGAGGATCGCAGTCTCTCCTTCTTGCCCTGGGCCCACTCCTTCGGCCAGACCTGCGAGCTTCACGCGCTCTTCTCCATGGGCGCGAGCATGGGCATCGCCGAGTCCGTGCCGAAGATCATCCCGAACCTCGCCGAGGTGCAGCCCACGCTGCTCTTCAGCGTGCCGCGCATCTTCAACCGCATCTACGACGCGCTGCACAAGAAGATGGACGAGGCCGGCGGTCTGAAGAAAAAGATGTTCGAGGCGGCGATCGCCAACGCGCAGCTTCAGAAGGCGCTCGCCAACGACGGCAAGTCGAGCGGCTGGGCCGATTTCAAGGCCGGCATCTTCGACAAGCTCGTCTTCGTGAAGGTGCGCGAGCGCTTCGGTGGTCGCCTGAAGTACGCCTTCAGCGGCGGCGCGGCGCTCTCCAAGGAGGTCGCGAGCTTCGTCGACGATCTCGGTATCAAGGTCTACGAGGGCTACGGCTTGACCGAGACCTCACCCATCGCCACGGCGAACTTCCCGGGCAACCGCAAGATCGGCTCCGTCGGTAAGGCGATCCCCGGTGTGCGCATCGAGATCGATCGCAGCGTGACCAACGATCCCAAGCACGGCGAGATCGTGATCTACGGCCACAACATCATGCAGGGCTACCACGGGCTCGACGAAGAGAACGCGAAGGTCTTCGTCGGCGAGGGTGAGGACCGCGGCTTCCGCACGGGCGACATGGGCTACCTCGACTCGGACGGATATCTCTACATCTCGGGCCGCATCAAGGAGCAGTACAAGCTGCTCAACGGCAAGTACGTCGTGCCTTCGCCCTTGGAAGAGAAGCTGAAGCTCTCGACCTTCATCTCCAACGTGATGGTCCACGGCATGAACGAGGAGTACAACGTCGCCTTGGTGGTGCCAGACTTCGAGACCTTGGAGCGCTGGGCCAAGGACAACGGCCTCGACGCCTCGGATCACGCGAAGCTGGTGAAGGATCCGAAGGTGCAGGAGCTCTACAAGAAGGAGCTCGACGAGCAGTCCTCGGGCTTCAAGCAGTACGAGAAGGTCCGGAGGTTCCTGGTGATCGCCGATGACTTCACGGTCGAGAACGGCATGCTCACGCCTACGTTGAAGCTGAAGCGCCGGATCGTGCTGAAGACCTGGGAAGGCGCGCTCGCCGACATCTACAAGCAGGGCAAGTAGGGCCGACGCTCGCTCTGGGGATACCCCTGACGCTTTGGGCACGCGCGTGACCGCCGTGGGGTGGACGTGACGTGAGGCGGTATTTTGCGTTAGCATTGGCGGTACCCCATGACGCGGAGGGTTTTGGATGACGACTCGTACGAACTTGGTTTTGGCCGGCGCGGTGGCTGTCGCGGCTGGCTTCTTTGGTAGCTCGGCCTCGGCGCAGGCGCCGGCGTTGATTCCCATTCAAGGAGTGCTCACGGATGACGCCGGCACGCCTGTGGATGGCGACACGACGGTGCAGTTCTCGCTCTACGCCGGGGATCTCGGCGGTTCACCGCTGTACACGGAGACGCAGACCGTCGCCGTGGCCGCCGGCCTCTTCAGCATCTACCTCGGCGACGTCACGGCGCTCGAGCTGACCATCTTCCGAGACAACAGCGTGTGGCTCGGCGTGAGCATCGACGGTGGCGTCGAGCTGTCACCGCGCGTGCAATTCGCCACGACGCCCTACGCCGGCTACGCCGCCTTCGCGGGCGACGCGACCACGGTGGGTGGTGTGGGGGCGGCTGGGCTGGTGAGGTCGAGCGTCGGCGCTGGCATCAGCATCAACGCGAGCAACGAGATCAGCGTCGACCGGGCACAATTCGATACCTGGGTCACAGAGAATGTGGGCGCGGTGTCGGATGCCAATACGCAGAACCACGCGCGCTTCACGGACGCCGAAGCCGTGACCGCCGTGTCCGCAGCAGACGTCTATGTACGGAACGCTGGAGACACAGTGACCGGTCCCTTGCGAGTCAGCTCGACCTTGACGGTCACAGGTACGATCGATGCGCAGGGCGGAATCACGATCGCGTGTCCGACGGGCAAGACGCACGTCGGGAGCTGGTGCATGAGCACGTTCCGCAAGGCACCGAGGAACCTGGCGACGGCCGTCTCGACCTGTGCCGCTGAGTCGGCGCAGGTGTGCCCCCTGGCAGCGCTCGTCGCTTGTCAATCTGCCGGTACGCCGGCTGCCTGCGTTGCTGACACCACGCCTCCGGGGGCGATATCCACGTCGCCCGGAGTCCTGACCGGAGACTTCGCTCCATCGGGTACGACGAGCATCACCCAGCGCAGCATCGTCTATCACAGTGGCGTCGATCTCGCCGGAGGCGGCGTCGGTCCGCTCGTAACAAACGTCGCTCGCGTGGAGGACGCCAGCGGTGCGAGCCTTCGCTACTATTGCTGCACGCCTGTGCCCTGACGTGCGAGTCGGGAACGCTTGGCGAGTCTCGTCACAGCGATGGTTGTGGGTTTCACTTGCCCTCGCACTCGGATGCGGCGGGTCCCCCTCCGCACCTTCTGACGGAGGGATGGACGCGGATGCGGCATCAGTCGATGCCTCCGGCGTCTGCACCGTCGACTCCGACTGCGACGACGGGGTGTTTTGCAACGGCGCGGAGATCTGCGATCCGGGCTCGCGCCTCGCCGGTAGTTGCTGCCGACGATGCCTTGGACATGTGCTTCCTTCTGGGAGGCTCGAGCATGAAGTGCGGCTTTCCCGGAGGATGGGCGACTGTCGACATGAACGGGCTCACTGGCCAGACGGGCTTGGCGAGGGGAATGACTCACCATTGCGTCTGGGACGCCGTTGGCGAAGTTCGCTGTTGGGGTGACAACAGCCGCGGTCAGCTCGGACTCGGCGTACTCCAGCCGGTCCTCGGCATCCCCTGAGCGCTCACTGGGCCTGGGCGCGCACTTCGATGCGTGCTGGGCCGCGACGGCGCATGCGTATGCGGGTGCCGCCCTCGAAGGCCGGGGGTCGCGCCGGGTTGCAGCGTGGACCGAAGCCAGCGGCGTCGAACTCGTAGCTGACGCGCCCGCTCAGCTCGCCCTGCACCGCCTCCACCGTCACCTCGTGCTGTCCCGCGCGCGCCGGGCTGCAGTAGCTCAGCAGGTAGAAGCGTTGCATGGCGCCGAGGATGCGCTGGCTGATCACTTCGAAGGCCTGCTCGATGGCCGCCGCGTCTCCGAGCTGTACGTAGCCGCTGCGGCCCACGTCGGCGAGCGTCGCCTCGTCGATCTCGTTGCCCACGCCGATGGCGAAGACGTCGAAGGCGGCGTCGTCGAGGCGGTCGTTCATCGCCGACGCGGTCACGCGGGCCGCGCGATCCGAGCCGTCCGTGAACACCACCACCGTGCCGAACTTCAGCGCCGCGTCGGACTCCTCGATGGCCTCGTCGATCACGTCGGCCGCCTGCACCAGGGCTCCGTAGAGGTTGGTCGAAGGGTCGCGTGTGCGAAACGAGCTCAGCCGCGCCACGCCGCCCGCGCCGGTGCTCTGACCGTGGCGCCGGAAGGGCTGCATCGGATAGATCTCCTCCGAGCCGTCGAAGGCGTAGACGGCGACCTTCTGCTGTGTCTCGACCGCGGCCGTGAAGGATTGCGCTGCCTGCACGATGGCGGGCACCTGGTCGCTGGCCGTCACGCTGCCGCTCATATCGACCAAGAGCAGCGTGAAGTGCTCGGCCGCCACCTCTTGGTTGACGATCGTCTGCTGGCTCTCGTCCACGGACACCAGCCGGTCGTCCTCGTAGATGCGGAAGTCCTGTGCCGTCAGCCCGGGCACGGGATCGCCGTCGCGGGTGTCCACCGTGAAGAACATGGCCACATTGCTGGGCGTCGCGTGGGCTGCGTCCACCAGCGTGAGTTGCAGGCCCGAGCCGCAGGCGGAGAGGCTGAGGAGGCAGATGATCGGGAGGAGGGCGTGCTTCATGGCGCGATGATACTCGGCATGGCTGCCCAGGCAGAGCCCCGCTTTCCGCGCGCTTTTCCCGGGACCTCAGCCGCGGGCGAAGAGCTTGATGGCCGGGGTCTTGATCACGGCCAGCAGCCGCGCTCCTTCGCGCACACCCAGGGATTCTGCCGACAGGCGCGTGACCAGAGCGTCGAGCGCGAAGCCGCAGTCGAGGTGAACGCGCAGCAGGGCGTCCTCTGAATCCACGCCGACGACCCTGGCCTCGAGGCGGTTGCGCGCGCTGCCTTTGGAGTCGGCCGACGCGCTCTCGAGGGCGACGTCCTCCGCACGGATGGCCACGGCCACCTGCTCGCCCGCGCCCTCGGGGCACACGGCCAAGAGCTCCGCCTCACCCACGCGCACGCGGCACAGACCGGCTTCGCGCGTCACGATCCGTCCGAGCGTCAGCGTCTCCACGCCGAGGGCGCGGGCGACATCGAGGTCGGCTGGCTGCTCGAGTACCTCGACGATCGGACCCGCCTGGCGCAGCTCTCCGTCGATCAGGACGCACAGGCGATCCCCCATGCGCAGGGCGACCTCGCGCTCGTGGGTGACGAGGATGGCGGGCGTGTCGAGGGCCGCCAAGGCTTCTCGCAGGGACGCACCGAGCGCGCGCCGCGTAGGTCGGTCGAGCCCCGCGAAGGGCTCGTCGAGCAGCAGCAGCTCGGGGCGCGCCGCTAGAGATCGGGCGATGGCCACGCGCCGGAGCTGCCCGCCGCTGAGCTCTCCAGGGAGACGCTCGCCCAGCTCCACGATGCCTAGCAGGCCGAGCATCTCCGCCACGCGCGCGCTGCGCTCCGAGGGTGGGCAACCGAAGCCCACGTTGCCGCTCACGCTCATCTTGGGGAAGAGCGCGTTCTCCTGGAACACCAGACCCACAGGTCGCTTCCGTGCCGTCACGAAGAGGCCCGCCCGGGTGTCGACCAGCCGTGTTCCGCGCAGCTCCATGCGGCCTTCGCGAGGACGTTCGAGGCCTGCGAGGGTCCGCAGCAGCGTGCTCTTGCCGCAGCCCGAGGGGCCGAAGAGCACGCTGATCGGGGCGCCCTCGAAGGCGTCCTCGGCATGCAGGGAGAAGTCACCCCGAAGGGTGTGCAGCCTGTAGCTCAGGGAGTTCATGCTCTGCGCCTGAAGCCCACGCTGTGGGTTACGCTCAGGGCCACGAAGGCGATCGCCAAGAGCACGAAGGCGGTCTTGGAGGCGCCCGCGTAGTCGAGGGCCTGCATCTGATCGTAGAGCGCGATGGAGAGGGTGCGCGTCTCGCCGGAGACGTTGCCGCCGATCATCAACACGACGCCGAACTCGCCCATGGTGTGGGCGAAGGCGAGCACGGCGCCCGCGAGCACGCCTGGCCACGCGCTCGGCAGCACGACACGGAAGAAGGTCTTCAGTCGCCCGGCGCCCAAGGTGGCGGCGGCCTCGAGCAGCGTCTCGTCCACAGCGCGGAAGGCCGCCAAGGTGGGCGCGAGCGCGAAGGGCAAGCTGTAGATCATCGAGCCGAGCCACAGACCCGCGAAGGAGAAGGCGAGGTGCGTGCCGAAGCTGGCTTGAAACGCGGCGCCCAGCCACGAGTCAGGGGCGAAGGCGACGAGCAGGTAGTAGCCGAGCACGGTGGGCGGCAGCACCATGGGCAGGCTCAGGAGCGCCTCCACCAGCGGGCTGAAGCGACGCGGACGGAAGGCGAGCCAAGCCGCCAAGGGCACGCCGACCAAGAGCAGGCAGGCGGTGGTCAGGCTCGCGAGCTTCACGCTCAGCATCAGGGCTGCCAGATCCACGCCTCAGCCCTCCGGTGCCGGCAGGAGACCCCAGCGCGAGAGCGTGCTCTGGCCGCGTGGACTCAGCAGCAGGGCGCGCAGCTCTTCGGCCGCGGCTCGATGCGGACTCGCCTGGATCACGACGCCAGCCTGCCACAGCGCGGGATACGATTCGACGGGTAGCGTCAGGATGTAGCCTCCGCGCATGGACGGCGCGCGCGTCAGGCTGAGGGCGATGATGCCCACGTCCGCGGCGCCGCCTGCGACCAGATTGGCGGCCTGTCCCACGCTCTCGCCCTGCACCAGCTTCGCCTCGACCGCGTCCAAGACCCCGAGCGTGCGCAGCGAGGCGATGGCGGCGCGTCCGTAGGGAGCGTGCTCGGGGTTGGCGATGGCGATGTGCGAGATGCTCGCCGCGCGCAGGCCCTCGACTCCCGTGGACGCCAGCCCGAGGTCGCGCTCGGTGTAGAGCGCCAGCTGCCCACGGGCGTAGACGAAGAGGCTCTCGCGGGAGGCCACACCGCCCTCCACCAAGCGCTCCGGGAAGCGCCGATCCGCGGACAGGAAGAGGTCGAAGGGAGCGCCTTGGCCGAGCTGGGCGAAGGCCTGGCCCGAGGACGTGTAGCTCACCTCCACGTCGAGACCGGGCCGCCTGCGCCGCCACTCGCTGAGGACGTCGGGCAACGCGAAGCGCAGGCTCGAGGCCGCCACCACACGCAGCGTGTCCGTCTGCGCCTCGCCGGAGCTCGTCTCCTGACCGCCGCACGACGCCATCAGGCAGGCGAGCAGCAGACCCGCGCCGACGAGCGCAGAATGGCTGACCCGACAGAGCATGCCGGAGACTACGTCAGGCGTGGCGTCGGGGCGACCGCTACGCTCCCTCGGCCTCGAGCTGGGCGAAGAGGTCGCTCAGCTCGCGTCGGCTGCGCAGCTGATTCGCCAGCTGCGTGGCTTTCTCCACGAGCTGCTGCTCGTGCGCGCTCACTTCGGCGCCCTTGCTCACCAGGATCGCCTCGGACTGGGCCTTCTTCGTGTCGAACTCTCCCTCGCTGCGTTCGAGCTGTTGCCGAAGGGCGCCGACCTGAAACTCCACGTCACGCACAGCCTCTTCCTTGGCGTCGACCCAACGGCGCGCCTTCTCCGCGGCGCCGCGCGCCAAGAGCCAACGGTCGAGTCCCTCCGTGACCTCACGCAGGGCGCGCACGAGAGCCTCCGTGGGCTCCTCGACCTCGTGATAGCCACCCGCGCTCTCGAGCGTCTGATGGGCCGTCAGGTAGGCCGCGCGGCCTTGATCGTCGGCCTCGAAATATGGGGCCACCTCGGCCTTCGCGCGCCGGGCTGCGTCTCGCGCTTGCGACAGATCCTCCGCCAGGCTCTGCACGGCGAAGCCGAGGCGTGCGCGCTGATCTCGGGCGTCGTTCTGCACCTGCTCGAGCTGCCGCTGCTCCTTCAGGCCTTCGTGTCGCAAGGAGTGGATCTGCGTGAGCGTGCCGCGGATCGACTCGAGCAGCGCGCGCAGGGGCGCCGGCGCGTCACCCGCCGGATAGGCGCGGGACAGCATCTGATCAAAAATCGCCGTGCGTCTCGCCCAGCGCTCGAGCGTGGTCGGAGGCAAGGTCGGCGCGACCACAGGCCGGCTCGGCGTCGGCACAGGCGGAGCGACCCCTGGGCCTTCCTTGGGCACCAGTGAGGCCAGCTCCTTCACCACCTGATGGGCGTCCACCGGGCGCTCGTCGGGGGACTTGGCCAAGAGCTCGAGGATCAGCTCTTCGAGCCGTCGCGGGCAGTCTGGCGCGAGGTCCGAGGGCTTGGGCGGCACCTCTTGCATATGCTTGATGAAGTAGCCGGTGATCTCTTCGGCCTCGAAGGGCAGCCTGCCCGTGAGCATCTCGAAGTAGATCACGCCCAGGGCGTAGAGGTCCGCGGCGGGCCCCGCGTCGATCGAGGTGATGCGCTCGGGCGCCATGTATTGGGGCGTGCCGAAGACCTCGCCCACGTTGGTCAGGCGAGAGTCTTGCATCGACCGGGCGATGCCGAAGTCGAGCAGCTTGATCAGCGGTCGGCCGTGGGGACCGCGTGAGACGAAGATGTTATCGGGCTTCAGGTCCCGATGGATCACGTCGAAGTCGTGGGCGCGCGCGAGCCCTTGGGCGATCTGCATGCCGAGGGAGGCGACCTCTCCGGGGGGCATGCCTCTCTCCGTGATGTAGTCGGCCAGGGGTGCGCCATCGAGCAGCTCCATGACCAAGAAGGGCGCGCCGTCGTCCGTCTCGCCGTAGTCGTAGATCTCGATGATGTTGGGGTGCGCCAAGGCGGCGGCGTTCTTGGCCTCTCGGCGGAAGCGTTCCCGCAGAGAGGCGTCCGACGCGAGCTGCTTGTTCATGATCTTGACCGCCACCGGGCGGTCCACGAGCGTGTGCCGTGCGCGGTAGACGACGGCCATGCCGCCTTCCCCGAGGGTGGACTCGACCAAGTAGCGGCCCGCGAGGGTCAGGCCGATGTAGGGATCCGGCGCCTCCTCGAGGGCGGAGCCATCGACGAAGCAGCTGGGTTGGTCATTCGAGTATTTCAGGCCGCATTGTGGACAGACGCGCATCCATGCCTCCGGCGAGCGGGGGAGCGAGGAGGGGCGAGCCTAGCATGCGTGTGCGCCAGGGCACCTGAATGTGATGCGTCAGCTACCCAAGAGGTCGCTGAGCACGGCCATCAGCTCGTTCAAGGAGAAGGGCTTGCTGAGAAAAGCGTCGGCCTCTTCACGGGCCGAGAGCGCCTCCTCGTTGTCCGCGTAGCCCGTCGCGAGCACCACCTTGACCGCGGGGTGGCGCTCCTTCACCGCCGCCACCACGGCCGCGCCGCTGACCGTCGGCATGGAGAGATCCGTGAACACCAGGTCGAAGGGCTCATCCTCCAACAGCTCGAGGGCGCGGATCCCGTCCTTCACCGCGACCACTCGCATGCCGAGGCGCTCGAGCATGGCGGTCACGGCGTGGCGCACGAGGGCCTCGTCGTCGACCAGCAGCACCCTGGCCGAGCGCGGCTCCAACGGCTCTGGAGACAGGGGCTCTTCCAAGCTGCCGCGGGCGGGCAAGCTCACCTCGAAGCGCGTGCCTTCGCCGGGCGAGGACTCGACCTCGAGCCTGCCGGCGTGACGCTCGATGATGCCGCGGCTGACCGAGAGCCCGAGGCCCGAGCCGCCGTCTCCCTTGGTGGTGAAGAAGGGATCGAAGATGCGCGTGAGCAGCTCGGCGTCCATGCCCACGCCCGAGTCCTCCACGGACACGTGTACCCAATCTACGTCGACCCGCAGGCCGATCGAGACGGGGCCTCCACGGGGCATGGCGTCCACCGCGTTGAAGATCAGGTTGACGAAGACCTCGCGCAGCTCGCCCGCGTTGCCCGAGGTGAGGGCGGAGTCGGGGCCGCTCACGTCCACGCTGTAGGTGGCCGAGCGCGCGCCCGCCTCGCCATGCCATTTGGGGCGCGTCATCTCCACCGCGCCGCGCAACAACCCCGCGAGGTCGACGGTGCTGTGGCGCTCGTCCGAGGTGCCCCGGGCGAAGCTCTGGATGCGGCGTACGGTCTCGGCCGCGTCCCGAGCCGCGTGCTGGATGATGTCCAGGCCGCGACGCAGAAACTCCGGGTCGTCGAGGCGCCGGTCCATGGCCTCCGCGTAACCGAGGATAGCTGTCAGGGCGTTGTTGAAGTCGTGGGCGACGCCCGCGGCGAGCTGTCCCAGGCCGCGCAAGCGATCCGTCTCGAGCTCGGCCTGCTCTTCCTTGCTGGTCGAGGGTCGATCACCCAGGCGACGGAAGGTGGCGATCACCACCGGGTGCTCCCCCCAGTGGCCAGGGGAGAGCGTGATCAGGCTGGGGAAGAGGTCACCGCTCTGGTGTCGACCCCACCACTCGACCGTCTGGCGCTCACCCTCGAAGGCGCGCTCCACGTAGCGCAGAGTGGCCTCACTGTCCGTGCGACGGGGATCGCGGAGCAGCTCGGGGGAGGCGCCGACCAGCTGCTCCCGCGGGTAACCGAAGAGCTCCGTGGCGGCGCGGTTCGCGTCCAGGAACATCCCGTCCTGCGCTTGGATGAACACCGCCTCGGAGATGGCGTTGAAGAGACGTTCGTATTCCGGATCGGCGGGGCGCTGTGGGTTCATCGTCCTGTCGGGGTCGGGTGGAAGAGGGATGCTATCAGATGCTCCAGGGCCTCTGCGAAGAGATGCGGCGCGTGCTTCGCCTCGAGGTAGAGCGAACCGCTCGTCGTCAGACGTCGGCCCAGCTCACGATCCTCCAAGAGCCGCCCCGCCGCGTGAGTCATGGAGCAGACGTCGTCGTCCTCGGCCAGCAAGCAGGCGCCTGCGAGGCTCAGGCCGGCGGACGCGCGCGGGGTCGTCACCACCGGCGTCTGGCGGCCCAGCGCGTCGAGCAGCTTGATCGGAACGCCGCCGGCCACGCGCCGTGGCACGAGGGCTACATCTGCGGCTGCGTAGGCTCTGCGGCGCGCCTCCTCCGAGGCGAGCGTAGTCAGCGTGAGCCTGTGGCCTTGGCCCGACTCCCGCGCCAAGCGCCACAGGGGCTCGGGGTCGGAGGCCGTCGCTACCAAGAGGCGTGTCCGCGGCCGGCTCCGGGCGAGGCGCGCCGCCACCCCCATGGCGTCTTGCCAGCCTTGGTAGGCGTCGAGGTTGCCCGCGTAGAGCAGCACCTCTGCGTCGCTGGGCAGACCCAGGCCCGCCCGCGCGGCCGCGCGCTGTGCCGGGCTCGCCGCGGGCGCCCGAGGCCA
>JAADHO010000362.1 GCA_013151775.1 Deltaproteobacteria bacterium | reverse complement strand
CCCCGCGGACGCGGTCTACGCGACGGCCGAGACGCTGAACGCCCTGACGCGCGCAGCGGCCCTGGTCGCCTACGACATGCCCGGAGGCAAGGTGACGATCAACGACCTCGGCCTCGAGCACGGCGGACCCATCGAGCACCACGGCTCCCATCAGGCGGGGCGCGACGTGGACGTGCTCTTCTATCTACTGGACGAGGCCGGGGAGCCCATGCCCGGGGTGGGCGCGCCCCTCGATCCCGAGGGCCGAGGCACCGACTTCGCGGATCTCGCGGACCCGACGGACGACGTTCAGGTGCGCATCGACCTGCCGCGCAGCTGGCGCTATGTGGCGGCGCTGATCGAGGATCCCGACGCCCACCTGCAGCGCATCTTCTTGGCCGAACATCTGCGCACGCTGCTGCTGGCCGAGGCGCAGCGCCAAGGGGCGGCGGAGGCCACCGTCGCGCGCTTCGCGGACGAGACCTGTCAGCCCTCCTATCCGCACGACGACCACTTTCATTTCCGCTTCTTCTGCAGCGCCGAGGACATCCCCCGCGGCTGCCGCGACTCACGCCCGCTCTACGATTGGCGCCGGGAGCAGCTCGCGGAAGCGGACGTGCGCCCGAGGCTCTCCGCGGGCAGAGGGCGACGCGCCGAGGTCACGACGGCGCGCCAAGCGCGACGACGCGCGGGACGCGTGGCGCCCGAGGTGCGCGCCTTTTTGCAACGCAGGCGTGCCTGGATGACCCAGCCCCATCCACATCGCCCCCACTGTCGATAGCGCCGGCTCAGGGCGAGAAGACCACGCGCAGCCCGATGCCCAGCTGGGTCGCGTAGGCCAGGATGGCGCCGTTGTCGCTCATGTTCTGGGAGACGCTCGTCACGTCTAGTCCAGCCTCTCCGTAGAGCACGAAGTCGTCCACCACGCGGATCTGCAGCGACGCGGCGACGCGTCCGCCACGCCCGGGCGCCTGCCCGAAGCGACGCAGGTAGGCGCCGCGAATGCCCAGGGAGACGTGGGCGCGGTAGGAGGTGTCGAGGTGTACACCGAGGCTGTAGACCAGATCGCCCGTGTCTCCGTCCATGGGCCGCGCCACGCTGGCCTCGGCGCTCAGACCGGCGAGCCCGAAGGCGAAGCTGCCGCGCAACATGCGCTGAGAGATGGCGCTCGGCGCACAGCCCTCCGTGCAGCCGGGCAGGAAGGAGGCTGTGGAGATGAAGCGCACCGTGGAGCGCACGTAGGAGACGTCGAGCGCCGCGTGCCAAGGGGAGTCCTCCTGGGCGTGAGCCAGCCCAGGCTGCATCGCGGCGAAGACGAAGAGCAGGGCGGCGCAGGGGGCGGAGACGCGGACGGCCATCATGAGGCAGTACGGCGGTCGCGGAAAAAAGTTGGGGGAGTGGAGCGCAGAGCCTCGACGCGCGTAAAGCAAGGCGGCCCATGACCGATAGTCTAGGGTGAGACATCGCCGGAAGAGGAAGTGGCCCGAGGCGAGCGGAAACTGGCGTAACCGCAGGGGGGAGCGAGACCTCGTGGCCGTCTGGCGGAGCCCGGGGGAGTGCCTAGCGGCGGCTGGGTACTCCCCCTCGTTCTCATGATCTCAGGGCGTCGGCGCGGTCGGCGCCGGGGGAGTCGGCGGGTGCGGCCGGGGCGTGCCCACCTGAAGCCGCAGCTTGTAGCCTCCACCCTCCATCTCCGCGGGTCGCGTGGGCCCGGGATGTGCGACGACGCCACCACCAGGAGCGGGAGCGGCGGGCGTATCGGCCGTGTCTGGCGTGGCCGGTGTGTCGCCGGCCGCAGCAGGGGCAGACTCGAGGGAGACGGCCTCCGCGGGGGCGGTGGACTCGGCGGGCCCGCAGCCGCTGAGGGCGAGGAGAATGGCGAAGATCAGAACTCGGCGCATGACAACGAGACCTAGCCGAGCGGCCGCGACGTGACAAGGTAGGTCCATGACCGACACCCCCGCCCTGCTCCGCACCACCTCAGAGGTCGAAGAGCTCGTCGACGTCCTGCTCGAGGAGCCTCGCTACGCCCTGGACACGGAGTTTCTCCGCGAGCGCACCTACTACGCGAAGCTCGCCCTGGTGCAGATCGCCTGGCCCGGCGGTGTGGCGCTGATCGATCCCTTGACGACGGCTCCGGAGGCGCTGCGTCCGTTGCTCGAGGGCCCTGGCGTCGCCGTGATCCACGCCGCGAGCCAGGATCTCGAGATCCTCGCCAAGGACTGTGGCGCGGTCCCGAGTCGCGTCTTCGACACACAGGTGGCGGCCGCGTTGGTCGGCTTGGGGCGCCCTTCCTTGGCCAAGCTCGCGCAGGAGCTGCTGGGCGTGAGCCTGTCCAAGGCAGAGCAGCTCGCGGACTGGACGCGGCGCCCGCTGTCGGCTTCGGCCCTGCGCTACGCGGCCGCAGATGTGACGCACCTGCTCGAGATCCAGGACGCCCTGAGCGCGCGCCTCGAGCAGCTCGATCGCGCGGACTTCTGCGCCGCGGAGTGCGAGGAGCAGCGCGTGGCGAGCCAGAGGCCGCGACCGGACGAGCAGGCGTGGTGGCGTATCAAAGGCAGCCGCTCCATGAGCCGGCGCGCCCAGGGCGTGGCCCAAGAGGTCGCCGCCTGGCGGGTGGCGCGCGCGCGCAGCGAGGACAAGCCCCTCAAGTGGGTGCTCTCCGACATGGCGCTGCTCGGCGTGATCCGTCGCGCCCCCAAGACAATCGCCGCCCTGCGCAAGGTGCGCGGCCTAGACGGACGCGGTGGTCTGAACGACGCGGCGGCCCACTCCCTGCTCGAAGCCGTCGAGCGCGGAGAGCGCCTGAGCCCCGAGGACGTCTGCCGTCCCCCAGAGCGCGGAAACCAGAAGCCGAACGAAGTCCACGTGGCCCTGGCCATGGCCTGGCTGACGGAGCGCTCTCGGCAGATCAGCATCGAACCTTCCGTCCTGGCAACCCGCTCGGACATCGAACAATTCGTGGCGACCCGCGGCGGCAGGCTGAGCACGGGTCATCGCCACCAAGCCGTCGGAGCCGACCTCGAGAAGCTGCTCGACGGACGCCTGGCGCTGACCTGCGATCCCGAGGGCGGCCTGAAACACGTCGAGATCGCGGATTCGTGAGAGTTTGTGGGACACGCTGGGTTTTGGCGCTAGGCTGAATCCATGAGCTTGCGTCGAGGGGGTCCCGTCGCGATGGTCGCCGCTGCCATAGTGGTGGTGTGCGCCGGCTTGAAGCTGGCGGCGCCGCTGCTCGTGCCCTTTCTGCTGGCCGGGTTCATCGCCACGGCCACCATGCCCTTGGTCTTCTGGCTGCGTAAGCGAGGCGTCCACTGCATCCTCGCGGTGCTGATGGGCCTGCTGGTCGATCTCTTGGTCGTGGCCAGCCTGGCCGCCCTCGCCGGCGGATCCGTCGCGGCCTTCACCGCGCGGCTGCCCGTCTACGACGAGCGCTTGGCGGCGCTGGTCGGCGAGCTCGGCGCGTGGCTGACGGCGCGCGGGCTGCGTGTCTCCTCCGAGACCTTCGACGCCATCGCGGATCCCTCCTGGGTCATGGGGCTGATCGGCAGCCTGCTCCAGAGCCTCGCGGGGGTCGTCTCACGCATCGTGCTCGTGCTGTTGATCGTCGGCTTCATGCTCTTCGAGGCCACCGGGCTCGAGGAGAAGCTGAAGCGCGTGCTGAAGCGGCCCTCGAACCTGCGGCGCATGAAGATCGCGGCCCACGAGGTGAACCGCTACGTGCTGGTGAAGACGGGCACCAGCGTGCTCACGGGCGTGCTGGCGGGCGTCTGGTGCATGATCTGGGACGTGGACTTCCCGGTGCTCTGGGGCCTCTTGGCGTTCGTCCTGAACTACATCCCCACCGTGGGCAGCTTCGTGGCGGCGATCCCGCCCGTGCTCTTGGCGCTGGTGCTGCACGGCCCCGGCGTGGCCATCGGCATGGCCGTCGGCTACACGGTCTTCAACCTCTTCATCGCCTCCGTGCTCGACCCGCGCCTGATGGGCAAGGCCGTGGGCTTGTCGCCGCTAGTGGTGTTCCTCTCCATGGTCTTCTGGGGTTTCATCTTCGGTCCCATGGGCGCCCTGCTCTCGGCGCCCCTGACCATGATGGTCAAACACTTCGTCGCTCAGACGGAAGACCTCGCCTGGATCGCCGGTCTGCTCGGACCGCTCGAAGAGGACCGCAAGAAGCGCTACCGGCGGCTGTCGATGGCGCCCACGCGCGCCGCCGAAGAGAGCACGCCCGAGGGCGCCACCCGCGAAGCCGGCGGACACGCTTAGGGCGCCCACTCCCACTACCCCGCGGGCACCTGTTCGAGACCGCTGGGCGGCCCGGAGAGGCGCGCGGCGCAGTGACCCTCGTGACATAGGCAGCCACCACCGCAATCGAGCGTGCCGTAGCGGCAGTCCTGTGTGCACATGACGTCGCCGCAGCTCGGCGCGTTGGCCTGGGCCGCACATGAGGTGGCGTGACAGCAGCCGGCGGGCACGCAGTCGGCGTCCGTCTCGCAGGCGTCGCCGCCCACGTTCATGCTGTCGTCGCCGCCTCCCGCGGACGGCGTGACGCTGTCGCTGGTCTCGTCCGCCTGATCGAGGGTGATGGTGCGATCCTCGGCCTGGGGCGTTCCGCCGCAGGCGGAGAGCACGAAGACGAGGGACAAGGAGAGAACCCAATGGCTGTGCATATTTCCTCCGACGCACGGGGCCGCCAAAGGCTTCAACCCGGCCCTGCGTCGCGGCGAGCCTACCCCATGGCCCGAGGTGAAGGCGAGCGAGCGGCTCGACGCGCTGGAGCTTTCACGATATCCGTCGTGCATGACCGATCTATTCGAAGACAAGGCCGCCGAGTGGGACGCGCGACCGCTGCCCGCGATCATCTCCGAGGGTGTGGGCCGCGCGCTGCTCGAGCACGTCGAGCTGACGCCGGACATGCAGGTGATGGACTTCGGCGCGGGCACGGGGCTCATCTGCTGTCACGTGGCGCCGCACGTCGCGAAGATCTACGCGGTGGACATCTCCGAGGCCATGCTCGAACAGCTCGCGGCCAAGCCCGAACTCCAGGGCAAGGTCGAGCCCGTGTGCCGGGACATCCTAGAGGCGGCGCTCGAGGAGAAGGTGGATCTGATCATCAGCGCCATGGCTCTGCACCACGTCGAGCACACGGATCGTCTGCTGAAGGCCTTCGCGCAGCAGCTCGCGCCCGGCGGCAAGCTCGCCCTCGCCGACCTCGACGCCGAGGACGGCAGCTTCCACCCCGCGGATATCGAGGGGGTCTACCACGCGGGCTTCGATCGGGACGAGCTCGGGGCGCTGCTCGAGGCCAATGGGTTCGAAGACGTGCAGTTCGTCACGGCGGCCGAGGTCGAGAAGAACGGGCGCCACTACCCCATCTTCCTGCTCACCGCGACCAAGCGCTAGCCAGTGCCCGGTCGCACCCTGTCTTCACGGGCGGCCGCCCCCTCGGGCGTGCTCGCTGTAGCGTTTCTCCTCTGCGTCCTGGCGACTCCCGGTGGAGCGGGGGCGCAGCCGACCGACTCGGGCGTCGACGGCGCTACCACAGACGCAAGCGTCGATGCGGGTGCTGAGGACCCGGCGGTCGAGGTCGATTCAGGCGTGGGGGCGGTCGCGATCTCGCCCGCTGCGATCGCGCAGGAGGCACGGGACGCGACCGCGCAGCTGCAGGCCGACGCCGAGCTCGTCGAAGGCAGCCCCGTGGTCGGCTCCGTGCGCGCGCGGCTCGAGAGCAGCGACGAAGATCTGGCAGGCCTCGAGCAGCGCGTGGCCCCAGGGGCGATCGCGGCGGCTGGTCGCTCCGACCTCACGGAGCTCACGCGCCGAGTCGGTGGGCTGGACGGAGATCGCGCCGACGACGAGGAGGCGTTGGACGCACGTCTCGCCGAGCTGTCCGAGCTGACCTCGAGGCTCGAGAACGCCCGCAACCGCTGGTCCGACGCGGAGCGTGAGCTTCGGGCCACGCCTGGGACTCCGGCCCTGGTGGTCCAGCGCAGCGAGGCGCTGTTGCGCCGGATCGACGAGCTCCATCGACGCGTCGCGGAGCGCACGTCCGCCGTGGCGGAGCTGCAGCACACCCTCGCGGAGCATCGCGAGACGGCGAGCCACCTGCTCGAGCGCCTGCACGAGGCTCAGCACGAACGCCGCGCTCGGCTCTTCAGCCGCACAGCGCCTCCCATCTGGGCCGCGTCGACTCAGGCGGGAAGCGAGGCCGCCTCTCACGTGTCGATCAAGGGCTCCTGGTCGACGTTCTACACGCTCTACGGCGATCAGCTCCCCCTGCACGTGGGGCTCTTCATCTTGCTCCTGATCGCCGTGGTGGCCCTCGGCCGATGGAGCATGAAGACGGCCAGCGGGGCCGACCACGCGAGCCTCGCCATCCTCTCGCGACCCTTCGCGGCCGCGCTGATGCTCGGGCTGGTCGCCATCCGCTTCGTGTATCCCCGCGCGCCCACCGCGATCTTTCACGCAGCCGCCGCCTTCGCGTTGATCCCGCTCCTGCGTCTGTTGCCGACGCTGATTCGTCGACGCGCTCTGCACAGACCGATCTGGGCGCTGCTCGGTCTGTTCGCTGCGCACGAGATCAGCGCCTCCCTGCCGCTCTCGCCGCCGCTGCCGCGGATCCTGAGCCTGCTCGTCACTCTGGTGTTCCTCACCGGCACCATCCTCGTGCTGCGCCGAGGCTACGCGCGCCCTGAGGACGAGGGCGCCTCGCGCCTGCTTCGGGCCGTGCCGCGAGCCCTGCAGGCCACCGTCGTCTTGCTCAGCATCTCTGCCTTGGCGGAGATCTTCGGCTACTCGAACTTGGCCTCGCTGCTGACGCCTGGCCTCTTGGACCTCGGGTACGTGCTCTTCCTGCTGCTGGCCGCGGTGCGCGTACTCGACGCTGTGCTGTCCGCCACCCTGCGCTCGCCTTTCGCACAGGTCAGCCGCACCGTGCGCTTTCACCGTGATCTGATCGAAGCCAAGATCCGCAGCGTCCTGCAGTTTCTAACTGCCGCCGGCTGGCTCTACGGCGCCCTCATGGTCTTCGACCTCGAGGATCCAGCGCAGGAGATGTTCTCCGACGTATTCAATTGGCAGGCCAACATCGGCTCCTGGTCCCTGTCGCTAGGTGACCTGGTCGGCTTCGGCTTGGTGGTGTGGCTGACCCGCTACGTCTCACGGATACTCAGCTTCCTGCTCGAGCAGGACGTGCTGCCCCGCCTGAATCTGCCACGCGGAGCGCCCGCCACGGTCAGCCGCTTGGCACGCTACGGCGTCTGGCTCATCGGCTTCATCGCCGCCATCGGCGCCGCCGGTGTCGACATGAGCAGCATCGCCCTGCTCGTCAGCGCCCTCGGCGTGGGCATCGGCTTCGGCCTGCAGACCATCGTCAACAACTTCGTGTCGGGCCTGATCTTGATCTTCGAGCGTCCCATCCGCACCGGGGACATGGTCGAGGTCGATGGCATGGTCGGCCGAGTCCGAGAGATCGGCATCCGCGCGAGCGTGGTGCGGACACTGAAGGGCGCGGAGGTGATCCTGCCCAACGCGGATCTGGTGTCGGGGCAGGTGATCAACTGGACGCTCTCCGATCAACGGCGACGCGTGGACGTCCCGGTCGGCGTCGCCTACGGCACGGATCCTCAGCGCGTAATCGACCTACTGCTCGAGGCCTCCAGAACGGTGCCCGAGGTGTCCGAGAAGCCCGAGACGCTGGCGCTCTTCCTCGGCTTCGGCGCCAGCTCCCTCGACTTCGAGCTGCGCTTCTGGGTGGACCTGAAGCACGAGTGGCCGACGGTGGCGAGCCTGGTGCTGGTCGCCATCCACGCGCGCCTGATGGAGGCCAAGATCGAGATCCCCTTCCCGCAGCGCGATCTACACGTCCGCTCCATCGCCCCCGAGGCAGCAGCGGCGATCTTCAAAGAAGATTCCCGAGGGGAAGAACCATCGGTCTAGCGACGTAGATCGGGCTACATATGGGAAAATTCTCCACCAAGCTTCCGGCGCTGCAGCTCCACTCGACCAAGTACGGCGCGCGGATGCTGCTCAACCGAGCCGAGAAGCTGATGGCGCTCGAGACGAAGGCGGATCTGAGACAGGAGGGGTGGCGCATCACCGACAAATTCGAAGCGCACCATCTGCCGCAGGTCCTCACTCACTTGGTCGAGCACGGCGCGCTCGGGCCCAGCGCGGCGCTGGCAGAGTACCTCTTGACGAAGCTTCGGCCCGGCGAACTCAGCAGGGAGCGCCTGCTGGAGTTCATGCGCCAGACCGACGAGCCGACGCTCCAGGCGCTACCGGAGAGCGTCCTGCGCGCCGTGGGCTGGCTCTACGCCAAGGCCCCCGAGGAGGACATGGCGGCCCTCGAGCTAGGACCGCAGGTGGCCGACGCCACGCAGCTCTTCCGCGGGCTCGAGCTGGGACAGACGCTGGCGTCGGAGGAGGCGGCGGGAGCCATGCGGGCGCTGATCGCGCCCTTGCACCGAGGTCGACCCGCGGGGCGCTTCACCGGCGCCCCGGGCGAATGCGCGAGCTGGACCTACCAGACCCTCGACCACGAGCAGCTCGCCGAGACGCTGCGCGCGCTGGGCGGAGAGCGCTGGATCGACAGCCTGGACCCTGAGAGCGCCAAGGGCTTGCCTTGGGAGGTTCTCGCGCCGCAGCTGGCTGGGCGACCGCTCAGGTCCGTCAGCTGGCTGCTCGGGGCCTCGAAGGACGTCCCCTTGCTGGAACAGCGCGAGGAACCCGCGAGCGAGTTCTTCGCGCTGGCGGACGAGTTCGCCGAGGACAAGCCCTGGGCGGTCGAGGTGCTGCGCTTCGTCGGCATGTCCCGGGCGCAAACTCCAGAGCACATTCCGCCCTTCGAAGCCCAATACGACGCCGGCCGATTCCACCTGCGCAAGGCCCTGGGCGTGCACGCGCTCAGCGCCCTCGGCTGCACACGCCTCGACGCCTGGGCGCTAGGGCAGCTGGAGTCCGTCGACTTTCTGCGCGACCTGTGGCTGCGAGGCGCGACCTTCGGAGGCGAGGTCCTGGAGCGCCTCCTGAGCTTCGACGAGCTCACGCCGAGCAACGTCGAACGCTGGGCCGTCAACGCCACGAACGAGCGCGGGGCGCCCGCGGGCCTCGAGCGCTGCCTACCCATCGTGGTCGAGGCGGCCACGCGAGCCGAGGGACTGAGAGCGCTGGCCCTTCGCCGCTGGGTCGCCGCGATCCTCGCCAACTACCCCAAGGACCGCCCAATCCCGCGCGAGTGCGACGGGCTGCTCGAGCCTGGGCGCGTGCCCCACCTCAGCTACTACAGGCCCACCGTGCGCGCCTTGGCTGCGCTGCCCCCAGAACGCGCGGAGGCCATCCTTTGGTCCGCCGCGCCCGATTTCGCCCACGCGCCGGAGGGCAGCGACACCTCCAAGGAGGTCTATCGCGAGCTGCGCTTCTTCCGCCATCGACTCTCGAACCGCTACCTCGAGCACATCGCCGAGATCATCCTCGAATACCGCGACGAGGACATGATGTGGAGCGACATCAACCACACCTCGACGAGCTTCAAACGCGAAGGTGTACGGCTCGCGGAGGCGCTGGCTTCGCGCCTCGCGGGCGAGAGCGTGTCGGAGAGCCTGCTCGAGCGGGTGCGCTCGCAGCTCGGCGACGAAGCGGCGGAGCGCATCGTGCAGGTAGCGGGCAGCAGGGAGAGCGTGCGCGACGAGATAGTGCGTCTAGCGCAGGCGCTGCCTGGGCCGAAGCGATGCGTCTACGTGCTCTGGCCGACGCAGGATCCCGCGGATGACGACAGCGCGGCCTACACGGGCGGGAGGCCGCGAGGTTTTGCCAAGGAGGACCTGCCGAAGGCCGGAGGCCGGCGTCTGGTGCACGCCTTCACGCTGAAACTCAGCGCCGTGCCGGAGCTTCAGGCTCGCTTCCCGGAGCAGGCTAGCCTCTCGATCTTCGTCCAGACCTACACCGAAGACGCGACGCGCGCGCAGGCGCTGCTGCCGCGATCCGAAGCACAGCTCGCGGCTGAAGCCGGAGACCTGACGCACGCACGCGGCGTCGAACTCCAACGCCTCGAGCTGCCGGAGCGAGTCTTCGACGAGAGAGACGAGACCGAAGACAAGGCCCTCGACCATCTGCGCGGGCTGATCTACCGACAGGCTGGCCACCTCTTGGGAGGACCCCTCTGGCTCCAAGACGGCCCGCACGGCCTCGACGAGCGCTTCGTCTGCCAATTCGACGAGCGGCTCGCGGACATCAACCTCGGCGACGGCGGAGTCGCCTACGCCTTCGACCACGAATGCGTCTGGCAGTGCCACTGAGTGCCAAGCGTCGAATATAGGAGAGTTTAGTTCCGGCGCAGAGGCAGGCTGTTACGATCGGCGCATGAACAAGAGCATCATCCTGTGCGCACTCCTGGCGCTCGGCTGCGGGTCCTCGACCTCCGATCGAGACGCGGGGGACGCGGACGCCGCCCGCCCCGACGCTGCCTTTGATGCGGTCGTCTCCGACGCGGGCGCCGACGCCGACATCTCCGACGCTGGCTCCGGCGCCGACGCTGACGTCTCAGATGCGGGCAGCCTCACGGATGCAGGTGGCGCCGACGCAAGCGGCGTGGATGCGAGCGTCGACGGCGGTCCGACCGGTGTGATCTTCGAGACCAACTTCGCCAGCGACGGCGACTACAGTCGGACGGGCGCCTCCTTGTGGGAGTTCGACAACGTGCCCACGGGTTGGGATGGCGTTCGAACCAACCGAGGGACCATTCGGGGCGTGCCCGGCGCAGGCATCGATGGCTCGGTCGCGCTCAAGTTCGAATGGCCCGCCAGCTCGACGGCGCTCGCGACGAACCTCGGGAAGCATCTAACCGGAGATCCCGCCACAGGTTACCCCGAACTCTATATCCGCTATCAGGTGAGACTTCCGGGTACATTTACCGCGGGCATCGCTCCGAGTGCGCTCCCCTACTGGAAGTGGGGTCGACTGTGGCAAAACACGGGACTAAACGGAGATAATTGGACCGAGAATAGGACAGACTCATACTTCATCGTCTGGAACTGGGGCAGCGGCATACCGAAGTGGGGCATCCGCAACAACCTTACATTCAGCGAGAACCTCAACACCAATGACCGCGGAAGCTCCGGGAGTCCACGAACGGGTACCGATTGGTATGTCAGTGGAAGTGACACCCCTGGATATCACAGGGGATTCGACGGGCACTGGGATCACGTCGGCGGCGGAGAGTGGGAATTCGATCATTCGACGCGACGGCTGTTGAACAGCACGCAGACCTGGCACACGTTCGAGTGGCGCTTCAAGCTGTCGAGCACAGACACCTCGAACGATGGGGTCTTTCAGGTTTGGTTCGACGGGGAAGAACAATTCTGTCCGAACGCCCCGGGGGGTATCGAGCAGAGTGTGGATCGCGTATCCACGACGCGTTCGCTGCTCACGGCGGCCAAGCCCGGATTCAACTTCCTGAGCGTAATGGACAACATGGCGCGGTGGTCGGAGCAATGGGATGAGCCCGGCGTTGAAGGGGGCATCTATTTCAACGACGTAGTCGTCAGCACCGACCGCATCGGACCCTCCTACGTCGCGGGCAACACCTTCTGAGGGCCGTCCGTCGGCCGTCATCCTTCGCGATTCAACTCCGGAGCGTGGACTTGCGCTGCGCGCTGGCCGCGACGACGCAGGCGGCTGATCCGATCGGGGGTAGCTGCGATCGTCCAGCTCTCGGTGTAGGCTCGAGCATGCTTCGAATCACAGCACTTGCGGGCCTGGCGCTCGCTCTCGCCGCCTGCACCCAGTCTCACTCACTCGGTGATGGTGGCGTGGACGCGAGCGAGACGGGCGATGGCGCCGTGATCGTGGACGCCTCGCGACCGGACGCGGCGAGGGCCTGTTCGCTGGTGGGCGACTTCCGCGCGACGATCGACGGCACGGTGGTGATCTTCCGCTTCCGTGCGGACGGCACCTGGACGGCGGCCCCAGAGGGTACGGATTTTCCTCCCTTCGCCGCCCGCTACTCGACCACAGGCAACAGGTTTCGGATCTACAACCCGCCCGAGGGCGGTTCGCCGGGATGCGGCCCCGACGCGGCGGGGGTCTACACCATGGCGTTCCGGGCGGGCTGCCGCTCCGTTCGCTTCAGCCTGGTGCGCGACACCTGCGCCGAGCGAGCCGCGTCCCTCGACGGTATGCTCATGACGCGCGTGCCCTGAGGCGCGGCGATCTCACTCCTTGCGAAACGCAGCCAACAGCGCGTCCGCCGCCTGCGCCGGATCGAGCGCGCCCGCGGCGACGTCGGCTTCGAGCTTTGGCAGCAGCCCCGCGACCTCAGGTGATTGACGGAAGCTGCGGCGGATGCCTTCGTCGACCAAGCCTGAGAAGAAGCTCAGCGCCTGCTCTCGCCGGCGCGCGTCGAAGCGTCCGTCGGCGCGGCGCGCCTGCGCCTCCGACTCGGCCCAGGCGAAGAGCTCCGTCAGGCCCGTGCCCTCCACAGCGCTCGTGAGCATCACGGGCGGCGGCCCTCCCGCATCCGCGCCACGCAGCAAGCTCAGCGCGACCGTCAGATCCTTCCTGGCGCGCGCGGCCCGCAGCATGGCGTCTGCGTCGGCCTTCTGAATCACCACCGCGTCGGCCACCTCGAGCACGCCGCGCTTGATGCCCTGAAGCTCGTCCCCGGCGCCCGCGAGCAGCAGCAAGACCACCAGGTCGACCATGTCCGCGACGCGCGTCTCGGACTGCCCGACGCCCACCGTCTCGACGAAGATGAGGTCGTAGCCCGCGGCCTCGCACACCAGCATGCTCTCGCGAGTCTTGCGCGCGACGCCCCCGAGGGTCTTGCCGGACGGTGACGGCCGAATGAAGGCGGCCTGCTCCTGCGCGAGCCTTGCCATGCGCGTCTTGTCGCCGAGGATGCTGCCGCCGCTCTTCTGACTCGACGGGTCCACCGCCAGCACCGCGAGCCTGTGTCCGCGCTGAACAAGCTCGACGCCGAGGGCGTCGATCAGCGTGCTCTTGCCGGCGCCGGGTACGCCGCTGATGCCGAGGCGCAGCGCGCCTCCCGTGTGGGGCTTCAGCCGCTCGAGCAGCCTCGTGGCCAGCAGGCGATCCTGCTCGCGTTCGCTCTCCACCAAGGTGATGGCGCGCGCCAAGGACGCCCGGTCAGCGCCGCGCACGCCGCGCTCGAGGGCGTCCACGTCCTTCGCCGAAGCGCGCGTCATGCCAGCGCGCGCGTCATGCCAGCGCGCGCGTCATGCCAAAGCTTCGTCGAGCTTGTCGAGCAGGGTCAGCGCCGCCTCGGCCACGACCGTGCCAGGACCGAAGATGGCCACGGCACCCGCGGCGTAGAGCGCGTCGTGGTCCTGTGGTGGCACGACGCCGCCCACCACCACCAGCACCTCGGGACGCCCCGCCTGCTTCAGCGCCTCGATCAGCTGCGGCACCAGCGTCTTGTGGCCCGCCGCGAGGGAGCTGACGCCGACGACGTGCACGTCGCTCTCCACGGCTTGGCGCGCCGTCTCCTCGGGCGTCTGGAAGAGCGGGCCCACGTCCACGTCGAAGCCGAGGTCGGCGAAGGCCGACGCGATCACCTTCTGGCCGCGGTCGTGGCCGTCTTGGCCCATCTTGGCCACCAGGATGCGGGGCCTACGCCCGTGGGCGTCGAAGAAGCTCTGGGTGCGCCCTTGGACCTCTTCGAGCGCGCTGGCGTCTTGACCCATCTCGCCTCCGTAGACTCCCGACACGGTCTGGATGCTCGCCTGGTAGCGCCCGAAGACCTGCTCCAAGGCTAGCGTGATCTCGCCCACCGTGCCCTTGGCGCGCGCCGCGTCCACGCTCAGCGCCAGCAGGTTGCCCTCACCGCGCTCGGCCGCCTGCGTCAAGGCGTCGAGCCGACGCGACAGCTCCGCCTCGTCGCGATCGCGCTTCAGCTGCTTCAGGCGCGCGAGCTGCGCGTCACGCACCTTGGAGTTGTCGATCTCGCGCAGGGAGATGTCGTCCGGCCGCTCGGGACGGAAGGCGTTGACGCCCACGATGGTCTGCCTGCCCGCGTCGATCCGCGCCTGTGTGCGCGCCGCCGCCTCCTCGATGCGCAACTTCGGCACGCCCGCCTCGATGGCGCGGGTCATGCCGCCGTGCTCCTCCACCTCGCGCATATGCCCGCGGGCGCGCTCGGCGAGCTCGTGCGTGAGGCGCTCCACCAAGAAGCTGCCGCCGAGGGGATCGACGATCTCGCGTAGGCCCACCTCGTGCTGCAGGTAGAGCTGCGTGTTGCGGGCGATGCGCGCGCTGAACTCCGTGGGCAGGGCCAGCGCCTCGTCCAGGCTGTTGGTGTGCAGGCTCTGGGTGCCGCCCCAGGTCGCCGCCAGCGCCTCGACCGCCGTGCGCGCGACGTTGTTGTAGACGTCCTGCGCGCTGAGACTCCAGCCCGAGGTCTGGCAATGCGTGCGCAAGGCCATGCTCTTGGGGTTCTTGGGCCCATGCGCTTCGATGGCGCGCGCCCAGAGCAGACGCGCGGCGCGCAGCTTCGCCACCTCCATAAAGAGGTCGGTGCCGATGCCGAAGAAGAAGGAGAGGCGCGGGGCGAAGTCGTCGATGGCGAGGCCCGCGTCGAGGCCCGTCTTCACGTACTCGAGGCCGTCGGCGAGGGTGTAGGCGAGCTCGAGATCCGCCGTCGCCCCCGCCTCCTGCATGTGATAGCCGCTGATGGAGATGGAGTTGTACTTGGGCATCTCCGCCGCCGTGTAGCGGAAAATATCGCCGACGATGCGCATCGAAGGCGCCGGAGGGTAGATGTAGGTGTTGCGGACCATGAACTCTTTGAGGATGTCGTTCTGGATGGTCCCGCGGAGCTGCGCCGGCTTCACGCCCTGCTCCTCCGCCGCCACGATGTAGAGCGCCATCACCGGCAAGACGGCGCCGTTCATGGTCATGGAGACGCTCATGCGGTCGAGGGGGATGCCCTCGAAGAGCAGGCGCATATCGGCGATGGAGTCGATGGCGACGCCCGCCATGCCCACGTCGCCCGTGACCCGCGGATGATCCGAGTCGTAGCCGCGATGGGTGGCGAGATCGAAGGCGATGGAGAGGCCCATCTGACCGGCGGCGAGGTTTTGGCGATAGAAGGCGTTGGACTCCTCAGCCGTGGAGAAGCCGGCGTATTGGCGGATGGTCCAGGGGCGCCGCGCGTACATCGTGCTGTAGGGTCCGCGCACGTAGGGGGGCTTGCCCGGCAGACCGCCGAGGTGGCTGACGGGCGCGAGATCGGACGCTAGGTAGCGCGCCGACAGCGGGATGCCCTCGGGCGTCTGCGTGGTCGCGTCATCCGCCTCGGGCGAGGTGTCGGCCGCGGGCGCCTGATCGAAGTCGAGCGTGGCGAAGTCGGGGAACGCGCTCATGGGGTCTCTCCGAAGCTCTCCCACAGGGCGGCCAGCATCTGGATGGCGTCGAGCCCTTCGTGGAACGAGTGCACGAGGCCCGCCTGCTGCCAATGCTCGGCGTCTTCTCCGGGCGGCCCGATGCGGCCGATCGAGGGGACGCCCGCGGCGAAGAGATCCCGCGCCGCCTCGACGCCGAAGTCTTGGTAGGCTTGGTCGCTGCCGCAGAGCAACAGGCCGTCACTCGGCTCGAGGGTCGAGGGATCGCGGCCACGCTCCCAGGCCTCACGCACGCAGCAGACGCCACCGGTGGCGAAGAGCGCTTCGACCCACGCCGCGCGCGGCTCGTAGTCGACGACGTCGCCCAAGCCGAGCAGCCGGACGCAGGGACGACGCCCGCGGCGCGCGAGCCAACGATCGCTCTCGTCGCGAAAGGCCTCGAAGCCCTCCGCGTCTCTCCAGCGATGCAGCGGCTCGAGATAGAGCGAGGGTCGACCTTCACGCAGCAGCGCCGTGAGACTGAAGAGGTCGACGCCCTTGGCGACGGAGTCGACCGCAGCGGCGGCGAGCCCGCCCCGAGCCTCCGGCGGCTTCGCCAGCGCGCGCGCCCAACCCATCAGCGCCAGCTGCGTGTCTTCGGGACTGCTCGCGGTGATGCGTCGGCCCAGCTCGTGCAGCCACTCGCCGGAGTCCTCGGGCGGCTTGGGCAACGGCTGCTCCTCGAGGTTGGCGAAGCGGTTGACGCCGACCAGGGTCTGACGACGCGACGAGATGCGCCGCCAGCGAGCCTGGGTCGTGAAGGAGACGGCGCGGCGTAGGCTCCCGCTGCGCAGCCCCGCGAGCATGCCTCCCCGCGCCTCGAGCTCCTGCATCTCCTCCCAGGCCACACGCGCCACGCGCGAGGTCAACGCCTCGAGGGCGTAGCTGCCGGCCAAGGGGTCGAGCACGCGCGCGAGCTTGGCCTCGTCGCGCAGCACCTGATGGGCCATCAAGGCGCTGCGCGAGGCTCGCGGATCGTGGGTACCAAAGGCATCGTCCAGTGGAGGCAAGAGGATGGCGCCCGCGCCACCGAGGGCGCCAGCAACCAGCTCGAGGGTGCCGCGCAGCATGTTCACCCAAGGGTCGCGGCGGCTGCGACAGCGTCGCGCGCCCCGAGCCGTCAGCCGCATGCCACCGGGGACGCGCGCGACGCCCACGGCGCGCAGGACCTTGCCCCAGAGCAGGCGCATGGCGCGCAGCTTCGCCACCTCGGGCAAGAGCTCCCCCGTCACGGGCAGCACGAACTCCAGGCTCTTGGCCGCGTCCTCCGCGGACATCCCCGCGTCCATCAGCGCGCGCAGGTAGGCGATGCCCGTGGAGAGGGCCCAGGCGAGCTGCGAGACTCGGTGCGCGCCGGCCTCGTGGAAGTGCGTCACGTCCACACGCAGCGCGCACACGTGCGGCAGCTCTCGCTGGGCGAAGACCGCCAACTCCACAGCCTCCGCGAGGGCGCCCCTCAGGCCCGTGTGGAGGCTACCGGCAGAGGCCAAGAGGCCGAAGGGGTCGACGCCGAGACCGCCGCGCAGGGCGTCACGCGAGACGCCGCGAGCGTCCGCCACGGCCAGCAGCGCGGCCGTCAACGCGAAGGCGTTTCCCTTCGGCTCGAGGCAGACGCCCACGCGCGCCAGATCCACGCCCTCGAGCACCAAGGCGAGATCGCCCGCCGAGAGCAGATGGACCCCGTGATCGGGACCCGCTTCGATCCAGAGATCCTCGGCTCCCTGATCGCAAGCGGCTCGGGCGCGGGCCGCGGCCAGGGCCGGATCGGGCCCGGAGACCTCCGCCATGACCCGCCAAGGCGCGGGCGCAGCAATGGAGGCTCCGGCTTCGTCGCTGGCGACATACAGCGGGTCGATGGTCAGGCCGGCCAGGCTCTGAGAGTAGAGGGAGGAGAAGCTCGCCCCGCGCAGCTCGGCCTCTACCTGCACACGCCAGGTGGTGAAGAGATCGTGTTCCCTGTCGGTGTCGGCGTCTATTGCGCTCATCACGGACTCCGCCGGCCACCCCTGGGCCGCAGCCGGTGATAGACCAGCCGCACGCGGGAGGCAACGGCCGCGCGCAGAAAATCCGGAGCTGATGGGGCAGGCGGACCGAGGTGAGCAGGTTGTCGGCGGCGTCCCAGGCGTAGACCGTGTCGGTGACGAGGGTCACAGCGCCCAGGGGGTGGTCGCCCAGGTCGGCCTCGGTGGGCGCGCGGCTCAGCTTCATGCGCCGTGGACGCTTGCGCGCGTCGTAGCGCAGCTCGTCCACGATGGGGAAGCCGCTGCGCGCTACGCCGGCCG
>JAADHO010000020.1 GCA_013151775.1 Deltaproteobacteria bacterium | reverse complement strand
CTCGGCGGCCTGCTCCGCGGCGCTCTGCTCCGCCGCCTGCGCGTTCTGCGCGTCGAGCCTGCGCTGGAGGTTCGCCTGGCGGCGCTCGAGGGCGGCGCGGTTGGGGATCTCCTGCACTTCGCTCAGGTAGCGCCCGAGGAACTCGATGGCGTGCTCGAGGTCCCCGAGCTGCTGATAGCTCAGAGCGATGTTGTAGAAGAGCTGCTTGCGCTGGCTCAGCTCGTAGGCGCGCTGAAACTCACCGAGGGCGTGCTCGTAGTCACCCGACTCGTAGTCGGCGGCGCCCGCCTGAAAGTGGATGCGGCCCGGGTCGGTCTGCGCGGAGACCAGCTGGGGAGCGAGCAAGAGTACGGCGCATACAGCCGCGGTGACGACACGGGCGTGAGAATCCAAGGAGCCCTCCTTCGGGGTCGCATCATGGCAAGGATTCAGCGCCGTGGCGAGCCGCTGGGCGCAGTCCGGGCGCTGATCATGCTCTCCCGTGGTGGGACACTGGCGAGCCGCGGGACTCTCGTCAGCGTTAGATGCACTGCCGTTCGGCCCCGGTCCACAGCTCGAGGCTCTCGACGCCGGCTCGATCCACGACGATCATGGCCGCCCACACCTGGTCCCAGCCCTCTTGAGTACGCGACACGGGGTTCATGTCCATCACCCTCTCCGCGTCGATGGCGAGCAGCCCGGTGATCGTGCCGCCCACCGTGGCATCCGTCAGGATGACTTGCAGATCGCTCATGCTGGTGCGCCGCACGAGCTGACTGGCGCCACCGCCGTTCTCCAAGGCCAGCAGGGTGACGAGGCTTCCGGAGCGATAGGCGGCGATGGGCGTGCCGGGGACGGTGGGCACGGAGAACACGCCCGTGCTGGTGCAGCTGCCGGAGCCGAAACTGCACACCAAGGTCTGGAGCGATCCGTCGGCGCGTCCCAAGGCGAAGACCTCGGTGCTCGTGCTCTGCTGAGGATCGATGGCGGCGACTGGATCCGTCGCGATGCCGGAGGCCAGGTTGTGGGAGATGGCCATGACGCCCGTGTCCCAGGCGATCACTTGGTTGCCGGAGAGGCCTGCGTACAGGCCCGCCGCGTAGCCGCCGGCCACCGCTCCCACGTTCACGGGAGCGGGCCGAGTCGAGGGCACCATGACGCCCTGACCGAAGCTCGCCATCGTGTTCGTGCCCAGAGTGGCGAAGATGCCGACCCCAGGCCCGTACGCGCTCAGAGACAGGTCCGTCACGGGTGGCAACGCGGTCCCCGCGGCGTTCAGGTCACGCCACGTTTGAGCGCTGGTGATGCATAGTCTCGTCGGGTGCGCGTCGCTGGTCGGAAAGCTCGTGAAGTTCCACAAGTCGATCGCTGTCGTCGACGTGGGTTCGCTGGCGGTCGTCATCACCGTCTGCGGTTGGAGCGGCCCGCCGACCGCCGCCGCCGTGCCCGCGTAGATCGTGCGCGCGTCCATCTGCCCGAATGCGGGTGTGGGAGCCGTGCCGCACACGCGGACTCGCCCCAGCGTGCCGCCATAGTAGCAGCCTCCCAGGGTCGTCGGGTCGTACTCGGGGCTGGCAAAGGCGGCCTGAAGGACGCCCGCCTCCGTGCGCCAGAGCATCGTCCAGCCTGGGGTCTGGGCGGTGGGCGTGCCGCTCACGTTTCCGGTGATGTGCAGGTCGAGGCGCTGCAGGCTGCCGGAGAACGATCGGGACGCGACTCGAAACGCGGGCACCTCACTGGTCGTGCCGCTCGGACGCCCGCTGCAGTCGGGCGCGATGTACACGGAGTCGCAGGCGCCACTCCGGGCACAGGTGCCGCCGAGGCAGATCTCGCCGCCCGCGCAGTCACAGAACGACGCCGTGGGAGTCACGCACGCGCCGCTGACGCACGTCTCCGCGGCCGCGCAGCCGCGGCCACAACCGCCGCAGTTCATGGTGTCGCTCGCCAGGTCGACGCAGGTGCCAAAGCACTCGGTCCGCGCACCGACGCACGAGGTGCCAGTACAAGCGCCCGCGTCGCAGGTCCCGGAGCCGCAGTCGATGCCGCAGCTGCCGCAGTTGAGGGGGTCGGTCTGCAGGTCGACGCAGCCGATGGGCGTGCCGCAGTCTGTCTGGGTCGGACTTGGGCAGATAGGTCCAGCCCCATCGTCGGCGCAGTACATCCCGTCGAGCGGGAAGCGCTCCGCGCAGGTCTCGGGCGGCGTGCAGCTGGCGTCCGAGCTGCATGCCTCGGTGCCTGGCACGCAGGCCCCGAAGTCGCTTGCGTAGTGCTCGGCGGCGGTGCAGGGCCTGCAGGTCGCATCGGGGTTCAAGGGATCGCCGATCATCGTGGACTCCCCCGCTGGACACTCGCACTCCCGCACCGGGCCGAAGTCGCCGCACACCAAGCCCGGTGGCAGGGCCCCGGCGTTGCACGCGAGTCGAGGCCAGCACCCGTTGCCGTAGAAGGGGTCGCATACGTCAGTGCTTCGACAGCTGACGGTGCAGGGCGCCGGCTCGATGCAGTGGCCCGTGTCGAACATGACCAGACCCGCTGGGCATCCGAGACAGCTGGGTCCCGCGTCTCCGCCGTCCGGTGAGGGTCCCGTGTCGCGTCCGCCGTCCCGCGGTCCCGTGTCGCGTCCGCCGTCCCGCGGTCCCGTGTCGCGTCCGCCGTCCCGGGGTCCCGTGTCCACGGCGCTGTCGCCCGTGCCCGTGTCGGCCACGCCGCCATCTTCGCCGCCGGTGTACTGACCGGAGTCGATCACCAAGGAGCAGCCGCTCAGGAGCAGGGCGGTCGATAGCGCGAGTCGTGTCATGGTCTTCATCAGAAGCTCCCTTGGGCCGCGAGGCCGGCCGCGGTGGGGCTGGCAAAGGGCATGATGTCTAGGCGGGCCTGGCTCGGATCCCGCTCGCTGTGGTCCGCGGTGAGCAGGAAGACCAAGCCGAGGCCCACGCCGACTATGGCGAGGCCGGTGCCGATGTCGCTGAGCAGGGCGTAGCTGTCCATCTTCGTCGGGTTGGCGCCGGGGGCGCTGTCGCAGGTGGCCGTGTCCGCGCACTCGAGGCCCGAGACGCGGCTGTTTTCGTTCAGCGCCATCACGCCGAAGCTGACGGCCATGGCCACGCCCACGCCACCGGCGATCAAGCTGGCGATGGCGGGCACGTTGCTGCCGCCGCTCGATGCCTCCGTGTCGTTCGGGGTCGTCGTGCTCGCGCTCGAGTCGGGCTGGTCGCCGACGTCCGGGGGCTCCTGGTTCTCGTTCGTGGTCTGGGTGTCGGTCTGGTCGCCCCTGGCTGCGGCGGCCTGCGCGTCGGCTGCGGCTTGCGCGGCTGCGGCCTGCTCGGCTGCGGCTCGCTCGGCGGCTTGCTCTGCGGCGCTCTG
>JAADHO010000291.1 GCA_013151775.1 Deltaproteobacteria bacterium | reverse complement strand
GATGGTGACCGAGCCGCTGAGGGCCGCCGACACGCTGCGAGAGATCCGCGCCTCCTGGACCGTGTGATGGGACACGGCGGCGCGGGCGCCCGTGCCCGGGCTGCCGGAACGCGAGTCGGACTCCACCGGGGTGATGGCCGGTCCAGCCGCGAGCACGGCGTCGGGAGGCGGGCCGAAGAAGGTGAAGGCGTCCGGCGCGTCGTCCTCCTCGAGCGTCTCCACGGGCGTCGCCACCGCAGCGAGCAGTTCGTTGGGCACCAGCTCGCGGGCCGTCTCCTCGCCCGCCGTGACCCTCAGGTCCAGCTCGGGCAGGTCCGGGAAGAGCCGCCGATCGGCGGAGCGCAGCATGTCGGCGAGCTGCGTCGAGAGCTCCACGGCGGGTCCCTCGAGGTTCCCGGGCGCCGTCGGTCGCGCGTCCGTCGAGGTGCTGGGCGCGAGGGCTCCCGCCAGCGTCGTGGGTGAGAGCTGCATCGTGCGCTCGACGGGGCGCTCCACGGCCGGCGCGCGCTCGGAGTCTTCAGGTACGTCGAGCCTGCGCTCCTCCGGGGCGAGCAAGGTCGCCACCCGGCGCACCAGGCGCGACACGGCCACGGGGCGCGGAAAGACGATGTCTTCGCGAAGCTCCGGGAATTCCCCCGTCTGGCCCGCGCTCGGTAGCCCCAAGAGCAGAGCCGTGGTGTCGCTCGTGTGCAGTTTGGCCAAGAGCTCCGCGGCCTGCTCCGCCTCGGCGGCCACGAGCACCACCCGAGCGGCGTCGTCGAGGCTCAGGCTGCTCGCGGAGGTCTCTCTCACCTCGAGCCCCTCGGCGCGTAGAGCCCGGACGATGGACTGACCTTCACTCGAAGGATCCACCACGTCGACGCGCAAGCCACCGTTCATGGCGCGCAGTGTCGCATAGGCGGGCCCGCTGTCACAGCATGGAGACGGGATCGATGTCGACGCTGGCCCGCGCGCTGCCTAGACCGCCGTCGATGGCGTCGGCGATGGAGGCGGCCACGGAGCGCAGCTGGGGCCGGTTCGAGGAGCGCAGCATCAACCGGTAGCGGAAGCGTCCGCGCACACGCGCGATGGGTGCGGGCGCCGGGCCGAGCACCGACACCTGTCCGCTGCGCGACGCGGGATGCGCGAGGGCGATGGAGGCGAGGCGTTCGGCGACCTGTCGGGCGAGATCCTCGTCTCCTGCGTCCACGCGCACGCTCACCAGCCGCGCGAAGGGCGCGTAGTCGAGTTCCCGCCGCGCCTCGATCTCATCCTCGTAGAAGCCGAGGTAGTCGTGGGCCGCAGCTCGCTGCACGGCTGGATGCTGCGGTTGGTAGGTCTGGAAGATCACTCGCCCGGGGCTATCTCCACGCCCGGCGCGGCCCGCCACCTGAGCCAGGAGCTGAAACGTGCGCTCGGCGGCGCGGAAGTCGGGGAAGGCCAGGCTCTGATCCGCGAGCATCACGCCTACCAAGGTGACCCCGGGGATGTCGTGCCCCTTGGTGACCATCTGCGTGCCCACCAGGATGTCCACCTCGTGACGCCGCAGCCGGTCGAGCACCGCCAGGGCGCCGCGTCCCGCCGCCGTGTCCCGATCCAGGCGCGCGATCCGGGCGGGTGCGAAGACCTCCGCCAGGGAGTCCTCGAGCCGCTCCGTCCCCAGGCCCATACGCTCGAGGCCCACGCCGCCGCAGGACACGCAGCTCGTCCCGGGGGGCGTGGCGAAGTCGCAGTAGTGGCAGCGCAGCACACCCGCGCGCCGGTGCTCCGTCAGCGAGACCGAGCAGGCGGGGCATTGCTGCACGTGGCCGCAGCTGCTGCAGCGCACGCTCGGGGCGAAGCCGCGTCGGTTCAGGAAGAGGATCGCCTGCCCATCCGCCGCGAGGCATTCCTCGATGGCGTGGTGCAGTGGCGCCGTGAGCAAGGGGTGGCCCGAGGGACCGCCGCGGTGGCGCGCCAGATCCACCACCTCGACCTTGGGCAGCTCGGCGTCCGTTGCGCGCTCGGGCAGTTCCAGGAGATGGAGCTTGCCCGATTGGGCCAGGTGGTAGGCCTCGAGGGATGGCGTGGCGCTGCCCAGCACGCAGACGGCGCCCGCCCGATGGGCGCGCCACAGCGCCATGTCGCGACCTTGGTAGCGGAAGCCCTCCTCCTGCTTGAAGGAGGAGTCGTGCTCCTCGTCCACGATCACCACGCCGAGATCGTGGACGGGCGCGAAGAGCGCCGAGCGAGCGCCGATGGCGATGTGCAGCTCTCCCGAGCGCAGCTTGCGCCACGCCTCGTCCCGCTCCGTCGGGCGCAGCCCGCTGTGCAGCACGGCCACCTCGTCCCCGAAGCGCGCACGGAAGCGAGACACCAGCTGCGGCGTCAGGGCGATCTCCGGCACCATCACCAAGGCGCCCACGCCGCGCTCGCGCAGAGCCGCGATGATGTGCAGGTAGACCTCGGTCTTGCCCGAGCCCGTGACGCCGTGCAGCAAGAAGCCTCCGGCGCCCTCGCCCTCGGCCGCGTCGAGCACGCAGCGCACGGCCTGCGCTTGGCGCGCGTTCAAGGTTGGGGCCTGGTCACGCACGATCGTCTCGAGGTTGAAGGGGTCGCGCGTCACCCGGCGTCGCTCGAGCGTGATCAAGCCGTGGGCCTCGAGGCGTCGCATCACGCTCTGGGGAGATTTGACGTGGGCGCGCAGGTCGCCCGCGGACGCCTCTCCGCGAGCGTCGAGCACAGCCAAGGCCGCGTGCTGCGAGGGCCCGAGGCGCAGGCCCTCGGAGGAGAGCTCGGTGCGGTGGGCGAAGAGCGTGAGTCGGCCCGCCTGCTGCCGTCCCGGGAGCGCCTCCTGCGCCTCGAGGAAGCCCCGCTTGCGCAGGCGCGACAACGCCTCCTTGGGCAGGGCGGGCGCCGCGGCGCGCAGCACCTCGCCGATGGGGTGCAGGTAGTAGCCGGCGGCGGCGACCAAGAAGTCGAAGAGCTCTCGGGGAAACACCGGCTCCGGCTCGAGGCATCCCGCCAGCGCGAGGATGCGCTTCACGCCCTCCGGGGGTTCGTCGCGTCCAGCGAGCACGAAGCCCGCGAGCTTGCGGCGACCGAATTGCACAGCCACGCGTGAGCCCGGTTCGAGGTGGCCGCGCAGCTCCTCCGGCACCCGATAGGTGAAGCGTCGCCTCAGAGGGACGGGCAGGGCGACCTCGACGTAGGGCGAGCGGATCATCGACGGGCGAGGCGCTCCGAAAAAGCACGAAGGCCGGCCGGGGGGTGGGCCCCCGCTTGCTCCATGGCGACGCGCAGGTAGCCCCCGGCGTCGCTGCTGCGGCCCAGGCTCAGGCAGGCGCGCGCGGCGAGGAAGGCCGCCGCGCTGCGGATCGAGGCCG
>JAADHO010000403.1 GCA_013151775.1 Deltaproteobacteria bacterium | reverse complement strand
TGAAAGCGCTGTAGCGGCGCATCAGCACGCCGTAGCCGGCGGAGCCGCTGACGGTCACGTGGTCGACGAAGAGATTCTGAACGTAGGGGCGATCCGCTGGGCCGCTCGCCACCAGAGAGGCGCCATCGTAGGTCACGGCGTCCCCGCCGCCTCCGCTCAGCGTCACGTAGGCGAGCCGCACGCTGCCCATGGGTTCGGCCATCAGGTAGTCCCAGGCTGTGGCGTCCGCTCGCTCGAAGAGGATGGGAGCCGAGGCAGTGCCCTCCGCTACCAGGTGCCCCGACGCGCTGGAGCTGCCCGCGCTGAGTCGTCCGTCGGATGCCAGCCGCACCACTGCACAGGGTTCGATCGTCAAGGTGGCGCCGCCTTCGATCCGCACGCTGCCCATGACGATGTGGGGGCTCGCATCTGCGCTCCACGTCTCGTCGGCAGCGATTGCACCCGAGTGCATGCTCGGTCCAGAGCTGGGCGTGGGGCAGGCCGTTGGCGCGTCCATGGCGCTGTCGGGTGGGTTGGCGTCTAGTCCTCCACCTGCGTCCATCGTGGGCGGCGTGCCGTCGTCGCCGCATCCTGCGAGTCCAAACGATGCGATGAACATCACGGCCACTACGTGCTTGCAAACTTTCATGTCGATCTCCCTTCGCGGACGACTGTCCGTGGTTCTCCCGGTTAGAGAGAGCCTTCACGCTCTACTGCGATGGTCCAAGTTGTGCAACTTCACCGTCGCATCAGTGCCCGCTCCGTCTCTCCATCGGCCACGGCATGTAACCCCCTGGGGTGATTGTGCGCTATACTTCGGGGAGTGGGACGTTCTTTCTACATCGCCGCAGGCATGTCGTTGCTCTTGACCCTCGCGCCCCTGTCCTCGGGGGTGCGCGCCGACTCGAATCTGACGCATCGTCGCGCGCACCGTCGACCCGTGCCGCGAGTGGTTCGGCTGCTGGGCAGCGTGCGTGGACTGCGCTTGCCGCGCGCCCGCATCGTGCGCTGGGTCGACCACTCCGCCCACACCGTGGCGCGCTACTACGGCCGCTTCCCGGCGTCGCGCGTAGACGTGAGTGTACGCCGTGGCTACGGCCGCCGGGTCGGGGCCGGACGCACCCACGCGGGGCGTCGCATCGTCATCCGTTTGGGGCGCCGGGTCAGCTCCCACGCGCTCGACCGCGATTGGGTCCTGGTTCACGAGCTCTTGCACACCACCTTCCCGCGCCTAGCGCGCCGCCATCGTTGGATGCGTGAGGGGCTCGCCACCTACCTCGAGCCCATCCTGCGGGCGCGCGCCGGTGACCTGAGTGAGCGAGAGGTGTGGGCGCGCTTCGCCTCAGGTCTGCCTCAGGGACTCCCCCGCAGGGGTGACCGTGGACTCGATCGTACACCGTCCTGGGGTCGCGTGTATTGGGGTGGAACCTTGTATTGGTTGCTGGCAGATATGGGCATTCGACGTCAAACCCACGGCCGCCGCTCACTGCGAGACGCGCTGCGCGCCATCGCCGCAGCGGGCGGCAACGGCCGGGTCGTCTGGCCCATGGCGCGTGTGCTGCGCGTCGGGGATCGCGCCACGGGTACGCACGTCATGAGCCGGCTCTACCGCCGCATGGCGCGCTCACCCCATCCCGTGGATCTCCGCGCGCTCTTGCTTCGGCTGGGCGTGCATCGAGCCACCCGAGGGCGCGCCTTCGCGCTCGATCACACGGCGCCCATGGCTCGCCTGCGTCGGGCCATCGTCCGCGGGCGCTGAAGACCACTGGCTTCGCCGAGCGAAAATGACCTGTGGCGTCCCATTCTGCGTTCCGGGCTTGACCTCAGCGCCGCGATGGGAAGGATCTGTGCTGGAGGTCAACTTTGGACATCATCCTCGCCCCTGACGTGTACGTGAATGCCTCGGTCGCCCTGGGCTCCCCGCCTGAACATGTGGTTCGACGCGTGCTCGGCCATTCGCAGAAGCACAAGACGACCGAGTGGGTGCTCGCGCGCGTCGAGGCCATGTTGCACGCCTTGCCCGCCTTCAAGCCCGACGCCGTCGAGGCGCAGATGAAGACGATCCGCGGGCTCGTGGAGATCGTCGAAGCCGACGAGGCAGGGCCCGACGATTGGGAGAAAGCGCTGGTCGCTGCCGCCAAGGCCGCGGGGGTCGATCGCGTGGTGACGGATCACCCGGATCTCGCCGACAAGGACGAGGCGGAGGGCATCTTCTTCATCAGCTCGGACGCCTACATGGTCGAGCTGACCACGCCCCCGCCTCCGCCTGGTAGCTGAGGCCCGCGCAGATCGGATCGGCGAGTCCTGGTATGCTGCGGCGTCATCATGGACGCAGACGCAGACGAGCTGTCGCGACTCCGAGCAGAGGTCGAGTCCCTGCGCGCCGCCGTGCAGATCCTGCACCGCGTCTCCAACTTGCTGCGCGAGCCCTTGGAGGTGGAGGCGACCCTCTACGCGATCCTCACGGGCGTCACGGCGGGGGTTGGGCTCGGCTTCAACCGGGCGATCCTCTTCGTAGAGGAGGGTGACGAGCTCTGTGGTCGCGGGGCTGTGGGGCCCGCGGATGGCGAGGAGGCGGATCGCATCTGGCGGGCGATCGAGGGCGCGGGCGTCGGCCTCGAGGGGCTGTATGAGGCGGGGCTGGCACATCGCGCGGCTCCCTCGGGGCTGGTCGCACTGGCGCGCGCCAAGCGCGTGCCGATCGCGGGCGACAGTCCCGTGGCGCTGGCGCTGCGCGAGGCTCGAGTGGTCTGCGCCGAAGGCAGCGATGATCTCGGCGGGCTGCTCGATCTCCGCACCTGCGTCGCCGCGCCTCTGCGCGGGCGCAAGCGTCGCGGCGTGCTCTACGCGGACAACCGCTTCACCGCTCGGTTGGTGGACGAGACCACCGCGCAGATCTTCGGTCTCGTCGCGGAGCAAGCGGGGCGCGCGGTGGCCCGGGCGCGTGTGTACGAGCACCTCGAGCGCGAGGCGCGCACCGACGCGCTGACCGCGCTGGCGAATCGCGGATCCCTCGATCACGCCCTCGATCGTGCCCTTCAGGCGGCGCGGCTCGACGGCCAAGAGCTGGGCCTCGCCATGATCGACCTCGACGACTTCAAGCGCGTCAACGACACCCATGGCCATCCCATGGGAGACGCCGTGCTGGTCGGTTTCGCAGAGCGCGCCCGCGGAATCTTGCGGCGCGGGGAGACGCTCTATCGCTACGGCGGCGAGGAGTTCGTGCTGCTGATGCCGGACACGGACGCGGAGGGCGCACGGGCCGCGGCGGAGCGCTTGAGGCGGGCCATCTCGCAGCGGGCCTTCGGGGATCTGCGCCTGACCTGTTCGGTGGGCGTCGCAGCGTTCCCTCGCCACGCCCGCGAG
>JAADHO010000360.1 GCA_013151775.1 Deltaproteobacteria bacterium | reverse complement strand
GCCCGAGGCAGGCCAACTCTGCGACCGACCGAGTCCAAAGGCCCTGTTATCCCGGCGACTTGACCGAGCTGAGCGTGCCCTCGGAGCTGTCGACGGGGGACGCCTTCCTCGGGTTTGACCCGTGGCCTTTGGGGGGCCCATACTGCGACAAGTCGAGTTGGGGTGAATCAGCCGCTTTGGGCTGCGTCCCATCTGGGCCGCTCGCGTGACGGGCGACGAGCTTGGTTTTTCCCGCGGCGTCTTTGGATGGTTGCCGCAGATTCGAGAGGACATATGAGGCGTAGATTCATCTCCTTGGCGCTGCCACTCCTGGCCATCGCCCTTGGCTCCGGTTGTGTGGTGGAAACGAACACCAACCCCTTCGGTGGCACGGTCACCCTGAGCGGCAGCTGGCAGATCAACGGCGTCCAGGCGGACGCCTCCAACTGCGCGGCGGCGGGCATCTCGCAGGTCGAGCTGCGCATCCTAGACAGCTCCGCGGCGAACCCCCAGTCCTACCAGACGTGGAACTGCGCCGACGGCTTCTTCGACGCACGCACGGACGCGCTGCTGCCGCGGCTCTTCCACGGCACCTACTACACCCAGTGGTTCGCCTGGGATGCCGGTGGCGGCGAGGTGGGTCGCTCCACTCCGCTGCTGCTCGACGTGACCATCGACAGCGACGCCGGGCTGGCCCCGCCGAACTTCGTTACGGGACCCATCGGCTTCGATCCCACCCTGGGTGGAAGCGTGACGATCCACGGCTCCTGGCTGATCAACTCCGGTCCCGCCGACGCCACCTCGTGCGGCGCCACGGGCCTCGACAGCGTGGAGCTGCGCATCCTCGAGGACGGCGGCACGGGCCA
Source organism: Deltaproteobacteria bacterium (assembly GCA_013151775.1). GTDB lineage: Bacteria > Myxococcota_A > Polyangia > Polyangiales > Houyiibacteriaceae > JAADHO01. The sequence continues at coordinate 2,511 of JAADHO010000360.1, read as the reverse complement.
ATACAGCTACCAGACCTGGGCCTGCGCCACAGGCTCCTTCGACGGTCGCACCGACGCGACGCTGCCGCGGCTCGCGGCCGGGCGCTACAACACGCAGTGGTTCGCCTACGACGCCTCGGGCGCGGAGCTCGGTCGCTCCACGCCGCTGCTGCTCGACGTCTCCTCGGTCACGGACGCGGGGCTGGCGTCGCCGGACTTCACGGTCGAACTCCCGGCTCCCGAGCTGGACGTGACCCTCTCGTGGGCTCAGGACGCGACCGCGGCCCCCGTGTACGGGACCTGCACCGAGGCCGCCGTGGGTGACTTCTTCTTCGCGCTCAACAACGCCGCGGGCGCGCTGGTCACGGACTCCAACTCCGTCGTTGGGGCAGACGCCGCGGGCCGCATCCCGTGCGCCAACAGCCTCTCCTTCACGGACCTCACGCCGGGCACCTACTCGCTCTACATCGACGGCGCCGCCTTGGACGGCACCAAGTGGATGGCCACCTGTGACGCGCTGATCGTCGACACGGGCGTCGTGAGCTACGACTGCTTCGTCGACCAAGCCTGAGTCGCCTAGTCCCAGAGATCAGGCGTGGCCCTTCGGGGTCACGCCTTTTTTCGTGTGCGATGTAGGGGCCGAAGCTTGCCCAGCCCGCGCTCGGAGTGATCCCGTACGCCCTAGCCGCGCCTCGAAGCTGACGCTACCCTGGGACGATGTCGCATCGCTGGATCGTCTCCCTCGCCACCTCCGCCCTCGCCCTCGGGCTGCTCAGCCCTGCGCCCGCCGCGGCCCAAGCGACCTGCGTGGACGCCACGGGCGCCATGTGCCTCGCGGCCATCGGCGGCGGCGTCGACGACATCTTCTCCACCAGCGACGGACGCTTCGCGCCCCAGCTCACCTTCGGAACCTACGTGCGCGGCATCAACGGCGCCTGCGCCGTGGGCCAGACCGTCAACCCGCGAGCCCTCGACGCCTACACCTGCATGGGCGGCAGCGGCACGCTCACGCCCGACGGCGCGGGAGGCTGCACCATCAGCGCACCCCACCCGCGCGCGGCCGAGGCGGCCAACAGCCTCGACTGGCTGTGGACGCAGGTGCTGCGCACGCGCGACGACTGCTCCTTCGTGGCCGACGGCGAGGCGGGCTTCTACGTGCCCTGGCGCGGCCGCATCTACGACCTCGGTGGCGAAGCCAACCGCGTCGTGCTCTTCCCCGTCACCGACCACGGCCCGCTGCCCTGCGAGTCCTTCGAGTACACCGTCTGGCTCTCGAACGATCCCGACGCCCGGGAGCTCGCCGCGGCGGGCGCACCGGATCCGGCCAAGTGGAACCCCGCCGTGATGATGCGCGCCTACAACCAGGGCTGGACCCGAAACCCCAACGCCGCGGGCGCGGCCGACGCCACGCGCGCAGACCTCGGGACCTTCCTGCGGGACAACTCTGACGGCGAGGCGGTCGCCGACTCCACCGTGAGCGTGTGGGCCCTGCCCTGCGGCCTGACCTTCCGCTACGCCTCGGTCATGGCGGGCAACAACGGCAACCCCACGGCGGCCTGCGCCTTCCACAGCGGAGACGACGAGCTCGACGCCGTGGCCGGGTTGAACGAAGACGACACGGCCATCTGCGTGGACGCGGACGGAGACGGACACCGCGACGCGGCCTGCGGCGGCAGCGACTGCGACGACAGCGATCCCATCGTGCACCCCGGCGCGCTCGAGCCCTGCAACAGCGTGCGCGACCTCGACTGCTCACCCGGCGCGAGCTGCCCCGACGGCACGGCCTGCGACGACTCTACCGGCATCTGCGTCCCCTCCTGCTTCGAGGGCGGCTGCGCGGACGGCTTCTCCTGCGTCTCGGGCCGCTGCGTCGACACGGCCTGCACCAGCCTCGCCGAGCCCTGCGCCGCGGGCACCATCTGCCGCGCGGGCAGCTGCGTGGACCCCTGCGATGGCGCTACGTGTCCAAGCGGAGAGGTCTGTCGCGGCGGCTCCTGCGTCGACCCCTGCGCCGGCGTCGTGTGTCCGACCAATCAGGTCTGCGTCGCGCGCGATCCCGCCGCCACCACACTCTGCGGACCCGCCTGCAGCTGCACCGAGTTGGCCGTCCCCCTGTGCGCAGCGGACCGCGCCTGCGACGCCCGAGACGGAACGCCCAGCTCGGGGCTCTGCGTCGATCCCGGATGCGAGACGGCGACCTGCGCCGCCGCAGAGGACTGCGTCGCCGGGGGCTGCGTCGACCGCTGCGCCGGCGTCGTCTGCCCACTCTTCCACGTCTGCTCCGCCGGCGCGTGCGTGCCCGACGCCTGCGCGCGCATCTCCTGCCCCGCGGGGCGAATCTGCAGCGAGGGCGCCTGCGTAGATCCGTGCAGCCTCGTGACCTGCGCCGACGGCGAGGTCTGCCGGTCCGGCAGCTGTGAGCCCGATCCCTGCGCCGGCGTGAGCTGCCCCAGCGGCCAGAGCTGCCTGGAGGGGAGCTGCGTGGGCATGGCCGCCGACGCGGGCGTGGTCGACAGCGGCGCCATGGGCGAC
>JAADHO010000195.1 GCA_013151775.1 Deltaproteobacteria bacterium | reverse complement strand
GGAAGCCTATCTGGAAGGCCTCGGTCAGCTCCGTGATCAGGAACGAGGGGAGCAGCACGAGCAGGTCGTCGCGGCCCACGTCGCCGCGGTGATCGGCGTCGCGCACGTGGCGCGCGAGGTTCCAGAAGAGCCGCGTCTCGCGGGCGCCGGCGTTGCGACGGCAACAGCCGCTTTTGTACGGAACCGCGCCCCTGCAGGCCTCTCCGCGGACCCAGCGCATGAGCTTGGCGTGACGGGCCCTTCCTGGTGGCCGTGCGCCGGTGGAGTGAGCCACATTGAGGCTGCCCTTGTTTCGACTACTTGGCGCCACTTGTGTTTCGATTATTGCGAATACTGACGATCAGCCTCATACTCCATGCATGACTGCCACCCAACTCACGGAGATGGAGCTGCCTCGTGAGGAGGAGCGTGAGCGCGCCCGCGACGCGCTTTGCGAATTGTCGCGGCTTCGGCCGGGGCGCGTCGTGCATGTGCGTTCTGACGAAGCCGGTAGTCCGGTCGACGTGGTGCTTCCGGCTCGCATCTTCGATGCGCTCCTGGAGCTCCTGCGGCAGACAGCCCAGGGTAACGCTGTGACGCTGGTGCCCGTTCACGCCGAGCTGACGACCCAACAGGCCGCGGACGTGCTGAACGTATCGCGGCCGCACCTGATCAAGTTGCTCGAGAGCGGCGCCCTACCGTTCCATCGGACCGGCCGCCACCGCCGCGTGTACGCCGAGGACTTGTTGGCCTACCGCGATCGCAGGCGTCAGCAAAGTCGCGACGCCTTCGAAGAGCTGGCCGCTCTGTCCCAAGACCACGATCTCGGATACTGAGTTCCGATGGTGGGCTTCCGCGCCGTCTACGATGCGTGCGTCCTCGTGCCCGCACCGCTGCGGGATCTCCTGCTGCGCGTCGCGGAAGCCGCCCTGGTGCGCGCATGCATGAGCGACGACATCCTGGACGAGCCGGAGCGCGCCTTGTAGCCGACGCCGTCAGTCTGACTTCTGCCTGACGCACGACACACCTCAATGCATATTTCTCTTGCATGCATCGGCTCGTGTGCTATTCATGTGTTCAGTGTCGAGGGGTGATCACAGCAGGGTCGAGGATGCGCTGGCCGAGGGTGTAGAGCGCGCCTGCGATATCGGTGCTGCGTGCTCGCCATGCGGCGATGACGTGGCGGCGGCGGAGGCGTGTGGGTCGAGCTTCGTTGACGTGCTGGACCGGCGCTTGGCTGCGCTGGGTCGGCGGCAGGTGGCCATGCGGCTGCGCGTGGGTGAGCTGCTCTCGGCGCTCGACGGGCGCTACCACGATCTCGGGTTCTCGACGTTCGGCGGCTATGTGCGCGAGAGATTGTCGCGCTCTGCGGGCTGGGCACGGGACTCGCGTGTGGTGGCTCGGCGGGCGCTCGAGCGGCCGGTCTTGCGCGAGGCGTTCGTGAGCGGGCGTGTCTCGTGGAGCATGCTGGAGCTGCTGCTGCGCCATACGGATGCGGAGCATGAAGAAGCGTCCGCAGATGGGGAGCTCTTGGAGTCCGTGGACGGTCTGAGCGTGCGAGAGCTGCGGCAGGTGCTCCGGGCGCGCGCGCAGGATGAGGGCCGGGAAGGTCTCGACGAGACGCATGACGAAGAGGTCACGAGACCAAAAGTTCTTCATTTGACGATGCCTCGCGAAGACGCGCTTGCGCTTGCAGAGGCCGAGGCGCTGGTGCGTCATCTCGATGGCACGGGTCCTGCGGGTACGGGCCTGGACGACATCTGGCTGGAGCCGCTGCTCGCCGAGGGGATGTCGACGCTGCTGAACTTCATGCGGTCGGACGAGCCCGTGCTCTCGGAGAGCATGGCGGAAGGCTTCGCCTTGCGTCGGCGCAGCCTCGAAGCCTCCGAAGCGGCGCGCTCTCGGAAGGAGGCCCGTGCCGAGCGAGCGCTTGGGCTGGGTGCCGCGAGTGCGTGTGACGGCGAGTCGTCGAACGAGCTGTTCCGGTCGGAGCTGCCGGCGAGTCCGCACGCCATCGACGCGGAGCTGCGCGCCATGTGTCGCGAGCTCGACGCAGCGGACCTGGCGTTTGGCGCCCTGGCGGCTCGCTTCTGGGACGCGAGCCATTGGCGCGCGTTGGGCTACGCGAGTGACACGCAGTACGCACGGGAGCGGCTCGGCATGTCTCGGGCCAGCGTGTGGCAGCGCATGGCGCTGGCTCGACGAGTGCGCGGGCGTTCGGCGTTGGCGGGTGCGCTGGCTGCGGGTCGCGTGGGCTTCGAGGCCGCGTGTTTGGTGTCGCGGGTGACGAGCACCTTGGATCGCGTGGTGTCGAACGCCGGCGAGCAGAAACGAGAGGCCGTGGAGGCCGCTTGGCTCGCGCGCGCACAGCAGCGAACGTTCAAGCATCTGCGCCAAGAGGTGTGGGCCGTGGAGCTGCTGGCGCGACTCGAGGGTCGGGCGCTAGCTGCCGGGCCGCCGACTCCCGCAGAGCTCGAGCGCGTGTGGGCGATGGAGCGGCACGCCAAGTCCGGCGAGTCCGCGCGGGAGGCGGCGATGAGGGTCGCCGAGCTGCCCCATGCAGAGGCCGTCGTCCAGATGTCCGTCACTCTGCCAGCGCAGCTCGCGAGCAGGCTCGAGCTTGCGGTCGCGGCGCAGCAGCCCGCCGCCACGCACCTGGGGTGCACGACCTCCAAGTTGAAGCTCAGCGAGGACGTGGCGCTCTTCTTTCGGCAGCTGGAGCTCGCGCACGCACATTCGGGGCTGCCGGGTCGCTTCGTACCCTTCCTGGTCAGCGCGCTCTTCCACAGCTGGCGCCAGGTGCTCGGTGATCGCAACCGTTGGGAGGCCATCCACCGCCGCGACAGATACGAGTGCAGCTGCCCCGTATGCGAGCGGCAGGACGTCACGCTCCACCATCTCAGCTACCGCTCCCACGGCGGCGGCGACGACGCCGCGAATCTGGTCAGCCTATGCTCCTTCTGTCACCTGGAGGGAGAACACGGCGGCCGGCTGCGCGTACGCGGCAGCGCCCACGACCCCACCTGGACGCTGGGCCCGAGCGCGGCCCCGGTACTCGTCGTGCGCGGACGCGAGCGTCGGGCCCACTGATCGGGTCGCACGGCAGGGGGCTTCGCGCGCCTACGAGTACCCCAACACCAGCGCTCTCGCGAGCAGGTACCAGCCGTCGACGAGGACGAAGAGCAGGAGTTTGAAGGGAAGGCTGATGGTCGTCGGCGAGAGCATCATCATGCCCAAGGCGCTGAGCACGTTGGCGACCACCATGTCGACCACGAGGAAGGGGATGAAGACGAGGAAGCCTATCTGGAAGGCCTCGGTCAGCTCCGTGATCAGGAACGAGGGGAGCAGCACGAGCAGGTCGTCGCGGCCCACGTCGCCGCGGT
>JAADHO010000223.1 GCA_013151775.1 Deltaproteobacteria bacterium | reverse complement strand
ACACCCGCGTCGGACACGCCGCCATCCATCGTCGACGCCTCGCGCGTGCACAGCGCAGAGCAGCCGTCGCCGTCCAGAGCGTTGCCGTCGTCGCACTCCTCGGCGCCGTCCCAGACGAAGCCGTCGCCGCAGCTCGCGGTGAGGCAGCTCGTGAGGCACTCGTCCGCGTCCGAGCCGTTGCCGTCGTCGCAGGCCTCGACGCCCACGTGGCGCACGCCGTCGCCGCAAGCCGCGTTCATGCAGGTGCTGAGGCAGTCGTCCGTGTCCGAGCCGTTGCCGTCGTCGCAGGCTTCGCCCGCCTGCACCACGCCATCGCCGCAGCTGCGCAGCCCGCAGCTGTTGGTGCAGCCGTCCGTGTCCACCGTGTTGCCGTCGTCGCAGGCCTCGACTCCTGCGCGGACGAAACCATCACCACAGCTCGCCAGCTCACAGGTCGAGAGACAGGCGTCGGTGTCGACGGGGTTGCCGTCGTCACACGCCTCCATGCCGATGTAGACGATGCCGTCCCCGCAGCGAGGCAGGGCGCAGGCGTTGGTGCAGGCGTCACCGTCGACCACGTTGCCGTCGTCGCAGGCTTCAGCGCCCTGCATCACGCCGTCGCCGCACATGGCCGCCCTGCAGCTGCTCGGACAGCTGTCGCCGTCCATGGTGTTGCCATCGTCGCAGCTCTCCACGCCCGCCCACAGGAAGCCGTCGCCGCAGGTCGCGGCCACGCAGCTCGAGAGGCACGCGTCCGTCTCCACGGCGTTGGCGTCGTCGCAGGCCTCGGGTCCATTGGTGACCCCGTCGCCGCAGCGGGGACCCATGCTCGCGCAGTCCGTGGCGCAGAAGCCGTAGCTGCCGTTGTTGACGCCGTCGTCGCAGACCTCAGCGCCCTCCGTGACGCCGTTGCCGCAGGCGGCGACGCGCACGAATTCGTACGCGCCCATGTCGAACTCCGCGCCACCCAAGGCGTTGCCGTCGAGGGGACGTGCCGCGCCCTCGAGATCGTGGTCGGGCGCGCCTGGCGCGGCCCCCGAGTCGATGGCCACGCTCGAGCCCATCAGGTGAAAGTCGCTGCCGGAGACATACTGGGGGTTCGCGCTGATGTTGCCGCCGCCGTTGCTCGTCCCCGAGAGGTTCGTGCCGTTGCCCCACGAGTCCGTGCTGCTGACTTCGAGGCGACCCGCCGTGGTGCGATAGGCGCCGTAAGAGGTGTTGCCCGTGAGCAGGCAGTTCTGCACGAAGACGTTGCGAGCCGCACCGCTCGAGCCGCTGAGGCGCACGCCATAGCGGCTGTTGTGGATGGTCGAGCTGTGCACCGTGGAGTCCGTCGTGGTCGACGAGGTCATGCGCACGTAGACGCCGGCGCTCGACTGGGAGGCGATCAGCGCGTTGCTCAGGCGAATCGCCCCGGAAGAGGCGACGTAGACTCCGTAGGTCGTGCCATAGGCCTCGAAGCTGTCCACAGTCGCCACGCCACTCGCCACGTAGAGCCCATAGGTGTCCGACTCCTGCAGCAGCAGGTGCGTCAACGTGTGAGTCCCCGTGGTGCTGAAGACGATGGAGCGGCGCGCATGGACCACGCTCACCCAGTCGAGGGTGGAGCCCGTGCTGGCGTCGAGGAAGACCACTCCGTACCAGACGCTGGAACCCGAGCTACGAGCGCTGAAGCTCACGCGATTCGTCGAGCTGCCGCGCGCGTCAAGGGTGCCTAGCACGCGCAGCTCGGACCGATTTCCGTCGAGGTTGGCGCCCATGAGATCCGACGACGCGAACTCGAGCGTGACGCCAGGATCGATGGTCAGGGTCACGCCCACGGGCACCTCGAGGTCGCCCTCCACCGTGTAAGGAGAGCCGCTGAGGTCGAGGCGCGTGTTCACCCAGAGCACGCCGTGCAGACCAGGCGTCGCGTCCGAGCTGTAGGCCAGCGCGCCGATGTCCTGACCCGCGTCACCAGCGAAGCGGCAGGGGCTGCGGCTGGTGATGCGCAGGTTGGTCGGCGCGGACACGAGCAAGGGGTTGATGCTGAGGTTGCCGCCGCCATTGCTGGTGCCCGAGAGGTTCGTGCCATTGCCCCAGGAGTCCGTGTTGCTGACCTCGAGGCGCCCCGCCGTGGTGCGGTAGGCGCCGTAGGAGCTGTTGGCGAGCAGGATCGAGTTCTTGACGAAGACCGTGCGCGCGGCGCCGCTCGAGCCGCTGAGCCGAACGCCATAGCGGCTGTTGTAGAGGGTGGAACCGTCCACGCTGCTGTCCGCCGCGCTGGACGAGGTCATCCGCACATAGACCCCCGCACTCGACTGGTCCCAAATCTGCGCGTCCACCACGCTGACCGAAGCGCTGGAGCTAACGTAGACGCCGTACGTGGTGCCTGTCGCCCTGAGCCGGGTCACGCTAGGCGATCCTGCCGCAACGTAGAGGCCGTAGGTGTCGGCGCTCGACAGGCTCACGTCCCGCAACACGGTCGTGGCGCCGGACGCGCTGGTGACGATGGCACGCCGCGCGTTGCCCACCTCCGCCCAATCGAAGCTCGCCTCGCTGGCGTCGGTCGCGATCACGATGCCGTACCAAGAGGACGTGCCGCTGCCGGAGTTGGAGCGAAAGACGACGGGCGCCGCCTGCGTGCCCTGCACGCGCAGGCTACCGTGGATGGTGATCTCCACGCGCGACGCGTCGAGGCCGGAGCCCTGCGAGTCACCCGACTGGACGCGGATCTCGGCGCCCGCCTGCACGACCAAGGTGCCGCCCACGGGGACGGTCACGTCGCCCTGCACCATGTAGGGGCTGCCCGCGGCGGTCCACGTGGTCATGGCACCCAAGGAGCCGCCGGCGACGGTGGTCTGGGCAGAGGCAGAGGCGGGGACGAGCAGCATCGCGGCGAGCAGCATCGCGGCGAGCGGCATGGCAGCGCCTGTGGGGTGAGAAGACGACATCATGGGAGACTCCGTTCGGGAGATGCTACGTCAAATGCGCCTGTTTTGCTCCCTCCAGAGGCCGTCGGAAACGCAAGCGTCGCGACGCGCAGCGACCCTCCAGGTCAGGGGATCGCCTCGTAGGTCAGCGTCAGGTATTGGGACGCGCCGCACGGCGGCGGGCTCCAACGGATCATGCGGAAGGCGCGCGCTAGACAACGCCGCACGGCCGCGTCACCCCCGGTGACGCGCATCACGTTTCCGTCCGGCGGCACCTCGACGCGGTATTGGGCGCTGCCCGTGGCAGGACGAGCGCGCGCCACGCAGCGATTGGCAGCGGCCTCCGCGTCGCGCACATGGGCCTGGGCGGACGCGCGATCGTAGGTCCCGCCGATGGCGCCGCGACGCAGACGGGTCGCCGTGGCAGCGGGCGCAGGCGGCGGCGACATCGAAGGGGCCATGTGTGTCGCCGAGG
>JAADHO010000369.1 GCA_013151775.1 Deltaproteobacteria bacterium | reverse complement strand
CAACTGCACCAGCGCGGCGATCCGCGCCCGGCAGCCCCCGCGCACCCCGCGGGCACGCCGGCAGCTGCGCACGTAGACGCGCCGACCGCTCGGCGCACGCCACACGGTCATGCGTTCGTCCAACGCGCGAGCCAACGCCAACTTGGTCGCGTCTCGCTCGACGGGGTTGTGGGCGGGCTCGCCGGCCTCGGGATGCACCGCAGCCGAGGGCGCAGAACTTGGAGGTTGGGCGACCTCGACCGCCTGATGAGTGGCAGCCTCGGCCGTCTGCCCCGTCGCGACGCCGGGGGCGACCGCGGATGCGGTGACGGTCACGAGCGCTAAGATTCTTCGCATGGACAACTCCTGCCCCCCCACACCTGAACAGGTGGGAAGGCCGGAGCCTAGGCCACGGAATCGCCTCGCGCCAGCAGGCGCCATGGGGCGTCCTGCCGCGACCACGTCAGGAGACTATTCTTCCACCACCGCCGCGTTGACCACGACCTCGGACGCCTCCTCATCCGCGGACGTCTGCTCGGACGCAGCGACCTCGGACGGCTCCTCATCCGTAGACGCCTGCTCGGACGACGCCTCATCCGTGGACGCCTCATCCGTGGACGCCTCATCCGTGGACGCCTCATCGTGGACGCCTCATCCGTGGACGCCTCATCCGTGGACGCCTCATCCGTGGACGCCTCATCCGTGGACGCCTCATCCGTGGACGCCTCATCCGTGGACGCGGCGACTTCGGACTCATCCGTGGATGCGTCATCCGTGGATGCCTGCACGGACGACGCCTCGTCCGTGGACGGCTCATCGGACGCGGCGACCTCGGACGCCTCATCCGTGGTGGACGCCTGCTCGGACGCGGCGCCGCTCTCCTCGTCTCCACGCTTGCGGCGGCGACGACGGCGGGGACGCTTGCCCTGCTCCTCGGTCGCGGCGTCGGCCTCCTCGGTCTCGTCGTCTCGCCGCGGGGACGCCTCTTCCTCGGACGGAGCCGAGGGGCGTGCTTGGCGCCGGGGCTGAGCGGGACCGCGCAGGGCCTGGAGCAGATCTTGGTCAAGGGAGAGCATGGGCACTAGGTGCCGGGTGAGCCCGATGGACAGCTGCTCCATGGCGCAGGTCAGGGCCTCGCCATCGTAGAGCGCTACGGGCGCAGCCCCGGTGATGCTCGCCTCTTCACGCGCGCCGGAGCGGGCGCTGCCCAAGGTGATCAACCAGGCGGCGGCGGCCTCGCCGTAGTGGTGCAGGCTGCCGCGCACGTCGATCACATGTTCACGCGTCAGGGGCGCGCCGTCTCGTCGAAAGAGGATCGCCACAGGCGTGCTCATGGGACCGCGTCGAAGCGTCCCCGCCAGGTGGAACTCTCCCGCGCCCGAGCCGGGTCGGCGCACGGCCCGCAGCGACACGACCCCCTCCGCGTTCAGCCAGGTCGCGAGCAATTCGAGGGAGCTCGCCGCCGGCAGCCGCTCCATCTCCTTGAGCAGGGCGCGGCGCATGGCGTGACGCTGGCGCGTGGCCACCCGCAGAACCTCGGCCTCCGCACGACTCGCCTCCTGTGGCATGCCCCAATCCGTCAAGGCCAAGAGCGCTCCGTCCAGACGAAAGCGAGGGCGTTGACCGTCGCGACTGCGACGAGCTGTGTCCCCGCGCACGGCGGCCGCCAAGGTGGGCGCCAAGGCGGCGGCGTCGCCCGACATGCGCCCGCGACGAACCAACTCCCGAGCGACCTCGGCCAGAGGCCGGGGCCTGCGATTGCGTCCGCCTCCGAGCACGCCCGCGATCGCGTCCGAGAGCTCGAGGCCCGAGAGGTCGCCGTCCTCCGAGCAACGGTCCCAGTCGCCCTCCAACTCGGCCCGCACCGGCGCGGCCTCTCGCGCTCCGCGACCGCCTCCGCGACCGCCGCGACCGCCTTCGCGTCCGCCTTCGCGTCCGCCTTCGCGTCCGCCTTCGCGACCGCCTTCGCGACCGCCTTCGCGACCGCCTTCGCGTCCGCCTTCGCGTCCGCCTTCGGTCTCACCGGGCTCACGACGCTTGCGACGACGGCGACGCTTGCGGCGCCCCGGGCGCCCGTCGGAGTCCTCCGAGCTGCGCTCGTCCTCGGCGATGGCCGAGAGGAGTCGTCGTCGTCCTCCTCGGGGAAGACCTCGGCGCCGGGCAGTGGACGTGACGCCTCCGCCGGGGTGGCGGCAGCGGCGGCCTCTTCGGGCTCGCCGTCGGCCTTCGAGGTCTCGGGTTCCGGGGACGCCTCAGGGACGCCCTCGGCCAATTCGAAGTCGTGGCCGCTAGCGCCCTCGGCCGCCTTCAGGGTGGACTCGTCGAACTCCCGAAGCCCGAACACTCCGGGCTTGATCTTCACGATGGCGGCCTCGCCGCGATCTTTTCGTACCATGGTGGCGAGACGTGAGCTCATGGTGATCTCTGGCGTCTTGCCCACGTGGGAGAGCAGATTCTTCTGAATCGAGATCTCCGTGATCTTCTTGTAGTGGAGAGGTTTACCCGCGAGGCGGAGCACCTCGATCGCGGCTTCTGTGAACGTCATGGTCGGAATCCTCGGTTGGCTGGCCGGCGCGGAGGGGGCACCATATGTTGCGCACGCGGCGCGGTGCGACGAAGGGGCATCGCGCGACGGCGAGCGTGCACCTCGAGACACGAGGCTGGCGCACATGGCGACGGGCCTCGGTCCCTTGGGCGCAGTGCGCTCGGGCGGCGGATAGCTCGCTCATCCCTCAAATCCGGCAAAGAGCCTCTCGTATTGGACGGGAGGCGGGGTCATGGGGCCCTCGTTCGGAGGGCGGCCGCCCGGCGGGCGACTGGGTATCATCTAGCATCCACCCGCGCGCGTAGCAATCAGAGCTTCGCGCCCCGCCGGAGGCGTGCTGCATCCAGCGCGGCCCTGGAGAGCGTGCTAGGTTGCGCCCGTGGCGTACCCGATCTTCAGACAGGCCGCCTGGCGCGCGCTGGCGATCCTGTGGGCTGCCTTGGGGCTATGGGGCTGCGAGCAGGCCGAGCTTCCCACGCTAGCCGACGCGGGCGTGCGGCCGGACCCGGAGCTGGCCCTCGATGTGGACGCGGACGATCAGCTGCTCGAGCTGACCGACACCCGGGAGCTCCGCGCCTTCCCGAACCGCTACCTGGGTCACCTAGTGGACTGTGAGCTGCGCCACATCGGACCCCTGCGGGCGACCCCTGTGGCCGATCTGCGCCTGCGCGAGCTGGGGTTGAGTCACTCCCGCTCCGCCCGCTGCGCGGCGGGCTTCATCGAGCTGGGGTTCCGGCCGTCGAGTTCGGCCTTGGCGGCCTTCGTGCGACCGGGGCAGAGCGTCCGAGCGCGCGTCCTCGACAGCGGACGCGAGCGCGGAGGGATCCCCATCCTGGACTTCGTGGCCCAGCGCGAGGGCCAGACCACGGTCTCGGCGACCGACGCCGACGATCCGCTCTTCGATCCGCTCGAGGTCGGCGCCGATCTGCGGCCCGCGGCCATCGGCAGACCCGGGCAGGCCCCGCTCGACTGCGTCGTCTCCTGGATCGGAGCGCCCGAGACGAGCGCGGCGGTCGCTACGGAGCAGCCGACCTTCCACGCGCCCCTCAGCTGCCACCGGGCCACAGGAGACGCGTGGGTCGAGCTCGAGCTGCGCGCGGCGGAGGTGGAGGCGGCGCTCTCCCTGAGGCGAGGAGACCACCTGAGCTTGCGCATCACCAGCCTGTCCGGAGGTCGTGGCCGCTACCCCATGGCCCGACGCGCGAACTGAATGGAGCCGTCGGTGGACGGGCCCACTTGACCCGAGGGGACGTGGGGCACATGTGGCAGGCTGATTTTTTGACCTCCGATTCCCGCGCCTGCTACGCGATGGTCATGCGGTGCTCGTCCCTGTGGCCACTCCAACACGATCAGCGCGGCCCCAGGGCCACGGCGTCGCCTTGGCCACAGCGCAGCCCCAAGGCCCAACCGGCCACGACGGGTTTGGCACGATCATGGCATTCACTCCGGTGGACCCCCGGTCGCGCAGGGATCGAGTCCCCACCGACCGAACGACACCGAATCGAGGAGCACAGGACATGGTAGAACAGCACGTTGGAGTCCTGATGGGAGGCGTCAGCGCCGAACGGGAGATCTCTCTCTCCACCGGCGAGGCCGTGGCCACGGCCCTCGAGCAGCGCGGACATCGCGTCAGCCGCATCCTGGTGGAGGGAGACATCGACCAGCGCCTGCGCGAGGCCGAGCTGGACGTGGCCTTCTTGGCGCTCCACGGGACCTTGGGCGAGGACGGCTGCATCCAAGGGCTGCTGGAGATCCTGCGCATCCCCTACACGGGCTCGGACGTGCTCGCGAGCGCTCTGGCGATGGACAAGCTGAAGGCCAAGGAACTCTTCCGCCTCTACAACGTCCCGACGCCGCCCTACTACGGCCTCGAAGCGGACGCCATCGATCGGCTGCCGGAGCTGCACGGCTCCTTTGGCTTCCCGGCCTTCGTGAAGCCGCGACGCGCGGGCTCGAGCGTGGGCGCCGGGCGAGCTGCGGATCTCGCCGAGCTCGCCGCCAAGGCCACGGAAGCAGCGCGCTACGACTCGCTGCTCTTGGTCGAGCGCTTCGTCAGCGGCAAGGAGGTCGCCGTGGGCGTGCTCGACGGACGCGCCCTCGGGGCCATCGAGATCGTGCCCAAGGGCCGCTTCTACGACTATCGCTCCAAGTACCAGTCGGGTCAGAGCGAGTACCACTACCCCGCGCGCCTCTCGCCCACGCGCTACAAGGGCGTGCTGCGCATCGCCGAGCGCGCGGCCAAGGCCGTGGGCGCGACCTCTGCGGTGCGTGTGGACGTGCTGGTGACCGAGGGCGAGAACGAATACGTGCTCGAGGTCAACACCCTGCCGGGCATGACGCACACGTCCCTGATGCCCAAGATCGCCGAGGGCGCGGGCTACGACTTCGGGGATCTCTGTGAGGCGATCCTGCGGCGGGCGGGGCTGGGAACGCGCCTCCCGCCCAGCCAGAGCGCGCGCAGCACCGGCCCACACAAGGCTCAGTCCGAGTCCGTGTCCGAGCCGACGATGAAGAGCCGATAGGCTCCCGGCCCTCGCGCCGACACACGCACCCGAGGCGCGGGACCAGCGCGCGCGCGGCACACACGCAGGCCGCGCCCTGTGGCCGCCTCCCCAGAGCTCGAGGCCAAGCGGATGGCGCCCAGGCTCGGCTCCCCCGTGACGTCGACCCGAACGCAGGCGCCAGCTCGCAGGGGCACGCTCACGCTGCGCACCTCGCCCGGAACCAGCTGTCCGCGAAGAATCACGCGCCCGGTCGGCCTCGGGCGCTCTGGGGTGGGACGCGCACCCCACCACAGCGCCGTCTCGGCGCCCACCTCGGTCTGCTGAGCGTCCATGATCGCGACCTCGGCGTGGCCGCGGCCGCCCGACGAGGCGACCTCGATCGTCCAGCGGCCATCCCGTCGCGGACAGGCCTGGACCGCGGCTCCGCGCGTGGGCGCCAGATCCTCGGAGCGCGCCA
>JAADHO010000383.1 GCA_013151775.1 Deltaproteobacteria bacterium | reverse complement strand
CAGGGCCAAGGCCAAGGACAGGGCCAAGGTGAGGGCCAAGGTGAGGGCCAAGGTGAGGGCCAAGGTGAGGGCCAAGGTGAGGGCCAAGGTGAGGGCCAAGGTGAGGGTGGACCGGGCCAAGGACAGGGCCAAGGCCAGGGCCCCGGGGGTGGCGAGGGCACGGAGGGCGGAGAGACCGCCGCTCACGGGGGCGGTGACGGTCCCCTCTCGCGTGTGCGTCCTCGCATCGGCGCCGGCTCTCCTTCCCGTTCTTGGCTCGAGCGCGTCGATCCCGGTGCAGCTCAGGGTTCCGCTAGCGGCGAGGGCACGGCGCCGACGGGCGCGCCGGCCCATGGCGAACCGGGCAGCGTGGAGAGTCACCCCATCCCTCGGGACTATCGCGAGCACGTGCGGACGTATTTCGATGAATGAGCGCGCGAGTGGCGCCGGAGTCAGTCATGAGTGAAATCGAGAGCGACGGGCGAGTCGAACAATTCGGGCAGCGGGTGCAGGCGCTGCGAGACGCCATCGGCGCCGTCGTCGTGGGGCAGCGTCGGGTGGTCGACGAGGTCTTGGTCTGCCTCTTCGCGGGCGGCCACGTGCTGCTCGAGGGCGCCCCCGGGCTCGGCAAGACGCTGCTCGTGCGCACGCTCTCTCGCGCCCTCGATCTGCGCTTCTCGCGCATTCAGTTCACGCCCGACCTGATGCCCAGCGACATCATTGGCACCAACATGGTGGTCGAAGACCCCAACGGGCAGAAGCGCTTCGAGCTCTCCCGCGGGCCGATCTTCGGTCAGCTCGTGCTCGCCGACGAGATCAACCGCGCCACGCCCAAGACCCAGAGCGCGCTGCTCGAGGCCATGGGCGAGCGCAGCGTGACCATCGCAGGCATTCGGCATGAGCTCGAGCCGCCCTTCTTCGTGCTCGCCACGGAGAACCCCATCGAGATGGAGGGCACCTATCCTCTGCCCGAGGCGCAGCTCGACCGTTTTCTCTTCAAGGTGCTGATCCCCGCGCCCGACGAGGACACGCTGGTGGGCATCCTCGATCGCACCACGGGCAACGCCGATCCGGACGTGCCGGTGGTCATGCATGGCCCCGACGTGCTCGCCTTGCGCGAGCTCGTGCGTGACGTCGCCGTGGCGCCACCTCTAGCGCGCTACGTTGCCCGTTTGGTGCGCGCGAGCGATCCCGAGACATCGGGTTGTGCCGAGGCGGCCAAGCGCTGGCTGCGCTACGGCGCCGGCGTACGCGGCGCCCAATCGCTGATCTTGGCGGCCAAGGCCTCGGCCTTGATGCAAGGTCGCGCCCACGTGGCCTTCGAGGATCTACGCTGCGTCGCGAAGCCCGCTCTGCGCCACCGCTTGATCCCCAACTTCGAGGCCGAAGCCGACGGGGTCAGCACCGACACCATCCTCGACGCGCTGCTCGAGCAGGTCTCGGAGGCGCCGCCTTCGGTAGCGGCTCTGGTGGGCTGATGGGGCGCGTCTCCTGGCTGCGCGGATCGGCGCTGGTGCTCTTGGCGCTCACCTTGCCCCTGGCCCATGGGCAGGCTCAACCTCCACTCGTGGAGATCTCCGCCGAGGGTCTCTTCGGAGACTCCGTCGGCATGCCCTCCGGCGACAGCATGCTCCGCATCACGCTGCACAACCGCGGGACGACCAACCTATCCGGTTCCCTCGAGGTAGCGAACGGTTTTGGAGGGAGCGTCCCGCCTCACCGCATGCGTCTCGACCTCCCGCCCGGTGCCACGCGCTTGCGCCTCTTTCCCATCCGGCGAGACGGCATGTCTTCGCCCGTGGTTCGCTATCGGGTGGGACGGCGCGAGCTCGGTCGCTCGAGCGTCAACTTGCCCTACGGTGGAGCGGCCGGTGTGGTCGTCATGGCCGAGAGCAGCAGCCTGCGCGTCTCCCTCGACGGTATGAGCATCGAGCGCCAGGACCCATATGGCGGTGTGCGCAACGTGTCGCCTCCCCTGGGGGACGTGGCCATGGCGCCGCTGACGGGAGATCCCCTGCTACCCGATCAGCCCCTCGGCTGGGGTGGCGTCGAGCTCTTCATCAGCGAGGCCTCACTGCTCGAACGCATCGGCCCCGCCGAGCGACGCGCGCTCGCGGCCTGGGTGCGAGGCGGCGGGACGCTCTTGGTCTTCCCGCGCACCGAGGCGGATCTCCACCTCGCCTATCTGCGTGAGTGGGTCGGCGACATCACGCGTCGCGAAGTGGGCGACGAAGGTGCACCTCGGTACGCCAGGGCCTCCACTCTGGTCCCGGAGAATTCCAGCTCCGTGGTGCTCATTGGCGATTCGCACACGACGGCGGAGGAGTTCGGGCTCTCGGCGCCCTTCGGCTTTGGTCGGGTGTTCGTGGCGAGCTACGACATGGCCGCGCCCGATGTCGCGCGGGGCACGGCGCCACCCGAGCTCGTGCGCGCGATCCTCTCGCGACCGAAGCAGCGCGGCGTCAGCGCGCCGCTCTTTTCCCCGGGCGTCGACGACACGGACGGTCTGAGCTGGACTCCCACCGTGGACCGACAGGCCATGCGCTCGGCCCTCGATCCCAACGAATCCTTCAGGCCCGCCCTCGGTCTCGTGGCCGTCGTGCTTCTGCTCTACGTCTTCGCCGTGGGACCTCTGAACTTCAGCTGGGTCGAGCGTCGCGGCAAGCCCGTGCTCGCGCTTCTGACCACACCCATCGTCGCCGCCCTCTGCCTCTTCCTCTTGTTGGCCGTCGGCTATATCGGCAAGGGCACGCGCATGCGCTACAGGCGAGTTCAGATAGCCGAGTTGCGCGAGGCGGACTCCCTCGGCACGACCCGCATCTACACCGGTCTCTTCGCAGCACGCCCCGTCTCCTTCGACCTCGAACCCGCGCCCCTCGGCAACCTCTATCCCGCCTTGGTCGACGACGCGGTCAAGCCCGAGTGGGTCGACGTCAGCGACGGACGCGCGCGCTTGCGCGACATGCGGGCGGCGCTCTGGGAGACGGCCTTCCTGCGCGAAGACGGAACCTTCGATCTCGGCGGCAGTGTGACCTTCGAGCGCGAAGGCGCCCGGCTGGCCAGAGTCCAGAACCACACGCCCCACGCCCTGCTCGGGGCCGTCGTGATCGACGCCGCGGGCAGCGTCTACGAGGTCGGTGACGTCCCCGCCGGAGGTGAGGCCTCGATCCCCATGGCGGCGAGCTCGAGCGTGGACGCCAACTCCACATTCTATGGCGACACGGATCCGCGCCTCGGGCAGCTCGCTCGTGCGTTGGGCCTCGACCCAGACGAGGAGCTCGACACGGACGCCTTGTTTGGCGTCGCGCGGCTGGTCGGATCCATCACCACGGCGCCTCTGCCGAGCCTGTGGGCGCGCCTCGAGAACGAGGGCGACGCGCCCATCGCCGGGATCTTCGCCCGCGAGCACGAGCTCCGTCTGCTGCGCATCTTACCCGACACACCGTCCTCGCCCGTGACACGCGCCCCGCTAGCCGGCAGCGCACCGCCCATGGGAGGTCCTCGATGATCCGCGTAGAAGGAGTCGGTCACCGCTTTGGATCTCTGCGCGTGCTGCACGACGTGTGGTTTCACGTCCCCGAGGGCGAGGTCTTCGGCTTCATCGGTCCCAACGGTGCAGGCAAGACGACCACCCTGCGCATGATGGCCACGCTGCTCGAGCCGGACGAGGGGCGCGTGCTGCTCGACGGCGTCGACGTGGTGGACGATCCTGCCGCCGTGCGCCGTCTCTTGGGTTTCATGCCCGACTCCTTCGGGGTGTACGAGCGCGTCACGGTGATCGAGTACCTCGACTTCTTCGCGGCCGCCTACGACATCGAGCGCTCGGCGCGCCCGCGGACGGTTCAGGCGGTCATGGAGTTGACCGATCTCGGCCCCCTGCGTGATCGGCTCGTCGCCGCCATGAGCAAGGGCATGAAGCAGCGCCTGGCCATCGCTCGCACGCTGCTCCACGACCCGAAGGTGCTGATCCTAGACGAGCCCGCCAACGGCCTCGATCCGCGCGCCCGCATCGAGATGCGGGACCTCATCCTCCAGCTGCGTGACCTCGGCAAGACCGTGCTGCTCTCGAGCCACATCCTGACGGAGCTCTCGGATATGGTCAGCTCCGTGGCGATCCTCGAGAAGGGTCGCGTGCTCGCGGCGGGCAAGGTCGACGAGATCCGCAAGAACCTGAGGCCCGAGCGCACTCTGCGCATGACGCTGCTCAGGCCACCTGTGGATCTGAACGCGCCCTTCGCAGAGATGCCGAGCGTGCACGAGGTCAGCCTCTCTCCCGACGGCGCGCTGCGCCTCAGCTTCGAGGGCGGGGACGAAGTGGTCGCGGAGTTGGTGGCGCGTTGCGTCCCCTACGGCGTCGTTCGCGTCGAGCCAGAGCGAGACGATCTCGAGCGTATCTTCCTCGAGGTCACGAAGGGAGAGCTGCAATGAGTGCCACATCCGACGCCGCGGCCACCCCGGGCGGCTCTCCTGGCGCTCCGACTCCGGAAGCCGCGAGCCGCTTGTCCTCCGGTCTGCGTCGGCTGATGGAGCGGCTCATGGACGCCAACCCCATCCTGCTCAAGGAGATGCTCAGCATCCTGCGGACGAAGCTCTTCATCCGTTTTCTCTACCTGTCCACCGGCGTGCTCGCCATCAGCGTGCTCGCGGGCGGGGCCGCCATGGCCGCCGGCAGCATGCCGCCCGCTACCGTGGGTCAGGTCGTGTTCCAGATCTTCTTCACCTTGGCCCTGGTGGTGATCATCCTCGTGGCGCCTGCCCACGCGGCGACCTTCATCACCAGCGAGCGCGAAGGCCGCACCTACGAGTCGCTCTTGCTCTCGGGCATGGACGCGTGGCGCATCGTGCGCGGTAAGTTTCTCGCCTCCTTCGCGTCACTTCTGCTGGTGCTCGTGGCCTTCGCGCCTGTGGTCGGCATCGCCTTTCTCTTCGGCGGCATCTCGCCGCTGCACGTCGCCTTCGGTTTCATGGGCCTGCTCTTCGTGCTGGCTCCTTGCGTCGCCTTCGGCATCGCCCTCTCCGCGCGTCTTCGCTCCACGCGCGTGGCGATCCTGCTCGCGCTGATGCTCTCGGCGCCCATGGGGATGTTCTTCATCTCGAGCCTGGTCGGGCTCGGTGAGGCGGCTCGCGGTCCATGGGGCCTGAAGATGCACGGGCCCTTCTGGTTCGCCGAGGCGCTCGGTGAACGCTTCTTCGAGTGGGACACCTTCGGGCTCGTCTTCCTGCTGCCCGTCTTCGTCGTGTCCGTGAGCGTCTGGTTCTTCCTCGCGGCCGCTATGGCGGGCGTGCGCCCAGCGGCTGAGGACAGGAGCACGCCCTTCAAGGTCTGGTCCCTGTATGCGCTCATGGGCACCTTGATCACGTTGTTCGCGGTGATGGGCATCATCGGTCCAGGTGACTTCGACGAGGCCAGCGCGGCCTTCGGCGTCGCCGCTGGCTTCTTGCCGCTCTTCTTCGCGAGCCTCTTCGCCAACGAGCCGCCCCTGCCGCCGCGCATTCCTCCTGCGCGTCCTCGAGGGCCTCTCAGGCGTCTCTACGCGCGCACTCTCGGGCCCGGCGCTGCGCCCACGACACGCTTCGCGGCGCTGCTGATCGTGGCGGCTCACGTCGGCATCGCCTTCGTGGTGATCGTCGGTGGCCACCTCTTCTACCCCCTCGCGGTGCATCACGGTCGCGCCGACGCGGCCATCCTCGCCTTCAGCATCGGCAACACCGCGGTCTGCCTGTGTCTGCTCTCCTTCGGGGCGCTGCTGCGTGTGGTGCTTCGGAACGGCGTCGCGGCTCGCGTGCTGGCCGTCGGGGCGCTCTTTGGAGCGCTGCTGCTTCCTCTCCTGATCACCCTGGTGGTCGACGCGCGGAGCTTCGAACATATGGACCGCAGCGTCCCGCTCTTGATGCACATCTCGCCCATGATGCCCACCTTCCTCGCCGTGGGCATCGCCAAGCAAGGCGGTGCGGGTCGCGTGGTGGAAGTGCTCACCCCCGTCATCATCTATGGTCTGCTCGGGTTGCTCTTCTGGGTCCTGCTCGAGCAGCGCGTTCGAAGCATCACGCTGAAGGTGGAGGCCATGCGAGCCCATCGCGATGAGCTGCTCGAAGCGCGGCGCGCCCTGCGTCCCTCGCTCGCGCCACCGGAGGCGCCTGTAGATCTGCCCGAGTCCGCGCCGCCGGAGGCGCCTGCAGATCCGGCCGAGTCTGGCGCGTGAACGCAGTGGCAACCGTCTCGAGCGAAGAGCCTGGTGTCGAGCCGAGCTCGTCCCTGCTCGCCCCGGATTTTCTGAGGCGCCTCGAGCGCCTGAAGCTCTTGGCGCGCCGGCGTTTTCGCGGCGCCGCGTCGGGTAGCCGCCGAGCGCGCGCCAAGGGATCCTCCGCCGAGTTCGCCGACCACCGCCCCTACTCTCCTGGTGACGACACCCGGCGAATCGACTGGAACGCCTACGCACGTCTGGGTGAGCTGGTGATGCGTCTCTACGTGGCCGAGCAAGACCTGGCGGTCACGCTCTTGCTCGACCGCAGCGCTTCCCTCGGCGTCGGCACTCCGCCAAAGATTCAGGTCGCCAAGCGCGTCGCGGCAGCCCTCGGCTATCTCGGTTTGTCCCAAGGCGAGCGGGTCGGTGTCGTGCCTTTCGCCGACGGCGTCGCGCGGCCCCTCGAGCCCGGTCGTGGTCGCGGTCGTGTGGGCAAGCTGCTGCGCTACCTGGACCAAGTCGATGTGGACGGAACGACCGACCTCGGTCGCGCCGTGGATTCCTTCTTGGCGCGGCGCCCACGCCCCGGGCTCGTCTGCGTGCTCTCGGACCTGCTCGATCCCGGAGGCTTCAAGCGCCCCCTCGACCGCTTGATCTCCGAAGGTCACGAGCCCGCCATCTTCCACATTCTCGACGCAGAAGAACTGGAGCCCACCCCAGGAGGTGACTTTGCGTTGATCGACGTGGAGCGCGGGACTCGCGTGGAGGTCTCCCTCGATCGACACGCCTTGGCTGCCTACCGTGCGCGCGTATCGGCCTTCCTCGCGGACGTCGAGGGCTACGCCCGTGCGCGCGGACTCTCGTATGTGCGCGTGGGGGGCGACGTCGATTTCGAGGACGCTCTGCTCACCTATCTGAGGAGCTAGGCCTTGCGTCTGCTCGCGCCCGTCTCCCTCGCCTGGCTGGGCCTGGTCGTGCCCTTGGTGCTGCTCTACGTGCTGCGGCGTCGGCGCGAAGAGCGCTCCGTGGGGTCCACCTTGCTGTGGGAGGCGGCCCTGCGTGACCTGCGCGCCGAGCGCCCATGGCGGCGCTTGATCCCGTACCTCTCGCTGCTCTTGCAGATTCTCGTGCTCTTGGCTGCGGCCTTCGCCCTGGCGCGCCCGGCGGGTCTCGGGGCGGCGCCGAGCGGCGCGCAGGTCGCGGTGGTCATCGATCGGTCCGCGTCCATGGCGACGCGGACTCGCCTCGAGCGCGCCCAAGAGGTGGCCCGAGGGCTGCTCGGGGCCTTGCCCCCGGGAGGTCGCGGGATGCTCGTGGGCGCGGGTCGAGACGCCCTGGTGGAGGGCGCGCTGAGCTCGGATCAGGTCGCCCTGGTGCGAGCCGTCAATGCGCTGCGAGTCGAGGGAGGGCGCGCGGACTTGGACGCCGCCGTAGCCCTCGCGGCGGAGCGTCTCGCGGGCGCTCCCTCGGGCAGCCGGGTGCTCCTGCTGACCGACGGTGCGGAGGCTGGATCGGTCACCGTGGAGGGCTTGGCCGTGCCGGTGGAGGTGCGCCGAGTGGGCGCTCCCGCTGACAACACGGGGCTGGTCGCCCTCGACGTGCGCGCGGATCCGAGCCCGGGACATCCCGATCGCGCCAGCCTCTTCGTGCGTCTTCGCCGCGCCGCGGAGACGCCCCGTGAGGTCTTCGTGCTCGCCAGCGTCGGTGACGCCTTGGTGGCCTCGCGACGGGTGGAACTCCCGGCACGCGGAGAGCGCTCTCTCACCCTCGAGGCCGACTTGCCGCCCGACGCTAGCGGACGCGCGCCCTTCGTCAGCGTGCGCCTCACGGCCGCCGGTGGCGCGACGGCCGAGCCCTTCGACGCGCAGCCCCTCGACGATCTGCGGGTCGCTCCGAGCCCCGGGCTGCGCCGCCTGCCCGTCTTCTTGGTCGGTCGCCGAATGCCCTCGGTCGAGCGTGTGCTTCGCAGCGACGCGGACGTGGAGCTCTTCGAGACCACGCTCGCGCGGCTGGCCGAGCGGGAGGACGACTCGCCCCTCGACGGCCTGGTGATCTACGCGGGCGAGCTGCCGGCAGAGGCGCCTCCGGGAGACTCGATCGTCGTGGCTCCCGAGCAGCCCTCAGCCTTCGAGCTGCAGGTCGGCGCCGAGGCGCGCGGCCCTCGTATTGTCTCCTGGAACGAGGACGATCCGCGCATGCGCTTCGTCTCCATGGCCGACGTTCACCTCGGCATGGCGCGTCCTCTGCGTGCTCCCGGTGCGCGCACGCTGGTGGAGACCGACGTCGGGCCCGTCGTGGTGGCCTACGAGCGCCCCTCGGGGGAGACGACCTTCATCGGCTTCGACCCGGCGCGCAGCGACTGGCCCACGCAGCCTTCCTTCGTGGTCTTCTTTCGCGATCTCCTGGAGCGTGCGCGCATGCGTCGGGCGCGCGGAGGCGTGCCCGCGGGAGGTCTGGGCGTCCCGCTGAGCGTGCCCGCGCCGGAGGGCCAAGAGGTCACGGTGACGACCCCTGCGGGCGAGTCGCTGTCGGCGCGCTCTCGCGGTGGCGTGGCCCTGGTGTCCATCGGGTCCGAGCCCGGCGTGTATCGCGTCGAGGCCGGAGGACGATCACTCGCCGCCTTGCGCAACCTCGACGCCCTCGGCGAGGTAGACCTCCAGAGCCGCATCAGCCTCACGGGCGACGGTGAGGCGAGCGCACATCGGATCGAGCGAGCGGAGGACCATCGCGAGAGCTGGCCCTGGTTGGCTTTGCTCGGGCTCGTCTTCGTCGTGCTCGAGGCCGGCTGGGCGACGCGTCGGGGCGCCGCATGATCCGCTTCGAGTCGCCGATCTTGCTCGCCGTCGGCCTGGTGCTCGCGCTCGTGGTGGTCGTCCGCCTTCGGCGGCTGCCGCGCGAGTATGTGTCCAAGCGCCGTTGGGCGGTCCAGGTCGCCATGGGGCTCGTCGCGCTGCTCTTCGCATTGGCCCTCGGAGGGCTCGAGATCGGACATCGCGCGGATCGCCTGGCCGTCGTTTTCGTGCTCGACGAGAGCCGCAGCGCGCAGGTCGCCGAGGGAGGGCTCGGGCGCAGTGAGCAGCTCAGGCAGGCCATCGAGCAGATGCGCTCTGACGACGCCGCCGGCCTGGTGATCTTCGGCGCCTCCGCCGCCACGGAGAGCCTGCCGCGCCTGCGCCCCGCCATCGCCGACACCCACTCTTCCGTGCCTCGCGACGCCACCGATATCGGCGCGGGCATCCGGCGCGCTCTCTCGGATCTGCCCTATGGTTACGCCGGTCGCGTCGTGCTCGTGAGCGACGGACTCGAGACGCGAGGCGACGCTGTGGCCGCGGCCTTGGCGGCCAAGAGTCGAGGCGTGAGCGTGGACGTGCTGCCCATCGAGCGCGAGGCGCAGCCGGAGATCGCCGTCTCCGCGGTGCGGGTGCCCGCCACCGCGCGTCCGGGCGAGCCCATCTCCGTGCGCGTCAACACGCGCGCCACGCAGGTCACCGCCGCTGAGCTCGTGGTGCGTCGTGACGGTCGGCCCATCGCCCGTGGGAACGTCGAATTGGGTCAAGGGGACGACGTCTTCGTGGTGCGGGACGAGGCGCCCGAGGCGGGCGTGCATCGCTACGACGCCATCCTGCGGGCTCGCGATCCCGCCCAAGACGCGTCCACGACCAACGACGAAGGCGCCGCCTTTCTGCGCGTACGCGGCGCCTCCCGCGTGCTGCTGCTCGCGGACGAGCCTGGGGCCAGCCAGGCCTTGGCCTCGGCGCTGGGCTCGAACGGGGTCCAGGTCGACTTGCGTGGCCCGCGGGAGGTCCCCGGCACCTTGGCCGAGTGGGCGGGATACGACCTGGTGGTGCTCTCGGATCTGTCGTCGCGGCGCTTGAGTCGGCAGCAGCTCCGAGAGCTCTCGGGCTACGTACACGATCTCGGTGGCGGGCTCCTGATGCTGGGCGCCCGTCACAGCTTCGGCCTCGGCGGCTACGCCCACACGCCCGTGGAGGACGCGCTGCCGGCGACCTTCGACCTTCGTCGTCGGCGCGACAGGCTCTCCTTGGCCATGATCACGGCCATCGACATGAGCGGCTCCATGTCGGCGCCCGGGGGATCGGGCATGACCAAGCTCGAGCTGGCGAACGAGGCCGCCGCGCGCTCTGCGGCGCTGCTCTCGCCCGAGGATCGCGTGGGCGTGATGCACGTCGACACCAGCGTGACCTGGACCGTGCCCATGGTTGCCGTAGAGGATCCGGCGGAGATCGCTCGTCGCTGTCGGCGCGCCACCCCGGGCGGCGGCGGCATCTACGTGGATGTCACCCTGCGTGAGGCCTACGCCACGCTGCGCAACGAGCGCACCCAGCTCAAGCATTTCCTACTCTTCAGCGACGGCAGCGACTCGGAGAACATGGGCGGGACCCGTGCCATGGTCCGCGCTGCGGCTCGGGACGGCATCACCACCTCCGTGGTCTCCATGGGTTCGGGGCCCGACACGCCTGAACTCGAGGCGCTCTCACGCCTCGGCGGAGGGCGCTTCTACATCGTGGAGGACATGACGGAGCTGCCTCGCATCTTCACACAGGAGACCATGGAGGCGAGTCAGGCGGCGCTCACGGAGGAGCCCTTCCACGCGACGGCCGCGGCGCCAGGTGCGCCCACCGCCGGGATCGACTTCGGTGCAGCGCCCAATCTGCTCGGACACGCAGTGATCACCCCACGGGGTCGAGCGCGGGTATTGCTCGACGCCAGTGAGGAAGATCCTCTGCTCGTGACCTGGCAGTATGGCGTGGGTCGAGGCGCCGTCTTCACGAGCGACGCGGGATCCGAATTCGGTCGCCCATGGCTAGGCTGGGCAGGCTACGAGGCGCTCTTCAGCCAGCTGGCGCGGGACCTCGCGCGCGCACCGGAGAGCGGCACCGCCAGCCTCGACATGGATCTCTCCGCAGGCCGTGGTCACGTGCGCGTGGAGGCGGTGGACGACGACGGTGAGTACCGAAATCACCTCGACCTCTCCTTGACCATGCTCACGCCGGGCGGAGGCCACGTCGAGCTGCCGCTCCGTCAGACGGGCGCGGGACGCTATGAGGCTGACTTCGACGCCGACGCGCCCGGCGCCTATCTCGCGACCTTGCGCGAGGAGGGACATGGGCTGGTCGCTAGCGCGGGCGCAGTGGCCGGATCCGGTGACGAGCTGAGGGGAGACGCTACCAACACGGCGCTGCTCGCGCGCGTGGCGGCGCTCACCGGGGGAGAGCTGCTGCACGATCTCGGGGACGTCTTCGCGCGACGTCCCGCGCCCGTGGCGACCTGGGATCCGTTGTGGAGGCAGCTGCTGGCCGCGGCCATGTTGTTGTTGCTGCTCTCCGTCGCCCTGCGTCGCTTGGTGTTCCCGCGCTGGCGTCGCGCATCGAGCTCCGTCGCCGCGCGGTCCCAGGAGCCGGCTCCGGCGCGTTCGTCCAGCCCGAAGGCAGCGCCTCTCTACGCCGACGCGAAGGCGCCCGACGCGACGCCCGCTGGCGTCGTCCGCGAGCCGAGTGGGTCGGGTGAGTCGAGCGAGCAGGCCGACAGCGCTCCCGCAGCGCCTCGCTCCCTGGCGGAGCAGCTGCTGGCCAAGAAGCGCGACAAGCAGCGCTGAGCTCGCGCTACGGTGGGGACGTGGTCTGCTGTCCGCCGGGCGGGGCGGGCATCGGCGCCACCACGCCGCCCGCCGGACGCTCCGACCTCGACGTGACGTAGTAGTAGAGGCCGCCGAGCGCGAGCGCGGCCGTGGTGGCCAAGCTGAAGAGCAGCGCTAGGAGGATGAACACGTGCTTCATCTGCAGGCCGCCTCGTGTGGGCGGCGCAGCGAAGTTGGGCGCTGCTGAAGCCGGGGCGACGCCGATGGGAGGCAGCTGCTCGGGCATCACGCCCTGCCACTCGGCCGTGCGCTGTGGCGCGCGGCTGGTGGGCGCCTGCGGCTCCTCGCGCGGCGGCATGATCTCCGTGGGCGCGTTCATGTCGTCCTGATCAGGCGACGCTTGGGGCGGCGTCGCGGCCGCCACGCCTGCATGCGCCGCGAAGGGGAGCATCGCCGCGCGCATCTCGAGCGCGCTCTGGAAGCGCCGAGCCGGATGCTTTTGGATCGACTTGTGGATCACGCTGGCGAAGCCCGGGTCTACGCCGGGCACGAGCTCGAGCATGCTCTTGGGATCCATGCTCTGAATCGCGATCAAGAGCTGCGCCGGGTTCTCGTCTGGGAAAGGCACGCGACCCGTGACCAAGGCGTAGGAGACGAGGCCCAGAGCGTAGAGGTCGACCCGGCCGTCGATCGCCTCACCTCGCGCCTGCTCGGGAGCCATGAAGAGCGGAGTCCCGATCAGCTCACCCGTGCGGGTGAGTCGGTCGAATTCGTCGCTCTCTTTCAGTTTCGCCACGCCGAAGTCGAGCAGCAGCGCCTCGTCTGGCGCCTTCGGCGCGGAGGTCAGGTAGAGGTTGGCGGGCTTGATGTCCCGATGCACCAACTCAGCGCCGTGGGCCACCGCGAGGGCTTCCAGGATCTGGCTGGCGATGCGGGCCATGCGCGCCCAGTGCAGAGGGCCCTCCTGCCTGTACACGTCTTGCAGGGAGCGCCCCTCGAGCAGCGGCATCACCATATACGGCGGGCTGGCCTCGAGATGAAAGTCGATCACCGAGAGGATGCGTACGTGGGAGAGCCGCGCCGCCGCTAGGGCCTCGCGCCGGAAGCGCTCGAGGATGCCCGCATTGTGCGCGAGGTGGGGGTGAAGGACCTTCAACGCCACGGGGCGTTCGCGGCCCTGCTGCGTGGCCCGATACACGGCGCCCATGCCGCCCGCGGCGATCTTCTGGCCGACCACATATCCACCGACCAGCGTGCGACCGGTCAGCTCCCCGTCGTCGCTCATGGCGCGGCGTCTCGATGTTCCGCCGGCACGAGGAAGTCGTGCAGCACATCGGCGACGGATCGAACGCGCAGAAAGTCGCCGGCCAGAGCGCTGGCGTTGGGGTGGGAGTCGGTGGCGGCGATGGCGCGCAAGAGGCCGCTTGCGCGGAGCTTGGCGAGGGCCTCTCCGGGGAACACGCCGTGGGTACAGACCGCCGAGACGCCGCTGGCGCCTGCGTCGAGGTACGCCCGCGCCGCTCCGAGCAGCGACCCGCCCGTGCGGATCATGTCGTCGTAGAGCACGACCTCGCGTCCGCGGACGTCCGCGGACATGGCGGTCACCTCCGTGCGCTCACCGTCGAGGCGGCGCTTGAACACGAAGGCCGCGTCCACCCCGAGCTGGTTGGCGAGATGCTCCACCCACTTGGCGCGTCCCGCGTCCGTGGCGCCGAGCACGAAGGAGTCCGCGTCCGTCTCCGCGGCGAGCTCGCGGATCAGCTCCAGCACCACGGGCTGCGCGTAGAGGTGCACGGGCCGGATCGGATCGGAGAAGTAGTGCGTGATGCCCTCGGAGTGTAGGTCGAGCAGCACCGCGCGGTTGCCCGATCCGGCGAGGGGAATCGACGAGAGCAGGCGGGCGCGGGTCTTGGCGACCACCACCTCTCCCGGGCGCACGGCGCGCTCCATGGTCTGGTAGCCGAAGAAGGGGATCACCAAGGTCAGCGTGTGGGCGCCTCGGTGCACCAACGCACAGGCGAGGTCGAAGAGCTCGAGCGTGCTCTGGTCGTCGATCGTGCCGCCCAAGAGGATCACGTCTCGACCATCGGCCACGCTCTCGATGCGTCGATAGCGCTCTCCGTCTGGGAAGAGTCGGGCCTCCACGACTCCGCCTTCGAAGTCTCCTCGATCCATCAGCGCTCGGCCGAGCAGCGCGTAGGCTTGGGTGGCGTAGAGCTGTAGGTGAGTCTGGGCCGAGTCGCGAGTGAGCCCCGGCAGCGTCGCCGAGGGCATCTCAGATGCCGCCGAGGGGGATGGCGCCGGTGGAGAAGCAGGCCAGGAAGATGTCGCGTCCACCGCTGCTGACGATCATCGAGGCCGGCCCCAAGGGGACGTAGGGTGCGTCGCCAGGTGTCGCCAAGAGGTCGATGCTCTCGGTGGAGTCGAACAGGCCTCCGATGCACAGGCGCCCGCCGCGGTGCACCATCTGTTGGGTCGTCTCGCGTCCGGCCGAGCCGATGGGCCGCAAGCCGGGGAGCGCGTCGCTATCGATGTTCGTCCCGGCGGTGTTTTGGCTGACGTGGAAGGCCAGGGCGTCCCGGTCTCCGATGCCTGGTACGCTCTTGCCGAGGAGCATCGCGGAGGCCTCGAAGCCGACCACGCCGACCACCCGAGAGGGCTCCTCCATGGCGATGCCCACGGGCACGATCCGTTGAGGGCTGCTGATGGAGCGCTGCCAGATGAGCTCTCCTCCCGTCGCGTCTCCTCCCGCACCCTTCAGCTTGCCCACGAAGCCGTCCGCGGTGGTCGAGCTCGCCGTGAGGCTCCCCGGCGCCAGGGCTCCCGCGAGGTTGAAGGAGCCCGTGAAGCTGCCGAGCACGAGGACGTCGTCGCCGTCTGCCGCGACCTGGTCGATGGTGCCCGAGCTGTCGCCGAAGTCACGTACCCAGCGCACGCCCCCGTCCACCGTCGCGAGTTTGGTCACGAAGCTCCCCGTGCCGGAGAGGGGGCGACCGTCCAGGTCGAAGTCGCCGGCGTGGTGTCCGACCAAGATCGCGTTTCCGGAGGAGTCCGAGGTGACGCTGCGCCAGCGGCTCGCGTCGCTAGCGCTGGTGAACGCTTTGGCCCAGACCGTGTCGAAGCCGCCTGTGGCGTTGACGTTGAAGCGCATGACGAAGAGTGCGTCGACGACCGCGCTGGGGAAGCTGATGGGGCCCCCCGCGAAGCCGGCCAGCGTCACCGTTCCGTCCTCCATCACGTCCATGGCGAAGGCTCGATCCACGGCCAGGGAGCCAAGGCTGCGCGAGCCGAGGTAGCCGAGGTCGTTGTCGTAGCGCACCAACACGATGTTCTGGCTGGTGGCGGGGCCGGCGTCGACCATGTCCGGGCCGAAGGTGGCGCTGCCCGTAAAGTTGGCGAGCAACGTGATGTTGCCATCGCCGTCCACGCCGAGGTCCACCGCCGTGTCCGTGCCCGTCCCGCCCACGGCCTTGGCGGTCAGCAGCTCACCCGTGGGCGAGTACTTGGCCAGGTACATGTAGCGCCCGAGGTTGGGGAAGGTCATACCGCCGATGTCGAGGGACGCCTCGAAGGAGCCCGTCACGAAGAGGTTCCCAGACGGATCGAGCACCATGCCAGCGAGCGTCTCCGTGGAGCCCGTCGTGCCCAAGGAGGTCTGGAACCCGCCGCCGACGCAGGCACCCGCCACGCAGGCGCCGCTGTCGCAGACGTTGCCGCACATGCCGCAGTGGTTTGCGGTGTTGTCCGTGTCCGTCTCACAGCCGTTGGGATAGAGGCCGTCGCAATCGCCTCGGCCCGCTGCGCAGGTGTTGACACAGGCGCCGCCCATGCAGCTCGCGCCCAAGGTCGGCGCTCCGCTCATGGTCGGACACAGGTCTCCATCGTCGACCATGCCGTTGCAGTCGTCGTCGACGCCGTCGCAGGTCGTCTCCACGTCGTTCGTCGCGATGCAGGCGATGCCGCCTGCGTCGAGGTTTTCGGGCGGGCTGCCGGTGAAGTCGGGCAGGTTCGCCGGGTCCACCTCCGTGGGCATGCAGGCTCCGTCGTTGCCGCAGGTCTGGCCGCCGCGGCAGGCGACGGCTCCGCAGGATTTGCGCAAGAAGACGAAGAGCGTCTTGCCCTGCTTGGCGAGGAACGAGGTGGTCACCTGTCGCGCCACCACGGGTGAGCCACCAGAGGTCGCCGCGATGGTCAATTCGATCGGGCCGAGCTGACCGCCTGCTGGCGTGAGCGTCAACACCAAGGGCAGCTCGCCATCCGCGCCGTTCAGCACCTGCGAGGTGGTCGCGTTCATGCCACCGGGGCCCGTGGCCACGAGCTGAATGTTGTCGGCCTCGGACGGGATCACGAGATCCGTGTCCACGATCAGCACGATCTGCGTGGCGGCGTCCTTGCTACAGCCGACCAGGGTCGACGGCAGGGCGAGGAGCAGAGTCGCGGACAGGGCCGCAGTGGAGAACGAGCGCAAAGTCATGGGGCAAGATTGTAGCAGACCCGGGCCCGCAGTCCCCAGAAGCATCGAAGTGTGGAGCGATCCGTGGCTGCGCGCATGTTCAGCACTATCGACGCGGCTTGGGCGCGCCTTCGTCCCGGTGCATGCTGGGCCGTGGACTCCGTCGCCTTCACGCCCATCGGTGTTTTTCACGGAAGCTACGCAGACAAGAGCGAGGCGCCGCGTCAGCCGCGCGCAGGCGAGGGCGTACCCGGCCGCGTCGAGCTCGTGCCCGGCCGAGGCTTCGAGGACGCCCTCGTGGATCTCGAGGGTTGGGACTACGTCTGGGTCGTCTTCGTCTTCCACCTCAACGCGGGCTGGCGTCCCAAGGTGCTGCCGCCGCGCAGCGCGACGAAGCGCGGCGTCTTCGCCACGCGCTCGCCCCACCGTCCGAACCCCATCGGGATCAGCGCCATGCGCCTCGTGAGGGTCGAGGGTCTGACGTTGCACGTCGCGGACGTGGACCTGCTCGACGGCACGCCTGTGCTCGACATCAAACCCTACGTGCCCTGGGCCGACGCCATCCCCGACGCGCGCAGCGGCTGGCTCGAGGGCCCCGGCGTGGAGGGCGAGCGCCCGCCGGATCCCGGCCCGACCTGGTCCGTCGACTTCGAGGCGCAGGCCGAGGCGCAGCTCGCGTGGCTCGAGGCACGCGGCTGGTCTCTCAGATCGCGCATCCTGACGGCCCTCGCCGCGGGCCCACACCCTCACGCCTACCGCCGCATCAAGCGCTTTGGTGAACGCTATCGGCTCGGCGTTGGCGCCTTCCGCGCCTGGTTTCGCGTCGCGGGCGAGCGGGTGCGGGTGGTGCGTCTCGAGAGCGGCGAGAAGGCGGCCAAGGCGCGCGAGGGCGAAGACCCGCAGCTGCACGCGGCCTTCCGTGCGCGCTTCGAGACGTCAGATCGAGGCTGAGCTTGGCGCCCTCGGGGGCCGCACGACCCGAGCGAGCACGTCGGGGCGATCCGTCATCAGGCCGTCCACGCCCAAGGCGAGCAAGCGGCGCATCTCGTACTCGTCGTCCACCGTCCACACGTGGACCTGTATGCCGTGGGCGTGGGCTGCGTCGACGAAGCGAGGTGTGACGACCTCGAGCCCTTGGTGGCGTGCGGGCACCTGCAGGGCGTCGACGCCGAAGCGCATGAAGCGATGGGCGCCGCTCTTGGCCGCGAGCCAGAAATGCAGGATGCCGCTCGTGCCCGGGGACGTGGCGTAGCGTCCGCGCGACAGTCGACGGAAGGCGTCGCCCGTGGCCTGATCCGCCGAGGCGACGAGCACGCGGGAGCTGAGGTCACGCTCTTCGAGGAAACGGTAGACGTGCTCCGCGACGGCGTCCGATCGCGGCTTGATCTCGAGGTTCAGGCGCAGCTCGGGGTCGAGGTCCAGAGCCTCTTGGAGCGTCGGGATGCGCACGCCGCGCCCGCGCTGCGGGAAGCGCTCGCCGTCCAAGGTGAAGCGATAGCCGGCGTCTAGGTGCTCGAGCTCTGCCAAGCTGTGGGCGTCCACGCGTCCCACGCCGTCCGTGGTGCGGTCCACGCGCTCGTCGTGGAAGAGCACGAGCTCTCCGTCGCGCGTCTCATGCACGTCGGCTTCGATGTAGTCGTAGCCGAGGGCCAGCGCGCCCTCGAAGGCGACGAGCGTGTTCTCGGGCCACAGCCCCGCGCCTCCCCGGTGTGCGAAGAGCAGTGGGCGTGACGAGTCGAGGTAGGGATGCGGGGCGCTCATGGGTTGGCGCAGGTTAGACCGAGGGCCCGGAGCTGACCATCGAGGAAGGCGATCACGAGGTAGCCGTCGCCGACACGCGCGACGTCCGCCGGGGCCCGCCCGTTGGGATCCAGCGTGAGCTCTGCTCCGATGCGATCGCCCGCCGCGTTGCGCAGTACGAAGCGCAGCTCGTCGCCATGCTCGAGGTGCGCTCGCCGTTTGGCGCGAAACACGCCGGGCAGCGCCGCTCCGGGCGAGAGCTCCCGCGCCTCCACGTGAGCGCCGCCGTCGAGGTGTAGCCGGTGCAGCTTGGGGCGGAAGAATTCGTAGCTCACGAGCGCCGTCAGGCCGTCTCCCTCGAAGCTGAGGGCGTCCACAGCCAAGGCGTGGGCCAATGTCGGCACCTCGTGCATGCCGTCGGCGAGCGCCAGCCGGACCTCGCTCGTGGGCGCCTCCGTCGGACCGACGCGGTAGAGCACGGCCCAGCGCTCGGCGTCGGTGGTGAGCGCGAGGATGGTCGCGTCAGACTCCTCGGGCCAGGCGCCCTCTGAGAGAACGCGCGTGGTCAGCTCGAGGCCCGCCTCCGAGGGGGCATACGTGAAAAGGCGCGGCGCCGCGTGTCGGGTGCTGAGCGCGAGCAGGAGCCGGCTCCCGAGCACGCGTCGGCGCAGGGTGAGGGGCGCAGCGGCCAGCGGCGTGATGGAGGCCTGACCGCGCTGCTCGCCCCGCGCGTCGAGCCGGAGGCCGTAGAGACAGTGACTCGCCGCCTCGCAGGCGCCCTCCGTGATGGCGAGGAAGCCGCCGCCGAGCTTGGTGAAGCTCAGCAGCCCACGGGCTCGTGGCAGGGCTAGCGCGGAGGGCGCGGCCTCGCTTCGCCCCGCTGCGTCCACGGTCAGCGTCCAGGTCGCGCCCGAGGCGTCGACCCAGAGCAGTAGACCTCCCGCCTGATCCGAGGTCAGCGCGATCAGCTGCGGAGCAGAGCTTGGCTTCGTCAGCACGTACCTCGCGTTCACGCGGCAGGCGGCGGTTTCGGCTCGAGCTGTGGGCGCCGCGACGGCCTCGCCGCGAGCTGTGGGCGGTGGAGCCGCCGGAGCGTTCGCCGCGGGCGCCTGCGCGTCGCAGGCCACGAGCAGCACGAGGAGCCAGAGCGTCACCGAGGGCCGCACGCTGGAAGCCTAGCCCAATCGGTGCGTGTCCACATGCTCGTCCGAGGAGGCGGGAGGGCAGAAGCGAATTTCAGCTATGCCGGTTGTTTCCCCCGTCACGAGAGGGCACTCTTGGTCGGACGTTTGTCCGGCGGGGGCCGTCGAGGAGGTGTGGGATGGGTGAATTGGATTCGTTTGCGAGGCGCCGTGGCGCCCTCGGCCTGTGGCTCGCGCCGGCGTTGAGCCTGCTCATGGCCTGCGGTGGTGGCTCGGGTCCGAATTTCACCGATGGCGGGGGCGACGGCAGCGTGGCCGACTCCGGCGCGGACGCCCAGACCATCTGCACCTCGGACAGCCAATGTGACGACGGGCTCTTCTGCAACGGCGAGGAGCTGTGCTTGCCCGCCGACGCGGCCGCCGATGTGCGGGGCTGCGTTCCCGCGGACGCGGATGCCTGCATCGAGGGCCAGACCTGCGACGAGGACGCCGACCTGTGTCAGACCATGTGCGATGTGAGCGGCGACGCCGACGGCGACGGCCACGACTCCGTCGACTGCGGCGGAGACGACTGCGACGACGCGGACGCCACGAACTACCCCGGCAACGCGGAACTCTGCGATCCCGACGGGCACGACGAGGACTGCGATCCGACCACCCTCGGCACGGATGGCGACGCGGACGGCGACGGGCACCTGCGCCTCGAGTGCTGCAACCCGCAGGCCGACGGCACGGACCTTTGCGGTGACGACTGCGACGACACCCAGATGACGGTGAACCCCGAGGCCCTCGAAGTCTGCGACGGCGACGTGGACAACGACTGCAACGGCCTCGCAGATGCGGACGACGGCGTGTGCGTGCCCTGCGACGCGGGCTACCGCGGCTTCGACGGATCCTGCGAGAACATCGACGAGTGCGCGGAGGGCGCGCCTTGCGGCGGTGCGACGGGCGCCGGCTGCATCGACACGCCCGGCAACTACATCTGCACCTGCCCCTCGGGCTACACGGCGCCTCCCATCGGCGGCACCTGCGTGGATGACGACGAGTGCGCTACAGCCTCGCCCTGTGGCAGCGCAGCGGGCTCGACCTGCACGAATACGCCCGGCAGCTTCACCTGTTCCTGCGCTTCGGGCTACCAGTCGCCCACGCCCGGCGCGCCCTGCGTCGACGTCGACGAGTGCGCCATGGGCACTCCCTGCGGCAGCGCCGCCAGGACGATATGTTTGAACTCCGCGGGCAGCTACAGCTGTGTCTGTCCGTCGGGCTACAGCGCACCCGTCGCGGGCGGCACCTGCGCTGACGTCGACGAGTGTGCGATGGGCACGCCCTGCGGCGTCGTCTCGGGGACGACGTGCAGCAACACCGTGGGCGCCTACATCTGTCGCTGCCCCTCGGGATACGTCGCGCCGGCGGTCGGCGGCAGCTGTGTGGACGTGGACGAGTGCGCCCTGGACACACCGTGCGGTGGGGTGCCCGGGACGAGCTGCGGCAACATCGCGGGAAGTTATGTGTGTAGGTGCCCTTCCGGCTACTCGGCGCCAGCGGCCGGCGGTCGCTGCGCGAACATCGACGAGTGCACGGTCTCCCCGCCCTGCGGTCGACCGGCCGCGATGGTGTTTTGCACGGACACGCCCGGTTCTTACATCTGTGGATGCAGCCCCGGATACACGGCGCCCGGAAACGGAGGCACGTGTCAACTTACGAACTCGAGTCTGTGGGATCTGGTGCCGTCGGCGGGCACGCTTCAGGATCCGAACGGCGTATCCGGATTCACTGGCTTCACGGAGTACACTCTCGAGCTTCCGGCAGGTACTTCGAGCTTCACGCTGACGCCCACCGTGACCGACCCCGGAGGCGTGACGAGCTTGACCGTCAACGGCGTAGAGGTCGCATCTGGCACGGCTTCACTGCCGATCTCGATCAACGGGTGGCAGACCGTGACCGCCACGATCAGAGTCGAGACGGAGTCTGGAGCGACGACGACATATCTCGTGACCGTGTCACGCCATGTCACCTATGTGAAGTCGTCCGCCACTGCCATCAATGACTACCTGGGTCGGGCGCTAGCGTTGTCGTCCGATGGCACGACCGTCGCTATAGGTGTGCTGGCAACAACATGGTCTCCGCAGAGCGCCGTCTACATCTTCCAGCGTTCCGGAAGTGTTTGGATACAGCAGGCACGCTTGATCGCGTCCAATGACAATAGATATGACTATTTTGGAGAGTCAGTGACGCTATCAGCGGATGGTTCCACGCTTGCGGTCGGCGCGTCTCGAGAACGTTCGTGCGCAGACGGTATCAGCGGCAACCAGCTGAACAATTCATGCACCAATGCAGGCGCTGTATACGTGTTCAAGCGTACGAGTGGATCTTGGTCACAAGTGGAGTATATCAAAGCTTCAAATTCAGACGCAGATGATGGTTTTGGCACATCCGTCTCGCTATCTGACGACGGCGCATCGCTAGCTGTAGGTGCGCACATGGAAGCGTCGTCCGCAACAGGAGTTGATGGCGACCAAACTGACAACACCGCGCTCGGCTATGGAGCCGTATACGTCTTCAAGAACTCGGGAGGTGTGTGGGCACAAGACGCATACATAAAGGCATCGAATTCCGATTCTGGGGACGAGTTCGGCTACGCCCTGGATCTGTCTGGCGATGGACTGACGCTCGCGGTAGGCGCGAGGTATGAGGACTCATCATCCGTTGGAATCGGAGGGTCAGAGGCCTCCAACTCGGCGTCTAGTGCGGGTGCCGTCTATGTATTTGTTCGCGGAACGAGCACATGGTCGCAGCAAGCCTACGTCAAGGCCTCCAATGCAGATGCGGGCGATATCTTCGGGTCCGATCTCGCGCTCTCAACCGACGGGTCCACGCTTGCTGTTGCGGCGCCGAACGAACGATCGAACGCCATCGGAATCAACGGTAACGAACTCAATAATGGAATATCTGGTTCGTCGGGTGCTGTGTATATATTTTCTCGTGTAGTATCATCTTGGTCACAGCAAGCCTACGTAAAGTCTTCCAATAACAATAGCGGTTCCGGTATCGGTGGTGGCGATAGATTCGGCGAGGTTGGTGTGTCAGGAGATGGGTCCACGCTGATCGTTGGCGCTCCTCGAGAGGACTCTAACGCTACCGATCTCAATGGAGACCAAACGAACGATGCTTCTGTGGATTCAGGGGCTGCATACGTATTTGCGTGGAATGGGAGTCGCTGGTCGCAGATGGCATATGTCAAGGCTACCAATACAGATGCTAACGACAGATTTGGAGTGTCAGTCGCTATTGCAGACGACGGAGCGACTCTTGCTATAGGATCGTTGAATGAGCAGTCTAACGCTATCATTGTGGATGGATACCAGTCTAACAACAGCGTCAATGGTGCCGGCGCGGTGTATGTTTACTGAGCCGCGTGTGGCCTAGCGTTGGCATACTCTCTCCGTGGATGAACCTCCTGTCGCTCGCTCTGACATGTTGCCGCTGGCGGGCGCCCTCTTCGTCACACTGTTCGCGCTCTGCGCGCTGAGCGCGGGGGGGGTCTGGCTGTGGGGACGCTTCCGTGCAGATCCGCTGGCAGACGTGGAGGACGCGGGCGTGGCAGATGTCTCCGGCGCGGACACTGGCGCGCCCCTCGGCGACGACTCCTCCGCCGTCGAGCTGGCGCGGCGTCGGGAGGCGGCCCGTCGGGCCATGCGCTCGCGCTATCGTCCAGGGCCCTTCGTGCATGTCGATGGGCTCTTGCCCGTGGGCCTCTCGGAGCTTCGGCACGTCCAAGCTCGAGTCGGCGCGCGCACGATCGACACGCCTTGGATCGTGCCCGGTGCGGAGCTGCGTTCCGCGCCGATGCCGGACGCGAGGGGCGGATCCTCCTTGCGCCTCACGCAGCGCGCGGACGACGCCCTCGAGGTGATCCCCGGCGTGCCCACCACCCTCGGTGTCTCCTCCGATGCGCGTGTCGCCGGGCTCTGGCTCGCCTTCGAGGGCTACCCCGGATCCTTCTGGCTGGCGGCCCACGCGAGCACCGAGCTCGACCTCGTGCAGGTCGAGGGCGAGGGCGCGATGACGCTCAGCTTCGGCGTGGACTCACCCACGCGGCCCGATGGTGCACCCGCGCCGGCCGACAAGCCATTCTTCGTGAATCTGCGGGTGGCCGCACAAGACGCGGACGGAAACGTCTCCACGCCCGTCGTCCGCAGGCTCTCCATCTTGCCGCTCGGCACGGGCGACGTGGAGGTCAGCTTGAGCATGACCGAAGCCACGGACTTGGATCTCTACGTCGTGGAACCGACGGGCTCGGTGCTCTACTACGGGCGCGAGCGTTCGGGTGCCGGAGGGATCCTCGATCTCGACGCCAACGCCGCCTGCTCGGACAACATGGGCGTCAACGCCGAGCACATCTTCTGGCCGCGCGGTGCCGCCCCCGCGGGCACCTACGTCGTGCGCGTGGCCCACTACGAGAGCTGCATCGGCGGAGCGCCCGTCGACTACCGCGTCACCGTGCGTGCCTGCGGCGAGACCGCCGTCCTCTCCGGTCGCTTCGAAGGCCAGGGTGACAGTGACGACTGCTTCGGCGACCCCGGCGGCCGGCGCGGCTGGTGCCAACAGGTCGTCACCTTCGACGTCCCGCCCTGCAAGCGCTGACGCTCGAGCTCAGCACTCGCCGTCGCGGCTCGCGTCACGCGTACACGCGGACGGATCCGGCGGGTCGGTGGACATGCACTGCTCGATGCACTCGAGGCCGCAGCCGCTGATGCAGCGCGTGAAGCGGCCGACGCATTGATCGACAGCGCCTGCGTTCGGGCATGCATAGAAGGCGCCGTTCACGCAGCACTGCGCGCTGGCAGAGGCCTGGGCAGGTCTGGCAGGTGACGAGCTCGCAGACGGTCTGTTCGAGCCTTGGTGGCGCTGCATGAACCCTTGCAGCATCGAGTTGTCTTGCTGCGGTTGGGCCGGTTGGGACGCCGCCTGTCGCGCGCGCTCATCGGCTGCGGCCTGCTCACGCTGCTGCTGCGCCGCCAACTCGCGCTGCTGCTGCGCCTGGATCTGCCCGTAGAGCACGTGGGCCTCCTGCAGCAGGGTGCGTCCCAGCTCCTCGCCTCGCGCGAACTCCTGCTCCTGCACTTCGAGGGGAACCTCCTCGCCACCATTGGTGCGCACCACCAACACGATGCCGCGGCGCTTGGCCTGGAAGTACAACACCGTGCCTGCGTCACGATCCACGTAGAACTTCACCAGCCGTCCTTCTCGAACCCTGGTGTCGAACCCGCGCGCGATGGCCGCCTGATTGATGGCGTCGATCAGCTCTCCGGCGTCGGAGCGTTCTTCGATCAGGTAGTTGCGGCTCACACCGCCACATCCCGTGGCGACCATCGCGACCGCCAACAAGCAGACTTGGAACAGGCTCGAGCGCGGATCAATCTCGTCTCGCATCATGGTCTTCCCTTCGATTCGAACGTGCAGGTCTCGCACGGGGAGTGGCGCCAACCACAGGCAGGCTACTTCATCGCGCCGGCATATCGCACAAGCATTTTCCCGCGGGGCTCGACCATTCGTGGAGCCGGCCGTGGCCTCGCCCTTTCTCGCATGACGCCCCGGCCCGAGAGTCGTAGGCTCGCACGCCATGACGACCACCGAGAGCCTCCTCCACGCCGCGCGCAGCGGCAGCTTCAGCCGGCCCGACGCGCGGCCCCACTACGCACCGGAGCTGCGCCTCGAGCCCGCGCATCTCGACATCACGCTCACGGTCGATCTCGACGTGCGCAGTCTCGAGGGCACGGTGACGATCCGCCTGCGCGCCAACGACGAGGGCGCCACGGCCATCGATCTCGACGCCGTGGACTTCCTCGAGCTGTCGGTCGAGGACGCGGCGGGCAAGGCGCTGCGCCACGCCTACGACGGTGCGCGCCTCAGCGTCGTCTACGAAGAGCCCTTTGCCCGGGGTGAAGAGCGTGAGCTGCGCGTTAGCTACCGCGTGGAGAAGCCCATCAGCGGCGTGCTCTTCGGCGGGCCCACACCGGCCTCGCCCAACGCCGGGCGCTTCGCGCTCACGGACAACGAGACGGAGCGCGCGCGTCACTGGCTGCCCTGCGTCGATCAGCCCGCCGTGCGTCCCACCCTGAGCTTTCATCTGCG
>JAADHO010000172.1 GCA_013151775.1 Deltaproteobacteria bacterium | reverse complement strand
GTGGTGCCTCCGGGCTCGGTGAGGCGACGGCGCGTCGCTTCGTGGCCGATGGCGCCAAGGTCGTCGCCCTGGACATGAACGAAGAGCGCGGCGCCGCGCTCGCCAAGGAGCTCGAGGGCAAGCTGCGCTTCGTGAAGGCGGACGTGACGAGCCCCGAGCAGGTCACGGCGGCCATCGACGCGGCCAAGGAGCTCGGCGAGCTGCGCGCCGCCGTGAGCTGCGCGGGTGTCGGCTGGGCCAAGCGGCTGCTGAACCGCGCGGGCGAGCCCCACGACTTCGAGCTCTTCCAGAAGGTCATCTCGGTCAACCTCGTCGGCAGCTTCAACGTCACGCGCTTGGCCGCCGCCGCCATGTCGCAGAACGAGCCCCGCGAAGGGCAGCGCGGCGTGATCATCAACACCGCCTCCATCGCCGCCTTCGACGGGCAGATAGGCCAGGTCGCCTACGCCGCGTCCAAGGGCGGCATCGTGGGCATGACCCTGCCCGCCGCGCGTGA
This sequence comes from Deltaproteobacteria bacterium, assembly GCA_013151775.1. Classification (GTDB taxonomy): domain Bacteria; phylum Myxococcota_A; class Polyangia; order Polyangiales; family Houyiibacteriaceae; genus JAADHO01. The sequence goes on along the minus strand of JAADHO010000172.1, from coordinate 17,338 downwards.
CCTCGCGAAGGTGGGCATCCGCGTGCTCGCCATCGCCCCCGGCACCTTCGACACGCCCATGCTCGCGGGCCTGCCGCAGGAAGTCTGCGAGGCTCTGGCCGCGACCATCCCCAACCCCTCGCGCCTCGGCCGCCCCAGCGAATACGCCGCCCTCGCCGCCCACCTCGTCGACAACGACTACCTCAACGGCGAGGTCATCCGCCTCGACGGCTCCCTGCGCATGGCGCCGCGTTAAGTCTTTGGAAGGGGCTGGTCGCAGCCCCTTCCCCCATCCCGACTTCGCCTGGCCTTCGGCCAGCGCTGCGCGTGGGGCCCTACGCCCACTTGCTTTTTGTGCGGTTGCGTTTTGCTTTTCTGCTTTTCGGGGACGGTCCTAAGGAACTAAGTTGTTGTGAAACATTGTTTCACAACAACTTAGTTCCTTAGGACCGTCCCCAAGATATACATCGCAAGAAATGTTCGCGAAGTTTGGGGAAGGCGTCGCGGGGGATGCGACCTTCGGCGTGGTGTGGGCGTCCGCCAGCTGCTCCGCCGAGGGTGCCGGCGGTTTCGCGCAGGAAGTGGCCGAGGTCGGGGCCGTCGCCCTCGGGGCGTGAGGCCAATACGCGGAGGCGCTCGCCTGTGCCCGTGGCGAGCAGCACCGTGAGCTGTTGGTCCACGAGCTTGCGCGAGATGGCGCGCGCCTGGTCCATGTCACCATCGAGGTGTGCGGCGACGCGAGCGTCTGAAGCGTCCGCGGCGAGCGCGTCAGCCGTGAGGCCGGCGAGCGTGCCGCGGGCGGCGCCCAGCTCTGCGCGGGCCTGTTTCCACTCCGCGTCCAGGTTCGCGACGGCGCGTGGCACGTCCTCGGGCGCGCAGGTGAAGCGGGCGGCGAGCCCATCGAGCGAGGACGCGCGTTCGCACAGCAGACGTCGCAGGCGTGGCCCGGTCAGGAAGGTGAGGCGCGTGCCGCCCTTGTGGCGCGCGTGGCCGAGCACGTGGATCCCGCCCACCTGACTCGTATGCGTGGCGTGGGTGCCGCCGCAGGGCGTGACGTCGAAGCCCTCGATATCCACCACGCGGACGTCGTGCTTCACCTTGGGCGTGCGCCGCAGAGGCAGGCTGGCGAGCACGTCGGCCGCGGGGAAGCTAGCGCGCACCGGGCGGTCCTCGTCGATGATGGCGTTCACCGCGGCCAGCGCCTCGGCGATGGCGTCCGCGCTCAGGTCCGCGACGTCCACATCGAGGGTGGAGACGCGCTCCCCGAGTCGACTCGAGACGGTCTTGGCGCCCGCCGCGTCGAGCATGGCGTGGCTGAGCATGTGCTGCCCCGTGTGCAGCGCCATGTGCTCGCGCCGCCGTCGCGCGTTCACGCTCCCTTGGACCCGCGCGCCCACATCCGGCGGCTCGCCCTCGAGCAGGTGATGAATCGTGCCGCCCTCGTCGAGCTGCACGTCGAGCACGCGGCGATTGGCGAGCTCACCGTGATCGGGCATCTGCCCGCCCGCCTCTGGATAGAAGGCGGTCGCGTCCAAGACCACGCTCGGCGCGCCTCGCCACGTCGAGTGGGCGATGATCTGCGCCTCGAACTCGAAGAGCAGCGGGTTCTCCCAGTACAGGCGCCGGGTCATCCTTCGTTCGGGTCCGCTTCGTTTCGACCTGCCGTGGGCGCCGGCGCGCTGGGCGTCGCCCGCTCGTGGAGCGTGAGCACGACGCGGTAGCGGCCGGCGGCCTCGGCCGTGAAGGGCGCGTGGTTCAGTCCGTTGCCAAAGCAGCGCCCGGCTTGCGCTGTGCCGTAGCGGTTCTGCACCGTGTTGCTCCGGACTCGCGCTCGCGCTCGACCGCGCCTCGACACCCGCAGATCCGCGCTGAGCTCACCCTCCGGGGAGCCATCGCGGCGCCCGGCCTTGCGTCGACAGTCGAGGAAGGTGGGGATGGTGGCACGCAGCGCGCGCTGGGCCGCGGACACGGCCGCCTGCGACTCGTCGCCCTGGGCGGTCACGCTGAAGCGCAGCCGGCCATCGGGAGGTCCGCCGCTGGCCGAGAGGTGACCCTCGGCGTCGCGCGTCACGTCCACGGAGTCCTCCGTGACGCGTCGCTCGCGTGTGCGCTCCACGCCCTCGGCGGCGGTGTTGGTGAAGGTCAGCACGAGGTATGCCGTGGCGCCTGGCCGGACCCCGGAGTAGTCGGCGCTCTCCACCGCGTGCACCACGCAGCGTGTCAGATCGCGGTTGGTGGGCGCGCCCTCGGCGATCTCCGTCGTCACGGGATGCCGCCCGCTGCCGATGCTGAGGCGCACGCGCATCTCCCCACGGATCGTCGGATCGCGCTCTGCGACCTCGCCGTAGCAGCCCCGAATGGCGCGCAGCGCGGCGCCCGCGGCGGCGCCGATTTGGCCCAGAGTCCGCCCGCTCGTCCCCGGTCCCGACTCGATGCCGAGGCGTACGTTGGAGCGCGCCGTGATGCGCGCCTCGCCCTGCGCCATCTCTTGCGCGGAGGCGGCGCCGGCCAGGCCGAGCAGGCAGCTGAGCGAGAGGAAGAAGGCCACGCGCGAAGAGCTCATGGCCCAAGCATGCCCCAGGCCGAGGCAGAGCCCAAATGCGCGCGCCGAGGCCAGCGTCCGCCGCCGCTCCCCCGACGTGCTAGCCTTCGCGGCTCATGCGCATCGCCTGCCTGTCGCTGCTCGCTCTGCTCGCCCTCGGTTGCGCCGATCCCGTCGCTACGCGTATCGCCGACGCGCGTGACGCAGGGCGCGTGCCTCGGGATCTGCGGGTGACCTGGGACGATCACGCGGCGGCGTGGGGCGGACGACGCATCGAGGTGCGTGGCGACGGCGCAGTGTTGGTGACGCGCTTCCGGCCGAGCATGTTGCCCGCCTCCGGGGCGCCCGAGGCGTCTCTGGGCCAGGAGTCGAGCGCCGGCGGTGAGGTGGTCTTCCGCGGCGCGCTGGATCCAGCCGACCTCTTGCCGCTGCTCGACCTGCTCAGCGAGCTGGACGCCTGGGAGCAGCGCCCATCACGCGGCGCGGCGCCCATGGACACCTCTCGCGCCACGCTGCGCGTGCGCGTCGGCGACGCCGAGAGCCAGGTGTGGGAGTACTCGAGCGATCTCCTGACCGCCCATCGCCTGATCCGAGCGCGCGAGGCGCTGACGAATCTGGTCGCTCGCGCCCGCGCTCTGGCGGTGCCCCAACCGGGTGATGTCGCGCAGCCCCCGGCCGCCGGCCCGGCGCCCGAGTGAGCGAAGGGAAGCTGCTCGAAGGCTCCGATCGTCGCCGCCGGATCCTGACGCTCGCGCTGCCGATCATCGTCGGCATGCTCTCGCAGAACGTCCTGAACCTGGTCGACACGGGCTTCGTGGGCGGCCTCGGAGACGACGCCCTCGCAGGCGTAGGCCTCGGCGGCTTCCTCAACTTCCTCGCCTCGGCGCTGGTGCTCGGCATCTCCGCCGGAGTGCAGGCCATGAGCGCGCGCCGCCTGGGGGAAGGCCGCCGCAGCGAGGCCGCCATCCCGCTCAACGGTGGCCTGCTGATCGTCCTGGGCTTCGCCGTCCCGTGGTCCGCGCTGCTGCATTGGCTGGCGCCGAACCTCTTCGCGCTGGTGACCCACGACGCGGCCGTGCTCGAGCAGGGCGTGCCCTACCTGCGCGCGCGCCTCGTCGGCATGCTGGCCATGGGCGCGAACTTCGCCTTCCGCGGTTTCTGGAACGGCACGGATCGCTCCAAGCTCTACATGCGCACTCTCGTCACCATGCACCTGACGAACATCGCGCTCGATTGGGTGCTGATCTACGGCCACCTCGGCGCCCCGGCGATGGGCGCGGAGGGCGCGGGCGTGGCCTCGTCCATCGCGACCTACGTGGGCATGGCGCAGTACATCTACCTCGGGCTGAAGACGGCGCGGGGAGAGGGCTTCTTGCGTGGGCTGCCCGACCGCGAGAGCTTCCTCACCATCGCGCGGCTGTCCCTGCCGGCGAGCCTGCAGCAGCTCTTCTTCGCTGGCGGCATGACCCTCTTCATGGTCTTCGTGGGTCGCGTCGGCACCATGGAGTTGGCGGCCTCGAAGGTGATGGTCGACCTGCTGCTCGTGGCCATCTTGCCCAGCCTCGGCTTCGGCCTCGCCGCGGCGTCCTTGGTGGGTCAGGCGCTGGGGAGGGGACAGGTCGACGACGCCAAGCGCTGGGGCTGGGACGTGATGCGCCTCGCCATGGTGGTCTCGGGAGTCATCGGCCTGCCCGCGCTGCTGATGCCGGAGGTGCTGCTCGGGATCTTCCTGCACGATCCCACCACGCTGGCCCTGGCCGTCACGCCCATGCGCATCGTCGGCGCGTCCCTGGCCTTCGACTCCGTGGGGCTGGTGCTGATGAACGCCATGCTCGGGGCGGGCGATAGCCGCCGCGTTCTCGGCATCGCGCTGGGCCTTCAGTGGGGAATCTTCCTGCCTGTCGTCTGGTTTCTAGGCCCACACCTCGGCCTCGGGCTGACCGTGATCTGGCTGGCGCAGGTCGTCTACCGCCTGCTCCAAGCCCTCGCCTTCAGCCGCGCCTGGGCCGGCGGCGCCTGGGCCGAGGCCAAGGTGTAGCGTCGCCTACACGCTGGCCTCGAATCGGGCTAGCGTCGCGGCGATGTCACGGTCCTGCACGGCTCTGCTCCTCGCGCTGCTCGCCGCCTGTGGAGCGGACGTCGAGCCCGCGGGCGAGCCGACCTCCACCCCACCGTCCGCGAGCGCGACTGGGACTCCGTCCGCGCCTCCCGAGGCCCCGCCGGCGCCGCGCATGCGCCTCGTCTACGACTTCGTGACACATCTCGGGCGCGCTGAGGTTCGGCGTGGCGAGACGCTCTTCGTCGATCTCGGCACGGCCGCCGGCGCCAAATACACCATGGGTCGCTTTCGCACACAGCTCGGCGAGGATCGGCGAATCGGTGGCGTCACCACCACGCTCGTGCCCCGCGTGACCGGACAGCTGATCTTGCCTGCCTCGTCTACCGACGCCGCGGAGGTCTGGCTGCGGGCGCGCGCCTTCTCGGACGGGGCCCTCACGCTCTACATCAACGACGAGGTGGTGGGTCATGCGCGGCTCTCGACCGAGGAATTCCGAAGCGTTCGTGTCCAGATCCCCGAAGGCAAGCTCTCCATTGGCGAGAACTACCTGCGCTTGCGCGTCGGCTCGGCCGGATCCGTGCCGGGGGGTGGCCGCGCTTCCATGGCCCTCGACGCGTTCAGTCTCGGTCCATCGCGCGCAGGGCAGGGCGTGTCCGATGAGTCCGACGACGAAGCGCCCGCACCTCCGGATGTGCGCGCGGACGCGGACGGCCTGCATCTGCCAGCCGGCGTGACGCTGAGCTACGCCGCCGAGCTGCCGGCCCGGGCTCGTCTGCGCGCCCAGGTGATCGGCGCGTCCGGGGCGCGGCTGAGTGTCGTCGCCCTCGAAGACGGCGCGAGCCCGCGTGCGCTCGCGGAGGTCGCCGCCGCGGCCGAGGGCGGCTCCTTGGACCTCGACCTCGCTGGACTCGCGGGCCACGTCGTGCGCTTCGATCTGCGCGCCACGGGTGATGTCACCCTCGCCTCAGCGGGCCTCTACGGGCCCTCCCCCGAGCGCCTCGCGCGTCGGCCTGCTGCACCGAAGAACGTACTCGTCTATCTGATCGACACGCTGCGCGCGGACAGGCTGCGTCCCTACACCGCGAGCACGCAGGTGCGTACTCCGAGCTTCGACGCCTACGCGCGGAGGGCGAGCCTGTTCCTCGCGGGGCACGCGCAAGAGAACTGGACCAAGCCATCCGTCGCGACGCTGCTCAGCGGGCTCTACCCCTGGCAACATCAGGCCACCACGGGCGAGGCGGTCGTGCCGCGCAGCGTGCATCTGATGAGCGAGCGCCTGCACGATCAGGGCTTCTACACCGGCGCCTTCATCTGCAACGGCTACGTCTCGGGCATGTTCGGCTTCCGCCGCGGCTGGTCCACCTGGCGCAACTACATCAAGGAGGGCCGGCGCACGCAGGCGCGCTTCGTGGCCGCCGACGTGCTCGAGTGGCTCGACGCGAGGCCCGCCGAGCAGCCCTTCTTCCTCTACGTGCACACCATCGACCCTCACGTCCCCTACCTGCCGCCGGACGCCGTGCTCTCGACCTACGACTCGGACGCCTACTCGGGCCCCGTCAACTTCAACCGGGACCGCGAGCTGCTCGAGAAGATCAAGGTCGGCCGCGTGACCTTGAACGATCGCGACAAGCGACGGCTCGAGGCGCTCTACGACGCGGAGATCACCTATCACGACGTACACATGGGCGCGATCCTCGAGGGCCTCGAGCGGCGCGGATTGGCCGATGACACGCTGGTGGTGATCACCTCGGATCACGGCGAGGAGTTCTACGATCACGGCTCCGTGGGTCATGGCCACACGCTCTACGAGGAGCTGCTGCACGTGCCCTTGGTCGTGCGCTGGCCTGGGCTCGAGGGCGGCCCCGCGCGCATCGACACGCCCGCCGGCCTGGTGGACGTGCTGCCCACGATTTACGACGCTCTCGGAGAGCCCGTGCCGGCCGAGCTCGCCGGTCACTCCCTCGTGCCATTGCTGCGCGGCGACCTGCCCCACGCGCCGCCGGTGGTGGTCTCGGGCTTCATGCAGGGCTGGCGCGCCGCCCTCTCGGGCCATCACAAATTCGTGCAGCGCGCGGCGAGCCGCTTCGCCTTCTACGACCTCGAGGCCGACCCGGGCGAGCAGCACGATCTCGCGGCGCGGCGACCCCTGAGCGTGCGCTGGCTGCGCGGCATGTTGGGGTTGATGTTGCATGGCGAAGAGACGCCCGCGCGCAGGGCCGAGACCCAAGAGCGCACCGTGATCGATCCCGAGACCGAGGCGCAGCTGCGCGCCCTCGGCTACGTCGGAACCTCAGCGCCATGAATCGAGAGAGCTCAGATGTCCGACTCCACTGAAGACACCTTGCCCGGCGGCTCGTCCGACCATCCACCGGGACGCGTCGCGCCTCCGCGCCTCTCCGGCAAGCGCGTCACCTTGGTCTTCGGCCTGCTCTTGGCGCTGGTGATCAGCGCCGCCTTGGTGGCGTTCCTCGACACGCGCACGCCCGACGGGCCGATCCTCGCCTTGCTCGCGGTGGACTCGGAGCAGGCGCTCGTGCTGCGCGCGGATCCGCGGCGTGGTCACACCTACCTCACGGTGGAGACGCTCGCGGGCACGCAGCGCTCGCTGGCGCTCTTTGGTGTGCCGCCTGGCTCGAGGCCGCGTCTGGCGGACGATCTCATCAGCGTGCCGGTCACGGGAGCGCGCGGCCGCCACGAGGTCGACGTCTTCCGCTTCGACAGCTTCGGCTTCCTGTATCGCGCCGGGCAGCCCGAGCCCGAGGAGCCACCGCCGGATCCCGCGCGGCTGCCGCTGACTCTGGGCGAGGGACGCTTCGAGGTGGCGCTCTATGGCGATCCTCTGGACCAAGCTGTGGTCTTCGAGCGCGCGACGGGGGAGCAGGCGTTTCGTGTGCGGCTGCCGCCCCTCGGCCCAGCGCCACCGCAGGTGTGGTCGACGCCGCGCGGGTTTCTGCTCGCGGACGGTAGCGGTGTGGCGCGCGCCTACGATCGGCGGCACGACGCAGCCGCGCGTCCGCCCCGCGATCCCCAGCCCGTGGGCGGACCCGGGGCGAGCTTCTGCGCTTTCGACGACGCGTGGCTCTTCCTGACGCGCGCGGGCTCGCTGAACCGGCTCTCGCTCGGAGACGAGCCCACCACCCGTGTCGCCGGCGGGCTGCCGACGGATCTCGCCTTGGTCGCCTGTGGTCGTCGGCGGGAGATGCTCGTGCTCTTCTTGGGCGACGCCGCGCATCGAGTGGTCGAGCGCGTCCTCGTGCTCGACGCCGCGGGTCAGAGAGCCGAGGACCTCTCCCTCGCGGGAGGTGACGCCGAGGGCGCGGCGCTCGAGATCGTGGACGCCTTGCCCCGCTTCGTGCCCGTGGTCGACGGACAGGGGGCGCTCGCGGTGGTCGATCTAGATCAGGGCTCGGTGGAGGGTGTGGCCGCCTGCGCGGGCGTCCGCAGGATCCTCGTCACCTCGCAGGGCAGCTTCGCGGCGCGTCCCGGAATTCTGCTCCACGCGAGCGCGGATGCGGGCGAGCTTCGAGCTCTCGCCATGCCCGGGCTCGACCCCGAGCGGACGCCTCGTCCGGAGCAGCTCTCCGACGCCACGCTCTTCGTGCCCGCGGGTGCGGGTTTCGCCATCCTGCGCCGAGGCGCGCTCGAGCTCAGCGGCAGCCGGGATCTGGAGCTCGCCGCGCCGTCGACCGGCTGCGGCGCCGAGTGACGAGGCGCAATTTCCATCGCGCCTGAGCGGAAAATCACCCCTGAGGATGGCATTTAACATCACAGAAAAGTGTATCAACGAAATGACTATGGACGAGGCCTGGAATTCAGGGACAATCAGTCCATCAAGAGATCGGGAGGGCGGCTCCACTCGACGCAGGGAAAATGACCGGCTCCTCTTTGGGGGGGAGACCGAGTTGGTCGGGGAGGGCTGCCGAACAGGGTCTAGTAAGTACTTTTAGTACTTACTAGACCCTTCGGTTTGTGTGGCCTCTGGAGCGGGTTCAGGGTGTCTGGAGTCGCAGCACGGCCTCGACGGTGGTGCGCAGGACATGGCCGATGGCCGCGCGGGCGGCGGCGTCGAGGCGGCGTCGCAGGGGGATGCGCCGCAGGAGCTGGGAGCCGTCCGGACCCAGGCGCAACACCAGGGCGTCGCCCTCTTCGAGGGTGATGGCGAGGCTGCAGGCCGCCGCCGGGAGGTAGCGCGCTTCCGCGAGGCTCGGCACGCGCGTGACGCTGAGCGAGACAGGCAAGCCGTGGAGGGCGTCGCGCAGGCTGCGCACGAAGAGCCCCGAGCCTGTGGATCCCACGGCGTAGACCACGATGGGCGTGATGGCGCGCTCTTGGGCGCGTCCGCGTGGGGCGGGCCAGGCCAGGAAGGTCGCGCCGCCGAGCAGGAGCGCCTCGAGGAAGTCGCGTCGGCTCGACGTCCCGGGGCGCTCGGGTGAGCTCACGGGATCTCGGCCTCGATGGCGTGCCTCGCCAGATCCGCGGCGGCGCCTTCGGGATCGTTGTCCAACACGTCGCGCCAGGCGCGCCGCTCTTCGGAGATGCGCCCGGCTTGGCCCAAGGCCTCGGCGCGCCCGACCTGCGCCTCGGGTCGCAGCAAGCCCTCGGGGTAGCGTGCGAGGTAGGCGTCGAACTGCTCGAGGGCTCGCTCCGGCGCGTCGAGATCTTCCAGCAGCAGTCGTGCCAGACCCAGCCGCGCCATCTCGGCCTCGCGGCCACGCGGCGCCTCCCTCAGGATGCGGCGGTAGAGGGCGGCTGCCCGCTCCGCACGGCCGAGTCCCTTGGCGCGCTCCGCCCGGGAGAGCAGCACCCCCGGGGACGCGGCACGGGGCGCTCTCTCGGCCTCATGGGCGGGCGGGTCAACGGCGCCCGGCTGCGCGGCGGGCGATTCATCGCGGGTGGCCTCCGCGGAGAGCGGCAGCTCGGTGGGCGTCGAGTCGTTCACACCTCGGGCATACCAGCCCGTGGCGAGGGAGAGACCCACCACCGCGGCAGCGGCCAGGCCTACGCGCAGGCGGCTCGGCACGGCGCCCACCGCCACGGCGAAGCGCCGCGTGGTCGACTGGGCCAAGGAGACGCGATGGGGCGCGCCCGACGCGACCTCGGGTTCGGGCTCGCGCGGCGGGGTCGGTCCCCTCGCGACCTCGGGCTCGGGCTCGTGCCGTGGGGTTGGTCCCCTCGCGACCTCAGGCTCGGGCTCGCGCAGCTTGGCGAGCACGCTCTGGGCGATGGCGTCGAGCTTCGGGCCGGTGAGGGCCTCTCCCCGTTGGTCGTCGAAGTCTTCGAGCAGCTGCCACTCGAGGGCCGCCTCGGCGTCGTTCTCGCGCACCATGGCCACGCGGCGCTGTGCGGCCTCGTCATCCGGCGAGCGCCGGCCCGCGTCGATCACGTCTTCGAAGGGCGTCTGCGGAGGGCTCACGTGGCGTCCTCCACCAGCGCCCGAAGGGCGGCGTCCGACTCGACCCTGCGCATCAGGGATTGGCGCGCCAGCCGCAGACGACTGCGCACCGTGTTCTGGGGTGTGTCCGTCGCGGCGGCGACCTGCGCCAGGCTGAGCCCGAGGCAGATGCGCAAGGCGAGGGCCTCCGCCTGCACGTCGGGCAAGGCCTCGAGCAGCGCCCGCACGGCCTCCCGGCGGTGATGTGCGGCCTCGTCCATGTGCACGCGCGGTGTGTCGGCCGTGGCGTCGCCCGAGTCCGCGTCGACCTGCGCCCGCGGCTCGTGGCGGCGCGCGCGCTTGCGCTGGGCGAGGCAGGTGCGCACGGCGATGCGGGTGGCGAAATGCAGCACGGTGCTGCGGTTTTCGAAGCTCGGGAGCGCGCGGAAGAAGGCCAGCAGCGACTCCTGCACCGCGTCGTCGAGGTCACGGTGACCCGCGCCAAAGAGTGAGCGCCCCACGGCGTAGATGCGAGGCGTCAGCAGACGCAGGAGCTGCTCCGTCGCCTCCGGGTCGCTGGTGGCCGCCAGCTGCGCGAGCGCGGCGTAGGGATCGTGGTCCCGCGCGGTGACCGCCTGGATGCGCTCGGCGGTCATGGGGCGCGCGCCCGAGTCGCGGCGACGGCGCCGCGAGCGCTTTCCCCGTATGGGTGAAAGCGTCGTCTCTTCCGGGTGATCCGAATCCGATGCCATGGCCGCCGCGTGTACTCCTCGGTCCGCGGAGGATGACACGAGGCGCAGCGCCGCGCGAGAGGGGCTCATGCTCGGCTCAGAGGCGTCGCCGGATCAGCGCGAAGCCGACCAGCAGCAGGCCCAACGCCATGGGCGCGGCGGAAAGTGGCGGTGTCGAGCCTGCGGAGCCGATGGAGCAGCCCCCAGAACGACGTGACCCCGACGTGCCATCAGGCCTGCCCCCCGGCAGGTCCGTGGACGGATCCGTGCCTGGTGGCACGTCGGGGGCGTCTGGGGGAGGGGAGCCCGGCGAACCGGGCCCAGGGACACATACGGAGTCGCTGCCGATGTCCTGGCAGCTCATACCGGCGGGGCAGTCCCCGTCGGAGGCGCAGCGCGCCGTGCAGAAGGTGGAGCCGTCGGCCGCGGAGGCGCAGAGCCTCGAGGCGCAGTCGTCGTTGGTGGTGCAGGGCTCACCCACGAAGCCCGCGGTCCCGCAGGCGCCGCAGCCGGGCGAGGAGCCCGCTTGGCAGGTCATGCCGCCGCCACAGGCCGCCGCCCCGCCGGGGATGCAGGGAGTGGTGCAGGTGCCCGCGTCGCAGAAGAGCGAGGCACAGTCGGTGTCCTGGGCGCAGTCTCCGCCGGCGGGCACGCTGCCCGCGCTGCCCGCGACGCACACGCCGGTGTCGCAGCCGCCGATGGCGCCGCTGCTGCAGTAGAAGCCGCCGGGGCATGAGCTGGGCGTGAGCCAGTCACAGGTCTGGGTGCAGAAGCTGCCGCCTGCGGTCGTCAGGCAGCTGCCCGTGGCGCAGTCCGCGCCGCTGGCGCAGCTCGCCCCCAGGGGTGACGCAGAGGGCGTCGGGGGCGCCGCGCACGATCCGCTGCGACAGACTCTGGAGCCCGTGCAGTCCGAGTCCGTTCGGCACTCGGGCGTCGTGGGTGTGGTGCCGCCGGCGGGCGTGAAGCCGGCGCAGCTAGGTGAGCCGCCAGCGTCCGTTCCGATGCACTGACCGTAGCCGCCGAGGTCCGCACACACGCTGCCGCTCGGGCAGTCCGCGCTCGAGGCGCAGTCCTTGCCGCAGTAGGCCGAGCCGTCCGGATACATCAGGCAGAAGTTGTTCGTGCCCGTGCAGTCCGCGCCCGACGAGCAGCTCGCGCAGACGCTGCCGTCTCCCGTGGCCGCGACGCAGCTGCCGGCGCTGCAGGTCTGCCCCGGAGGGCAACCCGTGGACGTGCAGTCGCTGGGCGTGGTGCCGGGAGAAGTGCCACCGCCACCACCCGGGTAGAGCCTGCAGATGCCGTTCTGGTCGTCGGTGCCGAGCGAGTCGATGCCGCCCGAGTAGGCGAAATACATCGTGGCGTTGGGATCGCTCGAGTGGCCCAGACCGAAGTAGTGACCGCTTTCGTGGAGCGCGATGGAGTAGGCGTTGACGGTGCTGCCGCGGCCCGCGGAGGTGGTCCAGGTGTAGTTGACGCCGTTCAACTCCATGTCGGCTTCGGAGATGCAATTCGTGCGAGGGTTCCACTGCGGTCCCGTCACGCCGATGGCGTTGGCGTCGTGCCGCCAGCCGGACTCGACCCAACCGATCACGGACTGGCCGTCTCCGGAGTTTCCGGCTCGGGCGCTCGAGCGTCCGCTCCAGCTGGTGCGCAGAGAGGTGCAGGAGACGCTCGCCCAATCGCTCATGGCGCGGCGCACCTCCGACTCGCTGGTGGCGGCGCCGAGGTCGCTCGATGCGGCGCTCAGGCCGTAGGGCACGGTCCCACACCACGCGGGGCAGCCGCTCGAGATGCATTTGTAGGCGTGCGCCGGGGAGGGCGCCGCGGCCAGGCCGAGCAGCGCGACCAGAGGGATGGCCACTCGCAGGCGGCTCACGGGGTGGCCCCGGCGAGGGTCTGGCGCACCACGTCGAGCACGGCCTCGAGCTGCACGGGGGCGCTCGGGCTCGCCGCGTCGACGCTCATGCCGCGCTCATCCCAGCGGGCGAAGCCGAGCTCGGAGAGGTCGCGCCAGGCCACGCTCGGCACGCCGGGGAGGCCGCGCACGATGGTGAATTTCCCTTGCGCCATGCCGCAGGTGCGGAAGTCGTTGACGTGCTCCGCGTCGCGACACAGGAAGACGAGCACCTCTTCGCCGGGGCGGTAGCTCGGAGTGCCCTCGATGCGCATGGCGATCTGATCGCTGACGCCGCCGATCTCGCGAATGCTCACGCTCGGGGCAGGCCCGCCGAGCAGCCATTGGCTGACGCTCAGGCGGGAGACGGTCTGGGGCTCGAGCCCTTGGCCGCGCACCGCGAGGCGCACGCCGCTCGATTCGACCCTGCCGATCACGATGGCCGAGGCCTGGTGAGTCAGCTCGGCGAGGGAGACCCGCTCCATGATGGTGGCGCGTGACACCGTCGGCACAAGGAGGGATGTGCCGACGGCGGTCACGGCCAGGAGAGTGAGGACACCTGTCCTCATGCCTATGGGACGTTGAGGCATTTGACTCTCTAGTGGGCTGGGGGATCGAAAAGTGATCACTCGCTGGTGAAAAAACTTTTCGTGTTCCTCTCGAGCGTGGCTACTCGAAGGTCGTATCGCCGTCGTGGCTGGCCGTATCCCAGTCGATCAGGTAGCTGGCGACGAGGAAGAGCACGCGCCGTCGTTGCTCGTCGCTCTCCGGCGGAGGGTCGACGGTGTAGGAGGTGATCGAGACACCCTCCATCGACGAGACGACGTTCGCGCCCGTGACGGCCATGTCCACTCCTCGAAAACTCCCGTCCGAGTCGTGGCGGCAGACGAGCTCCGTGGCCAGCGTGAAGTGGCAGTGGAGGTCTTGGGGCAGGTAGGCGTCGGTGACCGTATCCACGAGCGTCCCGTCCGGCTTCAGCTGAAAGAGCAAGAGGCCGCTTTCGGTCTGCCGAATGCTGTAGTCGCGCAGGCGAACGGCCGCCGGTCCGGAGGGCCGCCTGCCTTCCATGTAGTAGTAGACGCTGTCGTCGCCCGTGACCTCGAGCACGAGCCCAGAGGCGCGGATGGGTGTCAGCCGAAACGCCCAGGGCGTCCAGGGCGCCGGGCTCGCTGGAGGCCGCCAGATATCTTCCGCGGTCGCGGTCGGCTCTGGGGGATGAAGCGGCGCGTGTTCAGCGGCGCCCTGCGGTCGCAGCGCCGCCTCGCGTTCTCCGGGTGGCTGTGGCGCAGGGCGGATCGCAGCTGCGCACCCAGCGATCAGCGAGCCAGCTAGAAGTGGCAGCGCCAGCCCCAGGATGGAGTGTTCCGTATGCATCGCCCCTCAGACGCACGAGGCCCAAGGTCGATCTAGAGACCGCCTCGACGACACGCTTGCCATGGACGTGGGGTGCAGTCGGGGCTCAGCGTGCCCAGAGGCGGCCGAGGTCGAGGGGGATGGTGTCGAAGGGAGCGGCCCGCACTTGCTCGGCCTCGGCGTGGCTGGAGAGAAAGCGATAGCTTTCGCCGTCGAGGGCGAAGACCTCGAGCATCCTCAGCGAAGGATCCACGAGCCAGACGTGGCCAACACCATGCTCCGCGTAGATCGGCAGCTTGCGCGTGCGGTCGAGGCGCGCGGTGGAGGGCGAGAGGATCTCGCAGCAGAAGTCGGGCGCTAGCTCGAAGTAGGCGACGTCGGGCAGCTCAGGCATGCGTCGACGGCGCCATCCGGCCAGATCGGGCACGAGAACGTGGGGGTCGAGGTGCAGCTCGGGCTCGAAGAGCAGTATCCACTCGCCCTTGTCGTCATCGTCGCCACCGCCGTAGCCGCCTTCGAGGTGTACCCCGAGGCGCATCCCGGCGCGCGCGTGTTTGGCGGCCGGGCGCGGTTGGGTGACGAGCTCCCCGTCGATCAGCTGTGCCACGAGCTGCGGAGGAGCTGCCAGCAGATCCGCATAGGTCGCGAGCTTCTTGGCGGCGCCGGGTATCACAACATCAGAGTAGCACGACTCCGCGCGCGACTCTGGACATCATGTGGCATCGGCCCGCCGCCGACGTTACTGTTGGGCATGTTTCGTTTGTTGTACGCATTGCTTCTTGCCTCGCTGGTGGCCCTCTCCCCGGCCCCCGCGAGCGCCTGTCGCTTCGGCTCACCGCCGGTTTACGCGGTTGACGGGAGCCTCCCGGACAATGTCGCCCCGGGCGCAGTCGAGGTGCTCGATGTCACGGTCGACCGTGGAGAGGGCAATACCTGCAATAGTTCGAACTCATGCGCTGACATCGCGACCGTGTACTTCGCGCTCAGCGCGCAAGACGACGAGACGCCCAGCGACTCGATGGGCTACGTCTTTTCGCTGGCCGACGGCGATGCGCGGTACACGCCCCCTGCCGAGCCGCTCGCCGCAGCCGATGGCGTCGTCACGTTTCATGTGGTCCATGGCGGGGGCGCCATTCGCTACGACCTCGAGGTACGCGCGGTGGACCAAGCCGGGAACGTGGGGCCGGCAACGCTGATCGAAGTACGGAACGGCACGGGTTGCGCCATCGGCGGCGGAGCCTCGGGCGCGCTGCCTGCGCTCTTGGCCGTGGCATTTCTGGCCCTGCGCCGTCGACGCCGCTGAAGGCGCCATTTGATCGACCGTGTGCCAGGGCGTCTGGTCGAGGACATCGTGGAGCCTTGCCGACCCGTTCGCTAGGGTGGCTACCGGCGACTGATATGCACGAAGCCCGAGAACCGGGCCTGGTAGCCGCAATGGCAGGATACGTAGCGGCCGTGGGACGACGGTACGACGTCGTAGCGCGAGCAGCGTGGGCAGCGCAGCCCCCGTCCTGAGCGCGCCCGGCGCACTGCCGACGTCGTGCAATAGCGTTCGCGTACGGGATCCGCGGCTTCCTCTGCCTCGGCTTCGACCGCCGTATCCTCTGGCGTCGACGTCGCCTCATCGAACATCCCCGCAGCCTCAGGGGCAGGGGAGGACTGTGCTGTCATGTCTGTGGGGGAGGGTGCCTGGACTCGATCGAGTGTCGGAGGGGCCTCGACCGGTTGGCGTGCCGGTGGGTTGACCGCTTCTACCGACTCTCCACTTGGCGCGCAGCTACACAGGGCGAGCATGAGACCGAGCGACATCAAGGTGGAGCGCACGCTAGCGAGCGTACCCCTGCGCGACCCCGCGTGCACCGCATCGCGCACAGAGATCCCGTCCGCCGCCCGCATCTCGCCGTGCCACCCTCGCATGAGCACACGCACTTCCGGCGGAGCTGGTGCGGACGTATCCTCCCGGCCCCAAGGAGGCAGTCATGGCCGATTCAGCGTTCCTCTCCCGACTCCAAGAAGACATCCAAGGTCTGCGCGACGCGGGGCTCTACAAGGCCGAGCGCGTGCTCGTGTCACCGCAGAGCGCGGTCATCCGCGTCGAAGGCGGAGGCGAGGTCATCAACTTCTGCGCCAACAACTACCTCGGCCTCGCGGATCATCCGAAGCTCGTCGAGGCGGCCCGGGCGGCGCTGCCCGAGCTCGGCTTCGGCATGAGCAGTGTGCGCTTCATCTGCGGCACGCAGAGCGTCCACAAGCAGCTCGAGGGTCGGCTCTCGAAGTTCCTCGGCACGGAGGACACCATCCTCTACTCGTCGTGCTTCGACGCCAACGGTGGGCTCTTCGAGGCCCTCCTCGGGCCTGAGGACGCCATCGTCTCCGACGCCTTGAACCACGCCTCGATCATCGACGGCGTGCGTCTCTGCAAGGCCAAGCGCTACCGCTACAAGAACGCGGACATGGCGGATCTGCGCAAACAGCTCGAGCAAGCCAAGGCGGACGGGGCCCGCACGATCCTGGTCGCCACCGACGGGGTCTTCTCCATGGATGGCATCCTCGCGCCCCTCGCGGAGATCTGCGACCTCGCCGACGAGTTCGGAGCGCTGACCATGGTGGACGACTCCCACGCCGTGGGCTTCGTCGGCGAAGACGGCCGCGGCACGCCCGAGGCGTGTGGCGTGATGGGACGCGTCGACGTGATCACCGGCACCCTCGGCAAGGCCCTGGGCGGCGCGTCGGGCGGCTACACGGCGGGTCGTGCGCCGATCGTCGAGTGGCTGCGTCAGCGCTCGCGCCCCTACCTCTTCAGCAACACTCTGGCGCCCGTGATCGCCAAGACCTCCCTCGCCGTGCTCGACATGCTCGAGGGAGGCGCCGAGCTGCGCGTGAAGCTGCGTGAGAACGCCGAGCGCTTTCGCGCCGGCATGCAGGAGGCGGGTTTCGATCTCGTCCCCGGATCGCACCCGATCATCCCCGTGATGTTGGGCGACGCCAAGCTCGCGGGGGATATGGCGGACCTCTTGCTCGAAGAGGGCATCTACGTCATTGGCTTCTCCTTCCCCGTCGTGCCCAAGGGCCAAGCGCGCATCCGTTGCCAAATGTCCGCGGCGCACGAGCCCGAGCACATCGACCGCGCCGTGGCCGCCTTCATCAAGGCGGGCAAAGAGCTCGGCGTCCTCTCATGACGGCGACGCGAGCGTGCCCGAGGAGAGTGGCGTGAAGGCACTGGTCAAGAAGGAGCCCAAGGAGGGCATCTGGCTCAGCGACGAACCCGAGCCCGAGGTGGGCCCCAACGACGTCAAGATCCGCATCAAGAAGACGGCTATCTGCGGCACGGACGTGCACATCTACAACTGGGACGAGTGGTCGCAGCGCACGGTGCCCGTGCCGATGATCACGGGGCACGAGTTCGCGG
>JAADHO010000056.1:17914-20835 GCA_013151775.1 Deltaproteobacteria bacterium | reverse complement strand
TGCGCCTCGAGCGACGTCCGAGCCAGCGCGTGGCGCACCCGAGCTCGAGGCGGCCGTACCCGCGGACGAGGCGCTGAACTCCACGAGGGCGGTCAGCGCGGCGGTCGACCTTGGGAGCCCGTCCCCCGACTCGACACAGGTCGCGCAGCCGACAGCGCCAGAGCCCACGCTGGACGACGCTGGACCAGAGGCGCCCCTCGCCGCAGCCCCGGCCACCAGGCTGGGAACGCGCCCTCGCCCGGCAACTCGCGGGAGTCGCCGAGGGACAGAGACCGCCCGCCCACAGCCCTCGAACGTCCCGCCCGGTTCATCTCCTTGGGGCCGCGCGGCCAGACCTGCGGCACCGCTGGGCATGCGAGCAGATTCCCTCGACCCCTGGGCACGGCGCCCGCAATGAGACACAGAACGATGCACCACGAACGAACCCGTCCCGTCCACGCGCTCACGCGCATACCCACGCTCGTCTGGCTCGTGCTGGCCGCGAGCTCCCTCAGCCCGCTGGACGCGTCCGCCCAAGGGAGCGCACCTCGGGGCGCCGCGCAGGCCGCCACAGACGCCGAGCAAGACGCACCACAAACCGCGATTGCGCCGGGGGTGTACTCGTTTCAAACGCGCCTCGATCTGTCGAGCTGCGGACAGCGCATCACCACCGGATCCGTGCGCACCTACGTCGCTACGGTCGACGGAGTGCCCGGCAGCCGCGAGCTCAGGATGCGCTTGCTGGGCTCGGACTACTGGTCCCGCTGGACGCTGCACGTCACGGCCGAGGGCTACGTCGTGGGAGACTCACAACAGGACGGCGTGGAGGGACCCGCCCGCGGCGACTCGCATTTCGAGCTGCGCCTGGTCGATGGCAAGCTCAGCGGACGTGGTTCGCGAAGCTACACCCAACGCCGGCGCGGCCAGAGCATGCGCTGCAGAGTTTCCTACGACGCCCTGCTCTTGCCACTGACCACGGGCTGAGCGCGAGATCTAAGTGCGGCGGCGGATCGACCGCCAGCGTGCGCTGCCATGACCAACCGCGTGGGCGAAATCAACCCGAGGCTGACGCGCGCACATCCCTAAGCTGACGAGGCCACTCAGCGCTGCTCCCGCGAGGACTGACACGCCACGCAGAAGGGCGTCTCGGGGCGCGCCTTCAGACGCCCGTAGCCAATGGGCTCTTCGCAGCTTCGGCAGTCGCCGTATTCCCCGGCCTCGACGGCGGCGAGCGCCGCCCGCACCTGCTTCAGACGCAGCTCGTGTCCGCGCCGCGCGGCTTGCGCCATGGACTGCTGCTGCATGGCGTCCATGCGGCTCAAGCGCCCGATGGGCTGATCGAGATCCACCGGCTTGCTGTCTTCGCGCGTGGACTCGAGCAGCTCCGCCAGCTGAACGACGAGCGCCCGAAGCGACTCGACCAACTCCCCACGCTGCGTCTTGGTCAGCTCGGCCATGTCGGACATCGGCCAAGTCTACGTGGGGCGAGGGAAAGAGCCAGGCGAGGGAAATTCCAGAGCGAGGATACGCAGAATTAGGGCTAGTGCAGCCAATAGGTGACTCGTGCCCATTGAAGATGGCCGGCGCGGAGAGTGGCCATTTCGGCGGGGCCGTCAGCGGAGGGGCCCCTGGGTCAGCATGGTTGCGGCCTCGGCCTGCTGCGCAGCCACCGTCGCGCGCGCGCAGCGAAAACCCAAACCCGAGCCGCGATTCGAAGGTGGGTACCCGCCGCGACTGGCAGCGCGAACCCCGGCAGGCGAGTCATAGTTCCAACTGCCCCCACGGAAGACGCGATACCGGCCGCGGCTTGGTCCTGTGGGGTCGTGTTGGGTGCTGCTGGAGTAGTCGCCATACCAATCGGCGGTCCACTCCCCGACGTTACCTGCCATGTCGAGTACTCCGAAGGCAGATGCGCCTGCGGGGTAGCTGCCAACGGGGCGCGTGCTGCGTGGGCAGTCTGTAGCGCGACACCAGCGGAGCAGCGTATCGTTCGGTGCCGCGTTGCCCCATGGATAGATGCGTCCGTCCGTCCCGCGTGCCGCGTGTTCCCACTCCGCTTCAGTGGGTAGGCGTGCTCCCATCCATTCGCAGTAGGCGTGGGCTTGGTTCCAGTCCACGCAGTTCACCGGATGTCCGCCTCTGTCGGAGAAGCTTGCGTTGCACTGCGAGCGGTCGCTGGCGGCGGCGCTGCAGGCGCCGGCGGCAACGCAGAATGCGTAGGCGTGCACGGTGACCTCCGTGCGGTCGATGAAGAAGCTCGAGAGTGTGACTTGGTGGACTGGCCAGGAGCCATCGTCGCCCATGGAGAAGCTGCCGGCGGGCACCGGCACCTCGAAGCGTGCGTGGCGGCGGCGGCGAGCCACACGCCCGGGGTCGGCGCGGTCACGTGCTGCCTCTGCCTGACGTGCCGCCTCTTCGCGCGCTGCGTGCGCCTCGTTGGACTCGCAGCCATCCGCTGTGGCGACGAAGCCGTGCGGGCAGCGCGCTTCGCCGATACAGGCGTTGCGACTCGGCACCCACACTTGCGCGGGCCAGCAGCAGTGGTTGCGCGTGTTCGCGTTCTTCACTCGGCCCGGGCTGCAGCCGCAATCGCCGTTGCGCTGAGGCACCTCTAGTGCCGGGCATTGCGGCGTGCCACGACACGCGCCGGGTGTGGGCACCCAATACTGACCCGGCCAACAGCAGCGGTTGGCCGTGTCTTGGTTGCTGACCAAGCCGCCTTCGCACTCCGGCACGCCGCCCCAATCATGGCGCGGCGCACGCGGGCGCGGTGGCGCTGTCGGGGGCGGATCCGCGTGGTGGCGCGGACGACGGGTGTGCTTCGTCGGTCTGCGCGCAGGCGCCGGTGGGCAGCAGCCCATGGCGTCGCGCTCGGACCCGTGGCAGCTGCGATTGCGCACGTAGCCCGCACGGTCGCAGCCCTGCGCCTGCGCTGTGTCGGG
>JAADHO010000056.1:0-17884 GCA_013151775.1 Deltaproteobacteria bacterium | reverse complement strand
CGCGCACAGCGCCGCCGTCATCGTGGATGTCGGGGAGGACTTCATCGACGCGAGCATAGCTTAGCGACGTGTGCGGTGAAGCCGTGTATTCAGTCCTCCGCTGGGCGCGCGGACTTGCTACCACTCTTGGGCCAAGAGCCGCCTCTTCGCGGCGCGGCTCGGATCATCCGCCATCCGGCCCGTGACGGCCGCGCAGACCTCATCCATACGCACCGTGATCGCATCCTCATCGTGACGACTGAGGTAGTCTCGCAGAGCGTCCGCGTAGAGCTGACTCCTCGTGCGCCCGGAGCGGCGCGCGAAGGCGTCGGCCGCCTGATGTAGCTCGTCCGGGAGCGAAATGGCCGTTCTCATACCAACAGTATAAATCGTCCAAATCCGGCTCGCCACGTGGCCGCCGCCTGCGAGGGCCTCTCCTCCATCGACACGGGACCTCGTCACTTCACCATCACTCTGCGCGAGAACCGGACCTTCGGCTTCGGCCAGTTGATGCAGCTCTACGTGCGCGCTCTTCACCAGCGGGGTCGCATCCAGATCGAGGACATCGTCGCCGACCTGGTCTTTCATCCGATCGGAAGCTGACGCGCGGCCTGGCAAAGTGACCTCGGCCCTCAGTCCTCCCCAGGCAGCTTCGGCTCGTCGTCTGCGTCGCTCGAGTCGAGGGCGCCGACGTCGATGGCGTCTAGCGGCACGTCAGCCCGCGGCAATCCAGCATCCGGAGCCGGCTCGCGCTCCACGCTCGTGTTGGGCGCAGGGACGTCGACGGGCGCGCCAGCCCCAGCCATCGCAGGCGTCGGAGCGAGCTTGCTCTTCAGCACCTCGACCCAGCGGGGGATGTGGCGATAGGCGAGGTTCGCGCCCGCGCCCAGGGCGAGGAGCAGGCTGAGGAGGACGCTGCCACCAAAGCCAATCGGCAGGTACCAGACGCTGAGCCCCAGCAGCGCGACCCCGAAGACGCAAGCGCCAGCGAAGGCTCCGAGCGTGCGAAGCGACGCGCGAGGCGTGCGAAAGAAGCCCACGAAGACGCCCAGCAGTCCGAGCCAGGCGAGCACGGTACCGACCAAGCTGATGACGACGCCCACCGTGTGGCCCGCGGGGCTCACATAGGGGATGGCGAACTCGACGCTCTCGGAGCGCTGCCCTGCATAGAGCTTCTCGAAGCTGAAACGGATGCCTTCCGCAGGCACGGAGAAACGCAATCGTCCGTCTGCCGCCGCGCTCGCGTCCTCGAGCGCCATGGCCGCGCGGGGCGCCGTCACCCCGAGTTCGGTCGGGTCCATGTCCGCCACGGGCTCGCCGTAGTGACGTCCACTCGGCAAGTAGACCTGCAAGCGTGTGCGCGTCACCACCATATCCGGCCGAGGCAGCACACCCGTCACGCGTCCGAAGAGGCCGAGCTTGGCGACGGGCGTGGCGTAGGTCAGCTCCACGGGGAAGCCCTCCGTGGAGTTGATGATGTTCACCAACACGGCGGGCGCGTGCTCCCCAGCGTCGGTCGCCATGGCAGGCGTCTCGGCATGACCTGCGACCGTCGCGGACCACACCTCGGAGCCCTCGGGCAGCGCCACGCGCAGGAACTGCTGCCGGTTGTTGCGCACGGTGAAGCTCGCGGTCGTCACCACCAAGCCGTCCTCCGTGTAGAGCATGCGGTAGTTCGCTTCGTCGATAATAGCGTCCTGCACTTCGATCTCGCGATGGCGCGTCACACGCAGGCCGAGCGCAGGCGCAGGCGTCGCGCGGGCGTAGCGATAGGCGAGCAGGATGGGATTCGTCGTGCGCATCACGAGCTGCTGCGGCAGCTCCGAGATCTCTGCGGGCGAGAGGCGCTCGAGCGTGCCTGCTTCGACCTGCAGCGCCGCGAGCGCCTCCACGGCGATGCGACCTTGCTCCACATCCGCGCCCTCCACGTGCAGCGTCGGCACCTCGAGCTCGGCGTCCCCCTCGGCAGAGATCTGCTCGTAGTTGACGTCGACCCGAAACTCACCCTGCATGTCTTGGGTGAACTCCACGTCCACGACCTGATGGTCGCCCTGCTCGCGCACTCGGCGCTCACGCAGAGAGGGCGCCGTGAGGCCGAGGAAGTTCACGCCTGCGGGCAGGCGAAAGGTCATCTCCGTGAGGCTGCCGGACTTCACGTTCACGTTCACCGAAGCTGCGCCAGCGAGGGTCACGTCGCTGAGCGAGATCAGCGTGTCGACCTGTGCGTCGAAGCGCCCGCGCTCGCGCTCGCGCTGCTTCACCTTCACCGTCAGCGCCGCGTCGGCGCCGAGGTAGCGGAAGGTGTGGGCGACGGTCATGTCTACGGAGTCGCGGATGGAGGCGGGCAGTTGGTTCTCACCGACGCGCGCCACGTTCTGCTCGCTGACGGGTTCGAGCGTGAGGTGCCGACTCGCGAGCAAAGCCACCATGCCGCGCTGCCGATGCACCTCACGGGCGCTGAGAAGAGGCAAGGAGAAGGTCGCTTCGGAGGCGTCGGTCGAAGTCTCGAGCGTGCGCTCGTACTCGATGGTGAGCTTGAACTCGTCGCTGATCGCCCGGTCGAGCCACACGGTCAGCGTGGTGTCGTCCGTCAGGCGCCAATCCGACACGCCGCCGCCCTCGGCGCTGACCTCGTTGAATTGCACGCCCTCGGGCACGGAGAACGAGAGCTGACTGAGGCTGCCACGGGTGACCTCGTAACTCGCCACCGTGCGCAGATGAAGCACGCCCTCCTCGGCGTGCGCCACTTGGTAGAGCGTCGCGTTGGCGAGCGCCTCCACATCCTCACTCACGCCTTCCGGCACCGCCTCGGGCCAACTCAACGTCAGGGCATCGGTCATGGCCACGTGGAACACGGCGGTGGTGCCGCCGCGCGCGTGGCTCAATTCGACGCCCGCCGCGGGCGTGACGTGCACCTCCTTCATGCCGGGCAAGGTCAATTCGAAGCGCGACACGGGCACGCGCGGAATGCGCAGGTCGACGCCTGGCAAGCCCTCGTGGTCCGTGCGTGGCACGGCGAAGGCGAGCGTGATGGTGTGTCGGCCACGCCCGCGCACCCTGGCCGCGAAGTTGTGCTCGACGACGCTGATGGGAACGAGCTGACGGTCGACGCGCACCTCGGCGAGCGCCACGTCCGAAGGCAGCACGGGGATGCGGAGTGAGCCATTGCCTTCCACCTCGACACCGAGCTCGGCCGTCCATTGCACGGTGTCTCCTTCGAGACGACCATGGTAGCTCGCGCGACTCAAGGTGTAGCCACCACTCGACCCGGATTCACGCCAACTCAGCTGCACGCCCGCGCTCGTGGGCAGTGACGCCGTCACGCGCGTGCTGCCGCCGGACTCGACGATGTCGGTGGTGTTCGCAGGGATCAGTGCCACGTCGAGGCCCGTGGCGGGCAGTGTGGCCGTGAGCTGAGCGCCCGTGCGCGGCAACGGCAATTGGAAAGAGCGCCCCGCGCCGAAGTGCCTCGCCTCCAGCTGATAGACGAGATGCAGCGTCTCGAGGCCGGGCTCATTGGTGGCCCACGCCATGCCCCCGGGCGTCGGAATCAACTCCACCTGCGTGCCTCCGACGCTGACGTCTGACAAGGGCGTGCCCAGAGCGACGAGGGGCACCAGAGTCCAACGCGCTTCGAGCACGCGTACAGGCACGTCGACGGTCACGGTGGCGCGATAGCTGTCTTGATCGAGCGTCACCGCCACGTTCACGCGGGCACGTCCCAAGGCGTAGCCCGCTGGCGCGCCCGCCCTCCCCGACGTGCCGTGGAGCAGCTCCTGATAGACCGCCAAGGGCAGCTCGACACGGCCTGGATTGTCCTCCGCGGAGGCGCCAGCGAGGGGCGTCAGAGCGCAGGCCACTAGAAGTACGAGCAGCAGGCGGAGGACGGAACTCGGGTGATTGGGTGTGCGATATGCGCCCATGACAGACTCCAGACTTTAGGGAACGCAGCGGGAATCGCCGCGCCTTCGCGCCGTCAGCGCGAGAAGATTGGAACGGACACATTCTTCCTGCGGCTTGCGAGCCGAAGGGAGTCGACGAGGGCCACCCTCTGGGGTGGCATCACGGTTTGAAGCGCCAGGTCGTAGCGCTGCGCAAGCTCAAAGTCGGCGGCGAGCTCGTGGTCCATGGCGAGCGCCGGCATCAGCTCGCGCACGCCGCGGGAGAGCTCACTGAACGCAGTCAGACGAGCGCGCGCCCCTGCGCTATCGCCCGCACTCAGCGAGGCGGCGGCTTGGCTCAAGGCCACGCTCAGCTCGTGAGCGAGCAGGTTCTTGAACACAGCGCGCTCGAGCGGACCACGGCCGCGTGTGCCGCGTGCGAGGCGCAGGGACGAGTGCGCTTCGCCGTTGCCGAGGCGGAGCAAGTCCTTGTAGCGCGCGCTGACCTCGGCGATGGGCCCGGGACCGGAGGCCACCACGTCGAGCAGGATCACGTGCGAGTCGTTGGCGTAGAAGGCGGGGATGAAGAGGGTGATGCCGCCGGCGTCCTGCTCGCGATCCGCCTGAATCCCGAGGCTGCGGGCGAGGCGCTGATCGATGCTGCGCTCAGCCTCGCGCACGCGGGCGGTGGCTTGGGCGTCGAGTCGTCGCGAGCCGAGCACGTTCACCAAGCGCGTGCCCGGCGCGAGACGAATGCGCAGACGAATGGCGCGCGCCACGACCTGACTGATGGCGTCGAACTCGGCGCGCACCAGCTCGGGAGCGGAGCCCGCATCGGTCAACAGACGTCGGCGCCCCTGCCCGGCCAGAGCGAGGCGATCGAGGGATGGAAGCGCCGCGTCGCCGAGGCCAACGACACTGGTGGGGATGCCCGCGACGGCGCCGACGTGAGCCGCACGCTCGAGGGACGACGAGCCGACGAGCTGAGGCGTGATCACCAACGCGAAGCTGCTGCCGATGGAGCGGGTGGGATCTTGATTGGCGGCGAGCGAGGTCAGCGATACGCGCAGCGCCGCGTCCAAGCTGGTGGCGACGGCGGGCGTCGAACGCTCGGCATCGCGGAACAGTTGATCGAGCGCCACTTGTACTTGCCCGTGGCGGAAGGAGCCGGGCGCGATCAAGACGCCACCACGAGGACCGGCCACGCTGAGGCTGACGCGATCTCCCGCGTCGCGGGCGGCGCCGACGGCTTCGAGCAACGCGCGAACGCGGGCTTGGTCGTCAGCGGCGAGTGGATGCGTGAGGTCGAGGACGAGAGCGACGTTCATGGGTGGTCGCGTGCCACCTCGACGCGCCGCGCCGCGCAGGCCCACCTGCAAGAGCACGCGGCGTTCGCCCTCGGTCGCTCGTTGGTCCGCACTGACATAGAGCGCCAACGCGGATCGACGCGGCGCGTCGAAGGGTTGACGGAACATCTGCGACGCCTCGGCGAGCTCGAGCCCCGTGGCGCCCGTGCTGCCGACCGTCATGGCGCCCGCATCCACCAGCCGCTGACGCAGGCTGCGCAGCTCGGGATCGCCGGGGACGTAGGTGTTGGACCAGTGGCCTCGAGCCGGCTGAAAGTGGAGGCCCGTGGTGCGCTCGTGATTGCGCAGGAAGATCTGCGCCGCGCTCGTGTTCGAACTGCGACGGCCGTCCGAGAGGCCATCCGTGTCGATGCCGCTCACGGATTGTACCGCGGGCGTGGTCGGAACCCGCACGCCTTGCTCCATCAGCTGACGGCGCGGCGTGATCGGCCTGACGCGATTGACCTGCTGCATGATTTCCTCGGCGTCGTCAGGCGGAGCGGGCAGGGCGCTGCGATCACGGTTTGGGGCGTCCTGAGCCGCTGCGATGTCGATAGGTTCGCGCACGGCGGGCGTCGTGCGCTCCTGAACCGCAGCGATGGATCCCGTGACCTCGCCCTCTCCGCGCGTCGCAACCGTCGTGGAGTCGACGTTCGCGTGATACGCGAAGCGGTCATCGTCTTCCCAAAAGTCACCCGCAGTAGCGAGGCCGTTCTCGGGACCGCGCTCTCCGCGACCCGCGAAGGCCGGAGCCGTAGCAGCCTCGGCGCTCGACCTCTCTGTCGCTTGATCGGTCACGTCCTGTCCGTCCATGACGGAGTCTTGGTCGCGATCCATCTCCGGTGACGCGACGCTGACCTGCATGGCGGGCTCCCGCATCGCGAACAGCGAGCCGAACACAAGCAGGCCGCAGACGGCCGAGGCCGCGACCAACGCCGAGCCGAGTTTGGGATGAACACGCCATTGACGCAGCGGCCAGAAGAGCGACCTCAGCAGCGGGGCAAAGCCGCCGAAGACCAGGTCGAAGATGCCCCGCAGGATACCGGGCTGGGTTTCGAGATCGGACTCCGCCTCCACCGACCCCGCGTTCATGCTGTCGAGGCGCGCGAGTGTGCGCACGACAAGCTCCGGCGGCGCGACGACGGGTTGAAGCTCTGAGAGCGCCGTGTCGACCTCCATCAAGGAGGCGTAGAGATCTGCGCAGGCGTGGCAGGACGCGACGTGCTCGGCCCGGATGGTGTCGAGGGGCTGTCCTTCATCGAGCGCGAGCAGATGCTGCCGCAGATCCGCGCAAGCGTCGTGGGATACGTGTGTCATCGCTGCTCCTCCCTGCTCGCCACGAGCTGTCGTCGACAGCGCGCCTCGGCCAACGCCAGGCGCGCGCGGCGCAGCTTCGTCTTCACCGTGTTCACGGGCATGTCGAGGGTCGCGGCGACCTCCTTCTGGTCCACGCCCTGAACAGCGCAGAGCACGAGCACCTCGCGCTGATCGAGGGGCAACTTCCGAATCTCGGCCTCGAGCCAGCTCACGGTCTGCCGAGTCGCGACGTCTGCCTCCGGTGTGTGCGAAGGAGCCGACTCCGCCTTGGCCGGGTCAGCCTGCAGCTGCACGACCTTGCGCACCTTCGCTTTGCGGAAGTGGCTACGCACGGTGTTGACCGCGATGGTGAAGAGCCAGGGACGGGCAGGACCCGTGGGCGGGTGCTCCGTCGCCGCGCGATGGACCTTGATCAGGATGTCCTGAAACAGATCGTCGCGCTCCGCGGGGTGCACGCCGCAGCGGGTCAGATAGCCGTAGATGGGAGAGGAGTACATGGTCACGATCTGAGCGAAGGCGTCTGGATCCCCCTGCGCGTGGCGCAGGAGCGCGTCGGCTGTGGGGTCCTCGTCGCTCGAGGCCTCTCCGTCGGCTTGGTGTTTGATCTTCACCGGTGTGCTTTGCGCCGCTGGGTTCATCGCCGTGGTTTCGAAGAGTACGACGCGCCGGGCCCGATGCAGGTTTCAACGAAGTGCGCGAAGCGCGCGAACTCCCTAAAACACGTAGACCGCACCCGCGCTGGGGACGCTGTTGTCCGCCTGATCACCGCCGATGCCCGTAGCATTCGACGCCTCGACCGGAGCGCCAATGGCGAGCGTGGAGGCGTCGGTCGAGAGGGCAAGATCCTCCCCGAACTCGTCGTCGGCGTCTGTGTTGGAGGCCTTGAGATACGCCACCTGAGACCATGTCGCGGCGGAGCGCCGGAAGAGATAGGCGGCGCCCGCATTGATCGCGCGGCGGTTGATCTCGTCCCCGTCGATGCCCGTGGCGTTGGAGCCCTCGAAGAGGGCGCCCACCGCGAGCGTGGAGCCGCGCTGCGACAGCCCGAGGGACCACCCGAACCAGTTGAGATCCGCGGTGTTGGACGCCTTGAGGTAGGCCTGCTGCGACCAAGTCGCGCCGACGCGACTGAATACGTAGACGGCGCCCGCGAGGTACAGGCTGTTGCTCGCCTGATCGCCGCCGACGCCTCGAGCGCCGGAGGCCTCGAAGGGAGCGCCTACCGCGAGGGAGGAGCCGTCGCCCGACAGCGCGAGGGCGGATCCGAACTTGTCGCCGCGCTCCGCGTTGGAAGCTTTTAGATAAGAGCTCTGAGACCAGGTCCCGCCGCTGCGGGTGAACATGTAGACGGCGCCCGCGCCGCTGGCGCTGTCGTCCATCTGCTCACCGTCGACCCCCGTCGCGCTGGAGGACTCTTGTGGCGCGCCCACGGCGAGCGTGGAGCCGTCGCCCGAGAGCCCGAGCGCAGATCCGAAGGTGTCTCGCGCGCCCGTGTTCGAAGCCTTGACGTAGGCCTGCTGCGACCAGATGCCCGCGCTACGTGTGAACACGTAGGCCGCGCCGGAGCTTGGCGCGGCGGTGTCGGCCTGGTCGCCACCGACACCCGTGGCGCTCGAGTGTTCGCCCGGAGAGCCCACGGCGAGCGTGTCGCCGTCGCTCGAGAGCGCGAGGGCGTGCCCAAAGTCGGTCGCGGACGCGCTGTTGGACGCCTTGAGATAGGCCTGCTGTGACCAGACGCCTGCGCTGCGCGTGAAGACGTAGGCGGCGCCCGATTCGCCGGCGCTGTTGTCTGCCTGGTCGCCGCCACTTCCCGTGGCGCTCGAGTCCTCGGAGGTAGCGCTGACGACCAGGGTGGAGCCGTCACTCGACAGCACCAGGGCGATCCCGAATCGATCGTTCATCTCCGCGTTGGAGGCCTTGAGGTAGGCCTGCTGCGACCAGACGCCCGCGCTGCGGGTGAAGACGTAGACGGCGCCCGCCTGCGGCGCGCTGTTGTCAGCCTGGTCGCCGCCGACGCCCGTCGCACCCGACGCCTCGTTGACGGCGCTGACCGCGAGGGTGTTGCCGTCGCTCGACAACGCGAGGGTGTTGCCGAAACGATCGCCGCCCTCCGCAGTCGAGGCCTTGAGGTAGACGCTACCGAGCCCCGGCAGACCCACGTCCACGCCAGCGTCCGCGCCGGCGTCCGTGCCAGCGTCCACGCCGGCGTCCATGCCGGCGTCCGTGCCGGCGTCCATGCCAGCGTCCGTACCAGCGTCCATCCCGGCGTCCGACCCGGCGTCCACGGCAGCGTCCAACCCGGCGTCCGTGCCAGCATCCGACCCGGCGTCCATGGCGCCGGCGTCGGGCGAAGGTCGAGTCACACAGCCAGCGGGGACGCAGACCTGCTGCGCCGTGCAGGCTCCCGGATCGGGTGTGGAGAGACAGCTCCCTCCCATGCAGCGGGCGGTCGCGCAGGGACTCTCGCTCGGGGAGCAGTCCGCGTCCACGCTGCAACTCGCGCTCCCACACAGCTCGGGTCGCTGATTTGAGCAAGAGGGAGGAACACAGCGCGCGTTGAAGCACTCCGTGGCGTCCACGTCTCCACCCGCAGCCGGGCAAACGAGACCCATACAGTCCCGCGTGATGTTCACCGTGACTCCGGTGACGCCGCTCGCCGCCACCGTCACGACTACGCGGCGCCTCGCGACCAAGCGTGCGTCGGGTCCGATCAGACGCAATTCAAGGATCTGATCGCCGGGTGACGCGGCGAACTGCGCCACGTTCACCGCCTCGAGCAGATCGCCCAGGGGAGCCGCCGCGCGGGACTGCACGTCGCGGCTCGCTGCGCTCAGCAGCTCCGTCTCTATCTGCGCGACCTCGACGACGGATACGTAGTCCGTTCGCAGATCGACCACCAGCTCAGGCTTGCTCGAACCGCACGCCAGCATCGCGAAGCAAGAGCCAAGACCAAGGAGCGCCGTGAGGTGGCATGTGCGGAGCATGATGCGGATTCCTTCGGGACAGAGCGACGAGCCTATCACGCCCGCCTGGCCCCAGCCCTCGAGCATGAGTCGGCACCGCATCATACTCGAATGTCTCGCGCGTCCTTCCCCGTCCCGCAGGCGGGTCAGTCCAGATCGCGAAGGGAATCCTCCGCGGAGATGTCTTCGACCCGGCTCGGCAGAGCGTAGTCTTCCGGTGCGGGCGCAGACTCGAGCAGCCGCTCCCAGCGCTCGCGGAGGGGATCGCATTGGGAGCCGTCCATGAAGGCGCCGCCACAGCCACAGCTAGTGGCCATGCCGCCAAGGCCGACGCGGCCGCAGCTGCTGGGATCATAGGCGCTGAGTGCGAGCTCGCAGTCCTGCTCGGGCGGCTCGCCGTGGGCACCGTCGCAGCGGCGGCGGAGGACAGCGTAGACGCGGGGGCGCATCGACTCGAATTCCGCCTGCGTGGTCACGAAGAGGCGCACCAAAGCGCTCAGCGTGTAACCCTCGTCGGAGCCCTCTCGGAGCCGCCGCAGCAAGCTCTCTGCTGCGTCCGCGGGCCAATTCTCGTGCATGCGCGCCAAGGACGTCGTCCGATAGGCGGGCAGTTCGGCGGCGAGATTCGTCACCGACTCGAGCAGGCGCAGGTTGGCGGCCCGCTTCACGCCCGGCTGTTCGTCGGCGTCGCCACCGGCCAGGAACTCGACTAGGTCGTCGACCTCCTCCATCGGAGCGCTCTGCACGAACTCGGAGAGTTCGCGGACGAAGCCTCCGCGCCAGAGCATCTCCAGGTGCACTTGGCGACGGTCCTCCGGACTCTCCGTGGCGGCCTCGAGCTCCTGGAGACCGTCCGTATCCGCCGACTCTAGCAGCCGCCTCCTGATCCCCTCCGTCAGCCCCGTACAGGACGCGCTCTGCGCGTCGCGGCGGAGAGCAAGAGCCTCGTCCACGAGCTCGAGCGGCCAGCCCGTGCGACCTAGCTCTCGGGAGACGCGCCGCACCACGCCACCCTGCGTATGGACCGCGACAGAGACACGGTAGTCTCCGGGTCGCAAAGAGCGCGCGCTGTAGCCCGCGGGAAAGCTCAGGACGCCGCCCGGAGCGAGGCTCGAGCTGTCGACTCGATCCATCGTCGCCTCGAGATACCAACGGCCCTTCCCGACGAACTCGCCGTCCTCCTGCTGTGCCTCGACGAAGACGCGCGGGTTCGGCGGATAGCCGAGGCTCGACCGCCCGAAGCGC
The DNA here is from genome assembly GCA_013151775.1 of Deltaproteobacteria bacterium. Lineage (GTDB taxonomy): Bacteria > Myxococcota_A > Polyangia > Polyangiales > Houyiibacteriaceae > JAADHO01. Next base: position 7,153 of record JAADHO010000056.1, on the reverse strand, counting down.
AGCTCGTCGACGCCATCGTTCACCAGACGAACGCCCGAGACGAGGCCGTCGTCGTCGCGCTCGAGCTCGAGGCGCAGCGGAGAAGCGTCGCCTTCGAGCGCGGCACCGCCCACGGGCATGGCGCAGCCCACGGCGAGGCCGAGGGCGAGAAGAAGGACTAGGGCGTCGCGCATGCAGGGCTGACAGCAAACGGGCGCAGATGTTCCGAGCTGCTGTTAGGCTGGACGCATGCAGACTTCAAGCATGCCGCTCTGGGCCTTGTCCGTGATCCTCAGCTGCGCCGCCTGCGGTTCGGGCTCCGGCCCGTCGGACGCAGGAGCGGACAGCTCGACTGCAAGCGCTGACTCGGGCGCACGCGACGCGGGGCGACGCGACGCGGGGCGACGTGACGCGGGGCGACGTGACGCGGGGCGACCTCGCACGGACGCGGGGCCACCTCGCACGGACGCGGGGCCTCCACCGACGGCGGCGGATTGCGCGGGCGCCGAGGTGCTCTGCGTCGACGACACCGCCGGACCGACGCAGGAGTACGCCACGATTCAAGAGGCGGTAGACGTAGCCACGGCGGGCGACACGGTGCTGGTCTTCGAGGGCCGCTACGTGGGCTTCCGCGTGGCGACCAGCGGCACGGCAGAGGCGCGCATCACGATTCGTGCGGTCGGCACGGTCGTTCTCACCGGCCCAACCTCGGGCTCGGACAACGTCGTGCGCATACAGAACGCGAGCTACGTGACCGTCGACGGCTTCCGCATCGCCGGCGCCGGCACGGCGCGACCCTACGACTACGACTTCGCCGGCATGGCGGCGCGCGGCGCCAACCCCGGCTCGCCCATGCGCGGGCTGGTCGTGCGCAACATGGAGATCAGCGGCTCGAGCCCCGCAGGCTTCTACTGCTCCGAGTGCGCGGGGCTGCGGCTCGAGGGCAACTTCATCCACGACAACGTGCGCGAGACCGAAGGCGGCAACGGCATGGGCGTCTACCTCTCGAACGCCGCCACGGACAACGTCGTGGTGCGCAACAACCGCTTCGAGGACAACGCCGGACCCGGCATCCACATGAACGGCGACTCGAGCATCGGTGGCGACGGCGTGCAGACGGGCGACCTCTTCGAAGGCAACACCTTCATCGGCAACGGTCAGAACGGCCTGAACATGGACGGAGTGCAGGACGTCGTGTTCATCAACAACGTCTTCGCCGACAACGCCCGCCACGCCATCCGCGGCTTTCAGATCGATGCCGCCGCCGGGCCGTCGGGCTACACGATCATCAACAACACCTTCGCCCTCAACGCCGACACGCCCGTGAAGTTCACCGCCGACGGTGGTGGCCACGTGCTCTTCAACAACCTCTTGGTCGCAAACTCGGGCAACGACTTCGACATCGCCGAATCCACACCGATGTTGAGCGCCAACCTGATGGAGTCGAGCGCGAGCGGCGTGCTGATGAACGCGGCCACGCGAAACTACCGCCTCGCCGCAGGCAGCAGCGCCATCAACGCAGGCGTCGCCTCATTCGGCGGCTACGACGCGCCGAGCGTGGACTTCGCCGGCGCGCCGCGGGACGCGACGCCCGACGTGGGCGCCTTCGAGAACTGAGCTTCCCGGCCGGCCGCGTGTGCTTCCAGATTGGGAGCGCGCCGGCGATCAGCGCCGCGGCTGTGTGATCTTCCACCAAGTCGCGGCGGCTTGGACGCGCGTGGCGTCGTCTGTGGACGCGAGCAGGGGCTCGACGACCGCCAGATCCGCCCGCGTCGCGAAGGAGTGCAGGGATTGCAGCAGGGCGAGCCGATGTTGCGCATCGGACTGGGCGAGCATCTCGTGCAGAGCGCGCCGACCGCGCTCGTCTCCGGCCGAGAGCAGCGCGCTCGCGGCGCTCGAGCGGATGATGAAGTCCATCTCCGGGTCGTCCTGACGCTGTGCGAGGGCACGCAGCAACAGCGGACGAGCGCGATCGGCGTCGAGGGTCATCTGGACGCGGAAGCTCGCCTGATCCGTCCGCGCGAGCACACGCCGACGCGCGGACGCGTCGCCGAGCAGCGCGAGGATCAGCTCCGCCTGATCACGCACGTCGGGCGAGGCGTCGCTCTGGGCCATCTGCGCCACCGTCTCCCGCAGCGCTGGCAGGTCGTCGGCGTAGGCCAGCGCCACGAGACGCACCAAGGAGCGCTCGTCGCGCAGCCACGGACGCAGCGCCGCAGCAGCGCCTTCTTCGTCGCCTAGCTTCGCTGCGGCGCCGATGGCCGCGAGGCGCGCCTGCGCCATGGGATCGTCGCGGGCGTCCTGAATCGCCGCGCGGACGGGCGTGCGCAACGCCACCAGGTTGCGCTCACCCACCGCCACGGCCGCGTAGAGCCGCACGAGGCCTCGCGGATCGGCGAGCAGGGCGGGCAGCCTGTCGTCGGGCATGGCCGAGACGGCGAAGCCCGCGAGCATGGCGTCCGCGCTCGAGACCGCCGCCTCGAGCAGAGCGCGCACGGCCTCACGCTCGCAGTCGGCGCCCACGCAGGGCAGCGCGACCTGAGGCATGGGCACGTACTCGGGCTCCGACGGACGCTGCGGCACGAGGTCCATGCCGCAGATCGGACAGGTGCCCGGATGATCCGCGACCACCTGCGGATGCATGGAGCAGGTGTAGGTCTGTCCATCGTCGGTGGGCGCGCCCGTACCCGTCGTGAGCGGCACGAGATCCATGCCGCCGATCGGACACGTCCCCGGGTGATCGACGACCACCTCCGGGTGCATGGGGCAGGTGTACTGCTGCGGAGACGCCGCAGGAGCCGGAGCTGCTGTTGCGACGGTCGTGGTCGCCGCAGGCGTCTCGGAACCCGAGGTGTCCGCAGCACCCGAACAGTCGCTCGACGAACAGCCCAGAGCCGCCACCACGAGGGCACAGGCGAGAAGCGAGGGGGAGTTGCTCATGCCGGAGAGTGTCGGCGCCAGAACCCGGCGCGACAAGACCCCCGCTAGCGGAAGTTCTGGGCGGCCCAGACTCCGCCGGGGCCTTCGTAGAAACCGCAGGCCACGCGCGTGTGGGTGGACATGTTGATGTAGTGACCGTGGGGAGGCGGGCCGTAGAAATCGCCCGGGCCTTCATCCCACATCTGCTGCAAGCAGCCGCTGATGGTCTGGGGAATCGAGCCCCAACCGGGGCACTCGTTCTGGGCGCGACCCGAGTCGCAGATGCCCGCGCGGAAGCCCGCGTGTGGGGTCCCCGCCTCCGAGTCGTACTGGGCGACCTGGTCGGCGCACGCCTCGCCCGCGGTCCAGCGCATCAGCGGCGGCAAGCACTGGCAGTCGTGCCGGAACTGGTTGATGCGCGCCACGCAGTCGGCGGCCGGATCACCCGTGTCGGGCACGGGCAGAGGTCGACAGCCGGTGATGGGCTCGGCGAGAGGTCCGCTCGCCGTGCACGGATCGACGCCGCTGTCGCGCGCGCCGGTGTCGCGAACGCCGCTGTCACGCGCTCCCGTGTCACGCACGCCGCTGTCACGCGCTCCCGTGTCACGACCGCCGCCGTCGCCCGGCAGCGTCGCGCCGTCCATCAGCGAGACGCCTCCAGCATCTTCGTCGAGCGTGCCGAGCTCACCCTCACAAGCGCTGAGGACGAGCAGACAGGCGGCGAATGTTCGGACGAGCAGCTGTGACATCTTGTATAGGATGCCGTCTCGGAGCGCCCACGCCAAGCCCCGGTGCACGGTGTCCGCCGCGGAGGTCGGCGCAAACGTCAGGGGTAGTAGCCGAAGCGCTGCATGGCGTAGGGCGCGACGGGCGCGGCCGTGACCTGGCGGAGCGCCGACGTGAAGGCGCGCGTCTCGTGCTTCAGAGCGTCCTCTGCCATGGAGCCCGCGAGCGGGGACACGTAGACGAGATCCTCACGTCCGAGGGACATGCGCGCGAGCACGCGTGCGGTCTCTCCCCGATGGGCCGCACGCTGCGACTCTGCGCCTACGCCCACCAAGACCGTGAGCCCCACGGGCAAGCCCGCCTGTTTCTGGCAGGCGATGGTCCGCACGAAGGCGTCGAGGTCGGAGGACTTCCCCAGCTCACCGCGCAGCTCCGCGAGCCCGGTCTCGAGACCGGAGACGACGCGCGTCAGGCCCGCGTCCGCCAACTCGCGCCACTCCGGGACGCCGCGCGCGGGCGCGTGGTCCGGATCGAGGAAGGTCGCGACGCCGCTGGGCCAGGAGCCCCAACGTCGGCTCAGCTCGGCCAATATCTCGAGCAGGCGCGCGTTGGAGAGCGAGGCCGCCGAGGCGGAGCCCAGGAAGACGCCCTTGCGACCTCGGAGCAGCGGGCCGAAGAGCTCCTCGACCCGGTCGAGGTGCGACGCGAAGTGAGCGCGGGTCATCGGCTTGAAGCGCTTGCCCGCATAGAACGCGCAGAAGCTGCAGCTCGCGTTGGGACAACCGAGGGCCGGCTTCACGACCACGTCGCGATAGCGGTCGGGCGGCAGGATCTCCACCGGCTCCGGGTAGGCGCCCTCGAAGCGCTCGAGCTCCGCGCACGCTGCGGCGGCGTCGAAGTGAGCGGCGCGCTCGAGCACGCCTCCGACGCCCTGGGACTCGCGGACGTCGAAGCGCTCGGGGTGGTCGCGATGGAGCGCATGAAGCGCGGTGAAAAAGCGCGCGCTCGCGTCATAGAGGAGGCCCGCGTCGGCGGCCGCCACACGCTCGACCCGAGGCCGGAGCCCGAGGTGAAGGTCGCAGGCGAAGGTGCGCCGAACGCTGATTCCGCGCAGGGAGATGCGCGCGAAGCGACCGAGGCGGTCCACACGCGAGGCGGGCAGGCCCGGGCCCTCGAGCACCAAATCCGCGGACGTCAGCCGGCCTTCGACGCGAGGCACATCCGGTAGCCTGCGCGCGAAGGTGTCGAGACGGGAGATGGCCTCGGTGAACATCCGAGAGCCCTGCCGCGCGTGAGCCGCGGGGTCAACCGCGCACTGGCGTGATCGAGCTGGGGCTTGGCTCCTGCGTTCTCGGGGACTAGAGCAAGCTCATGGCGATCGTAGAAGACGGGCGGGTGCCTTGGGTGGCGTTGGTCGGACGCCGTGAGGAGGGGCGCGCCGTGGCGGCCCTGCGCTTGGTGGAGCACCTGCGCGAACGGGGCGTGCCCTTGGGTGGCTTCTTGCAGCGGCCGGTCTTCACCTCCGACGCGGCCGACGAGGAGGCCGTGGCCTACGAGGCCGAGAGTCTGCGCACGGGAGAGCGCGTGCGCGTGGCGTCCCACGGGGATGACCCGTCGATCTGTGATTGGAGCTTCGACCCCGTGGCCTTCGAGCGCGCTCGGGGCTGGGTGCTCGAACCGAGCGCCCACGTGAGCTTCGTCGAGTTGGGGCCACTCGAGGCCCGAGGTGAGGGGCACCTGCCCGCAGCACACGCGGCGTTGACTGGCCGGGCGCGCCTGCTGGTGTTCTGCATCCGGCCGCATGTCCTGGCGTCCATCGGTCTCGAGCTGCCAGACCCCATCGACGGGCTCGAGCTGCCCGAAGAAGCCGCCGACGTAGACACCTTCGCGGCCCGCGTGGCCGAGCTGGCGAGCCAACCGAGAGCTGCCGCACACTGAAGTCTGGCATTTCTGGAGTCTGAGCCCACGCGGGAGTAGGCTCGATTCAGTGGCAGCGGGCTCTCAGAACGACGGCGGCGCGGACATCGACCTCGGCTCCCTCTTCGACGACGACTCGTCGATGGGGACCATGGTGGACAATTCACTCTTCGCCGAGCCGGAGATCCCCCACCTGCCCATGCTGGCCGCCTTCGGGCGCTTCGAGATCTTGGGCCGTCTAGCCCGCGGAGGGATGGCCGAGGTCTACCTCGCGCGCGACACCTCGGCGGACGGGAGCACCCGGCATTTAGTGCTCAAACGCGTGCTGCCGGAGATGGCGAACGACGCGGAGTTCAAGCGGCTCTTCCTCGAAGAGGGGCAGCTCGCCGTGCGCCTCTATCACTCGAACGTCTGCCACGTCTACGAATGTGGAGAGATCGACGGCACCGCCTTCTTGGCCATGGAGTGGCTCTACGGCCCCACGCTGCGAGCGCTGCTGAGGCGCGCCGGCCCGCAACAGGGCGTGCCCGCCGCCGTGGGCGCGTGGATGATGGCGCAGACCGCTGCAGCCCTCGAATACGTGCATCACGCCCGCGGGACGGACGGCAAGGCGCTGAACATCGTCCACCGCGACGTCAGCCCGCACAACATCATGCTGAGCTGGGACGGCGTCGTGAAGTTGCTCGACTTCGGCATCGCCAAGACGACCAAGTCCGGCTCCACGGCTGCGTCGGGGAAGCTCGAAGGCAAGAGCGGCTACATGTCGCCGGAGCAGGCGCGTGGGCTCAGCCTGGACGCTCGCTCGGACGTGTTCTCCTTGGGGATCTGCCTCTACGAGGTGCTCACGGGACGCCCGCTCTACAAACGCGAGGGCCACGTGCAGACGCTCACGGCCATCGTGGAGGAGCCTCCGCCTTCCGCGCGCGCGGCCAACGCGCAGGTGCCGGAGGAGCTCGACGCCATCGTCAAGAAGGCGCTGGCGAAGCGAGTCGAGGATCGCTACCAGAGCGCCGCCGAGTTCGAAACCGCGCTGAACGGGTGGATCGCGGCCTCGGGAGAGCTGGCGTCCGAGCGACGCCTGGCGCTGCTGCTCGGGAGCTACTTCAACGCGGAAGACAAGGCGCCACTGCCCAAGGGCAGCGCGAAGCTCACGGGCACCTTCTCCGCCCTCACGGACGGCAGCGCCGCCTCGGGCGTGCTCGCTAGCTTCGACCACTCCCCGGATCCGCTGCCCGTGGTCTTCGACTCCTCGGACGAGCAGCCTCTGGTACCCTCATTCCCGAACCTGAGCCCGAACGCCCTGCTGGCTCCACCCAAGATCGCACCCGCGAGGCGCTGGTCTAGCCTGGCCCTCGGCGCCGGACTCTTCCTGCTCGCGACGGGCGCGGGGCTGGCCGCGGCCTACTTCGTCTTCGGCTGACGGCGCGCACGACGCAGGCTTGTGGTCGCAGCCAGTGAAGCCGTCGTCGGTGGGCGGAATCTCGACGAGAACGCAACTCGCGCGGCTTCGGTCCGAGAAGCGGGTATGGGAGCCTCTCCGAAACGCCGCTGCCGTCCGCTCCGTGTGGAGCGCGACGACGTGCTCTGGTTCGTCACCTGCAACGCCGTGGAG
>JAADHO010000386.1 GCA_013151775.1 Deltaproteobacteria bacterium | reverse complement strand
GTGTGCCGGGGCGCGGGCTTCGTGTGCGACTACTCTGGCGTGCCCAACTACCAGCCCGGAGACGAGTCCCGCTGCGACGGCGTCGACAACGACTGCGACGGACAGACCGACGAGGGCCTGCGGGTGACCTACTACCGCGACGCGGACGGCGACGGCTTCGGCTGGCCCGCCACCCACGTACAGTCGTGCCCCGGCGTGCCTCCCAGCGGCTACGTGCGCAACATGGGCGACTGCGATGACACCTGCCGCACCTGCTTCACCGGGGCCCCCGAGTCTTGCGATGGACTCGACAACAACTGCAACGGCGTGATCGATGAAGGCGCCACCCTCAGCTACTATCGCGATCTCGATGGCGACGGACACGGCGCGGGCGCGCCCGTGCAGCGCTGCAGCGGCGGCAGCGGCTGGGCGACGCTGGGCGACGACTGCTGGGACACGTCGGGCTTCGAGAGGGCCAACGCCGCGCAGGTGTATCCGGGACAGACGGGCTACTTCACCTCCTACCGAAACAACAGCACCTTCGACTACAACTGCAGCGGCATCGACGAAAAGCGCTGGACGGGCAGCTACAACAACTGCGACGCGTCGTGCACGGGGGAAGGCTGGACCAGCGGGACGCCCGCGTGTGGCGTCAGCGGGACCTATCGCCGCTGCGCGTACGCCGGCAGCTGCGGCGCGCCGACCGAGACGCGCACGCAAGAGTGCCACTGAACTCTAGGAGGGACCCAGCCATGACCCGAATACACATCTCTCTATTCTTGATCGCCGGCTTGGCGATCGCCGGTTTGGCGTCGCCTGTTTCCGCCCAGCGTCGCCACGCGCGGCGTCGACCGCAGCCCGCGGACGAGGCAGCGACCCCGACGCCAGCGGCCCCGGCGACGACCCCGACGGCGAGCGCCGCGCCCGAACCCGAGATCCCCGGTTCGCCCGACGGCCCGCTGCTGCTCCCCGTCCTGATCTCAGACCAGCGCGACGGTGGCACGGAGCTCGACGGCGACGACACGGTGGCCGGTCGGGGCATTCGGGAGACGCCGCTGCTGCGCCGCCTGCGCCGCGCGTTTCTCTTTCGCCAGCTGCACGAGAGCATCCTCGCCCTCGAGGAGCACGAGTCGGTGCCGCCGGCGCGCATCACCTCACAGGAGATCGCCCGCTGGACGGCCACCAGTCAGGACGCCGTGCACCAGCTCGCCATGGGCGACTACGACGGCGCCCGCGCTTCGCTGGTAGCTGCGCAGGGCATCAGCGAGCGCGCCGTGGAGGAGCTGAACCGCGAGACGGATCGCGCGCGCCAGGTGCTCGACACCTGCCTCTTCGTGGTGCGCGCCTACGTCGAGACCCACGCCTTCACCCGCGCCCAACAGCAGGCGCGAGAGTGCCGCCGGCTGGTGCCCTTCGTCGAGCCGACCGCGATGATCCACCCTCCCGAGGTGCGCCGCGCCCTGACCCACGCCGACGCGCTGATCGATCAGGCGGGCCACGGCTCCATGATCATCCGCTCCGACCCCTCGGGCTGCACCGTGCGCCTCAACGGCGTGGAGGTCGGTCAGAGCCCATACCGTCTCGACGACCTTCCCGAAGGTGACTACCGCGTGCAGGTCGAGTGCGACGCACGCCACCGCGGCCGCGTGCACAACGTCGCCGTGCGTCCCGGCAGCCACGTGCTGCGGGTGGACACGCGCTTCGACGCGGCGCTGCGCAGCCAGCCCTTCCCGGCCCTGGTCTACACCGACGCGAGCGCGCGCGACGCCCATCGCCTGGCGGACGCCTTCCGCGTGGCCCGCGCCACGGGCGCGTCCCAGGTCGTGCTGGCGATCGTAGACGGCCCACGTCTTCGACTCGAGCGCGTGACGATCCCGCCCACGGGCAACCTGCCGCCCACGGGCGTCAGCGCGCAGCTGACTCTCCCGAGTGACACGGGCGAGGACGCTCTGAGAGCGAGCGTGGAGACCTTGCTCAGCGGAGCCGACGACTCGGCCTTGGCCGGGAGCGACTCCAGCCCCTCCGCGCCCTTCGGCCAGGCCTTGATGGAGCTGCCGACGTGGCGACTCACCACCGGCATCGCGGCGGGCGCCCTCGCCGTCGGCGCCTTCGTCCTCGCGATCCAGCAGCGCCTGGCCCGCGGCAACCGCGGCGACCAGCTGCTCGTGCCCGACTTCACGGACCCGGACTACCTGCTGCGGGTCGGTCGCTGGGAAGACCACCGCGCGCCCCTGCGAGCGTCCTCCATCGTGGGCGGGCTGCTCGGCTCGGGCGCCGCGGCGCTGCTCATGCCCCAGCGACGCCTCTCCCTGACCATCAGCCTGCCGCTGCTCGGCGTGGGCGGCGCGCTGGCGGTCGCCGGCTTGGTGAAGTTCGCCACCCGGCCCGGCTGCCAGGGGCTGTCGGAGGATCGCGCCCACTGCATCGACCGCGACCAGGACGCCGACCTCGCGTGGCTGCTCGGCAGCCTCGGCGCGCCGCTGCTCACGGCCGGCCTGCTCGGCCTGATCTATCCATCCGCCAGCGGCTACGACGTGGCCCTGAACATCAGCCCCACCCGCGGCGGCCTGCGCCTCGGCCTCACCCTTCGGCTGTGAAAGCGAGCCGCCCCATGACCTCTCTCCGTCTCCTCTGCGCCCTCGCGCTGCTCAGCCTGCTCGCCCCCACCGCGGCCCGCGCACAGATCCCCGAAGGCGTCCAGCGCGTGCTGCTGCTGGTCGTCGGCAACGACGGCCCCGCCAGCGCCCGGCGGGCCGAGCAGGCCTTCCAACACGAGCTCGAGTCACGCCAGCTCGAGGTGGTGGTGCAGCGGGAGCCCGAGCGGCGCCGTGGCGAGCTGCCCGTGGTCCACGACTGCATCTCCGGCCCCTGCCTCGAGCAGCGCCTGAGCGAGGCCCACGCCCAGCTCTTCGTGGGCATGGGCGTGTGGCTCCAGCGTGAGCAGCCGCAGATCGTCGTCACGCTCGACGACGGACGCGGCCCGGTCAACGTCTCCGAGCGCTTCGAGCCGGGCGAGTCCGACGCCCACTTCGCGCGGCGCGTGCTCGACCAAGCCCTGCACCTCTACCACGGTCGCCACGGCGTCCCCCTGCGCGTGGAGGGCACGCCCCACGGCGCCTCGGTGGTGATCGACCATCGGCCCCTCGGCACGCTGCCCCTCGTCACGCACCTGCCCCCAGGCCCACACGACATCACCGTGGCGCACGTGGACTACGTCACGCAGCGCCGCCACGTCGAGCTGGGCGCGGACGGTGACGAGCTGACCATCACGCTCGAGCCCGAGGCCGAGGCCGCCGTGACGCCGCCGGACGCGAGCACCACACCCTCCGCGCCCCAACGCAGCCACCCGATCGTCGGGCCCGTGCTGCTCTTCGTGGCGGCCGCGGCCGGCGTGGCGGGCGGCGCCTACGGCCTGACACGAGCTGGCT
>JAADHO010000057.1 GCA_013151775.1 Deltaproteobacteria bacterium | reverse complement strand
GGACGCAGGTGGCGGCCGCCCCGGCGCTGCCGAGCGAACGCGAGCTGCTCGCCGCCGTGCGACGCGAGCGTCACATCCCCCCGCGCGTGCGGCCTCGCCTGCGGCGCCGCGCCAACCTCGTGGGGGACGCTCGGCCCGAGACGCTGCTGGCTCTCGGCTCCGCGCTGGTGGTCGTCGGTCCCGGCTATCGTCAGGGCCGCGGCTACTTCTACTACGCGCTGCCTCTGGAGCGCCCCGAGGACCTGCGCTCGCTCTCCGTCCACGACCTCGACGGAGACGGTCACGCCGAGATCCTGATCCGGGTGCGTCAGCGGACGCCCGCTGGCAGCCGTGAGGTGCTGCTGGTCCACTCGCTCACGCCGCGCGGTTTTCCGCGCCTGCTCGCCGTGGAGGTCGCCCGCGAGGAAGATGGCAAGCGCATCGACACGGAGGTGCGCTTCGTGCGCGGCGGTCTGGAGCTGCGCGCCCGACGCGCCCGGGGTTTCGGGGCCGACTCCTGGCCCTACGCCCAGGAGACGAGCAACGGCATCGAGCCGCCCGTCTTGCCCTGGGCCGAGCGCACCCGCCGCTACCGTCTGCGCGCCGGTCGGCTCACGCGCTAGCCTCCAGGCGTCAGCGACAGCGCAGCGTGAGGGTGCGCGCCCGGGCCATGGGGCCACCGAACTGTCGGCGCTCGGTGGCCAAGAGGGTCAGCGTGCCATGTTGCACCAGGCCGCGCGCGCGCTCGATGCGGGCGGCGTACTCGTAGTCCTGCTGCTCGGGTGCCAAGCGGTTCAGGTCGCGGCCGAGGGCGTGCACGCCGATCAGCACCTCGTGCTTGTCCCAGCGGTGGGGTGTGAGGGCGAAGACGCCGCCCTCGGGATCCTCCACCAGCTCGGGACGACCCAGGGCGTTGGCGCGGCCGATGCGACGTGGCTCGGTGATGGGCTCGAGGGAGTCGCTGAGGCGCGCGAGGTAGAGCCCCGGCCGTCGGTAGGGGCGACGGTGATCTCGGAAGGCCAGGGCGACTCCGTCCTCGAGGGGCAGCAGGCTCGGGCTCGGCGTGGCGTAGGCGATCTCGAAGGCGCGCCGCGGCACCAGCTGCTCATCTGTGACCCAGACTTGCCCCGCGGTGGCGTTCGCGACGTTGAAGGTCTCGGCCCAGGTGACGAGGAAGCCATCGCCGCGAAGGGCGAGGCGCGGGTCGCCGGCGCGGGCGCGCGGGTTCGAGAGCAGCAGGGGCGGCAGCTCATCGTCCGCACGCAGCACGAAGGCGCGCGCGTCGGGACCCAGAGAGTCACGGTAGGCGACCACCGGTCCGGCGGCCGTCACCACGAGATCCACTCCGCCGGGATCGGGCCCGAGCTCCGCCAGCAGTCGGCGGCTCAGAACCGCGCCCCCAGCGTCGAGCTCGAGCAGCAGCAGCCGTCCGGGCCTGGCCCGCGCTGGGTCGCCCCGACGCATGCAGGCGAAGAAGAGTCGCGCGCCCGCGCTCGCTAGCACGGAGCCCGCGTCACACTCGGGTCCCAAACGTGTGGGCGCTGCGGGCGAACCGAGGCGATGCAAGAACGCGCCCTCGGCCGAAGACAGGCTGACGTATGCTTGCTCCCCGATCGCGGCCATGGACAACCCCGTGAAGCGCCCACCGAGGGTCTGCTCCAGCGTGCTCTCCGCGCCGAAGTGGCACTCAGCCGTGGTGTCGCCGCCGCAGCCGTGGAGCAGCCCCGAGAGCAGCAGCCAGGGGCCCAGGAGTCGTGCGCGCCGCGCGACCTTCAGAGTGCGGCCCTCGCCGAGAGCGTGCGCCGGATGGCGTCGCGTCGGCGCTCGAGCTCCGCGGGATCCTTCACCGGCGCGAAGCGTGCGTCGGGGCCGAAGCGTTCGACCAAGAGGAAGCTGCTCGGGAGCATGGCCGTCAGCTCCCCCACCAGCGTCTCGAACTGAATGGCCACACGCCCCTCGACCTGCTTCTCGACGTAGAAGGGCGTCAGGGAGAAGTCGCGCATCAGCGCCTTGGCGTCGAAGACCAGGGTGTTGGTGTTGAAGACCGGGATGCGATCTTGATCGAAGTCCTTCGGGAAGCGGAAGGCCTCCACGATCTCCAGGTGCCCAGCGACCCGAGCCGGGGCGCCTCCTTGATCGCCCTGCTCCTTCTGCACCACCTCCACCGTCATGGCTCGGCCGCGCTCGAGGTGGAAGCCGAGCACCGCGGGATCGAGGGTGGCCAGCAGGTTGTCGACGTTGGACATGAAGAGCGTCCTGCCGCCCGCCTCGAGGAAGCGCTCGAGCACGCCGCTGCGCCTCAGGGCCGCGGGCAGGTCACCGTGGCCGGGCGCGTAGGCTGAGACCTTGCCCTCGGTGTCGCGGAAGAGATCGCCCTCCGGCGTCAGGCGCAGGGAGGCGCTCTGGCGAAAGCAGGTCACGGGGCAGCCGTCGAGCTCGAGCGCTTGCCCGAGGGCGCTGACCTCGTCGTGGGTCGCGAAGCTCGTCATGGGGAAGACGGGGATCTCGCTGCGGGCCCGGTCCGCCTCGCGCGCCACGTCTGCGAGCTTCAGCGACAGGAAGCACTCCGATGCGAAGACTTCCACGCCGGCCTTGACCACGCCTCCGAAGCGCGTCGCCATGCCGCCCGCGAGCACCACGACCCCCAGCTCGCCACGCGCGATCGCGGCTCGCCCGCGCTCCGCGAGCTCCTCACGAGAAGGGCTGCCCAGGGCAGGTAGATGAGCGATGTCCCCAGCTGCGGGGGGCTTGATCTCGGCGTGCAGGCGGTTGTGGTCGGGGCCTGCCTCGTCTTGCACCAGCGCTCGCTGCTCCGCCTCGAAGGCGGAAAGATCGAAGGCGTGCTGGTGAAGAAGTCGGCGGGTCGCGTCGTCTATGGGGAGATGAGCGCTCATGCTCCCCCTTCTCCCATGCTCCCCACCAGGCCCACAAGCCCTCTCGCTCAACTCCCCGGAGTCGATCGGTTGGGGGGCACGCCGCGATCTGTGGCAAGATGAGCTGAACCCCCGATCTGAAAGACGAACACGATGCTCTCCATTCGACCGCGTACGCTCGCCACCTTGACGGCCATCCTGGCCCTGTCCTTCGCCTCCGGTTGCTTCGGTCACGTCCGCACGCGCCGCGCCGTGTACGTTCAGCCTGGGGTCACGGCCAGCGTGAGCACGGCTCCTGTGGCTCAGGGGGTTGTGGTCTACCAAGCGCCTCCCGCTCGTCGTGCCACGGTCGCTGTTCGTCCCGCCGCGCCCGTCTCCGGCGCCGTCTGGGTGCAGGGTCAGTGGCAGTGGAACGGCGCTCAATACGTCTGGACCGAAGGCTACTGGCTGCAGCCGCGCGCCGGATCCGTCTATGTTCAGCCTCGCTGGCAGAGGCGCGGACGTGGCTACGTCTATGTACAGGGCGCCTGGCGCGGAACGCCGTCCAGCGCCGACGTGTCAACCGGGTCCAGCGTCGGCGCGTCAACCGCCAGCGTGGGTACGTGCGCGGCCGAGGCCGTACCGGGCAGCAGCGCGGAACCGTCACCGTGCAGGTGCGCTGAGCCAGGGAAAGCCCGCGGCGCATTTGCGAGTGAGCGTACTCGTGTAACTCTGAGCTAGGTCGGGGTGTCTGTTCGACGACACCGAGACCCTTGAGCCATGCGCCGCCACCTACGTCAGAAGACCACCTGGGTTTTTCTCCTCGCTATGCTGGGCTCCCTCGCGGTGCATCTGCCGGCCTACGAGGTGCTCGGCGTGTTGGCGAAGGTCTTCGACGCCCGGGAGGCTCGTCAGGCGCAGCCCGAGGCGACGGTGGAATTCGATCTGGTTGATCCTTCGCCGGAGCCGGACGAGCCACCAGAAGTCGACCAGGCGCC
>JAADHO010000050.1 GCA_013151775.1 Deltaproteobacteria bacterium | reverse complement strand
GCCTGGTTCGCGCGCAAGCTGCAGGCGGCGGCCCTCGCGCGGGTGAAGGGCGTGACCCTCGCGCGCTTCCGCAGCGCCGACGCAGAGCACGGGGGCGTGGACCTGATCCTCGTCCGCGATCAACTCGGCGACAAGGTGGACAGCATGCTGGTGGACACGATGCGGGCCGCCGCCACCAAGATCACGGCGCTCGCCTTGTCGCTCGTGCTGCTGCTCTCCCTAGGTGGCGCCGTCGCCATCCGGGTCGCCTTCGAGAAGCTGGCGTAGCGCGCCGACGCGTTCGAAGAAGAACGACATCCGCTTCCGCGTGAAGATGGAGATGGGCTCGACGTTGATCACGCCCCCACCGCAGCACGCACCGAACTGAGCGCAGCGCGTGGCTCCATTGCGCCAGCTCGCGTGGGGGACGATCTCGGCGCCGGCATTTGCTAGAGATCACGCATGATCTACCAAGTCCCCGCTCACGCCCGCGAGGGCGCCGCCACGCCCATCACCTCGCTCGAGCGCTACCGCGAGCGGGCCGCGCGAGCCGCGAATGATCCCGACGCCTTCTGGCTCGAGGTGACGAAGCAGCGCGTCGCCTGGCGCAAATCCCCGAGCGTCGGGCTCGAGGGCGACTTTCACGGCATCGCGAGCGGACCACTGAGCTGGTTCGCGGACGGCGAGCTGAACGTCACGGAGAGCTGCCTCGACCGGCACCTCGAGGCGCGTGGCGACAAGACGGCCATCCTCTGGGAAGGGGACGAGCCCGGACAGACGCGTCGGCTCAGCTATCGGGAGCTGCACGCCGAGGTGTGCAAGACGGCCAACGCCCTGGCTGCCCTCGGCCTGCAGCGAGGCGAGCGCGCCATCCTCTACATGGGCATGGTGCCGGAGGCGGCCATCGCCATGCTCGCCTGCGCGCGCCTGGGCGCCATCCACTCCGTGGTCTTCGGAGGCTTCTCGGCGGAGGCCCTACGCGAGCGCATCCGGGACTGCGGCGCAGAGATCGTGATCACGCAGGACGAGGGGCTGCGCGGCGGCAAGCGCATCCCGCTCAAGGCCACGACGGAGCAGGCCCTCGAGGGCTGCCCGAGCGTGCGCCACGTGCTCGTCTACAAGCACACGGGTGCCGACGTGCCCTTCGTCGAAGGCCGCGATGTGTGGTGGCACGACGTGGTCGACAGCGCGAGCTCGAGCCACGAGGCCGTGATCGTGCCCGCGGAGCATCCGCTCTTCATCCTCTACACCTCTGGTTCGACGGGTCACCCCAAGGGCGTCGTCCACACCTCGGGCGGCTACCTCACCTACGCGAGCTACACCCACGCCACGGTCTTCGATCTGCGCGAGGACGACGTCTTCGCCTGCGTGGCGGACGTCGGCTGGATCACGGGCCACAGCTACATCGTCTACGGACCTTTGGCGAACGGCGCGACGACGTTGATGTTCGAGTCCGTGCCCACCTACCCCGACGCCGGCCGCTACTGGGAGATGGTCGAGCGCCTCGGCATCACGATCTTCTACACGGCGCCCACCGCCATCCGCGCGCTTCAGGCGCAGGGCGACGAGTTCGTCACACGGGCCGATCGTTCGAGCCTGCGCGTGCTCGGCACGGTGGGCGAGCCCATCAACCCCGAGGCCTGGATCTGGTACCGCGACGTGGTCGGCGAGGGACGCTGCGCCGTGGTCGACACCTGGTGGCAGACGGAGACCGGCGGCATCGCCATCAGCCCGATCGCGCCCGCGACTCCGGCCAAGCCGGGCTCCGCGACGCTGCCTCTGCCCGGCATCCAAGCCTCCCTACGCTCGCCCGAGGGGCACGCGCTCTTCGGCCCGGCCCGCGGCCTGCTGTGCATCGATCACCCCTGGCCCGGTCAGGCGCGCACGCTCTGGCGCGACCACGAGCGCTTCGTCGCCACCTACTTCTCGATGGTCGAGGGCCACTACTTCACGGGTGACGGCTGCCGCCGCGACGAGGACGGCTACTACTGGATCACGGGGCGCGTGGACGACGTGCTCAACGTGGCGGGCCACCGCATGGGCACGGCGGAGTTCGAGGCAGCCCTCGTCAGCATGGACGCCATCGCCGAGGCCGCCATCGTCGGCTACCCCCACACCATCAAGGGCCAAGGCGTCTACGCCTACGTGGTGCTCCAAGGCGAGGACGAGATCGACCTCACGGCGCTCAACGCCACCTGCCGCACACAGATCGGCGCCCACGCGCGCATCGACCGCGTGCAGGTCGTGCCGGGGCTGCCCAAGACCCGCAGCGGCAAGGTGATGCGCCGCATCCTGCGCAAGGTCGCCGAGGGCCGCGGAGACGAGCTCGGCGACGTCTCGACGCTAGCGGATCCAAGCGTCGTCGAGGCGATCAAGGGCGGGTTCGAGGGCGATTGAGGCGCTGTCGGGATCACGGACGCGGAGCCGCCGCGACCTGTGTCTGGCAGCGTCACCACCGTATCCGTGTTTGTCACACGTCCAATTAGCGCACGTTTATGGGTAGCGCTGATGTGACCACCGCAGTCACGTCGTGACAAAGTGTCCGGTGAGCATTGTGCACTGATATGCGAGTAATTGTTTGTACTCAATTCACCCGCCAGACTCCGTAGCGCCTATGGAATACGGGTGATACGTAGCGCCATGGGACCGACGCAGGGACTGAAAGAATTGACAAGGAATAAGGATATGAGAACCACATTGGCCCGAGTTTGGAGCCCCATCTTGCTGATCGCCGCCCTGGCGTACTCTCTGCCTCTAGAGGCGCAGGTGCCGGAGCTCACCTACACCGTCGTCAAGAGCTGGTCGACGCTCTACGACACGACCATGGCCAACCCCGCCTACGGTCCGGTGAACAGCCCGGACGGCATCGCCTGGGACGGCAGCGGGCTGTGGATCACCCAATGTGGTGGCCCGAACTTCGCCAAGTTCGACACCGACGGCAACTTCATCGAATCCTTCACGCTGCCCGGCGGCGACGTGGCCGACCACCTCGCCTGGGACGGGACCTACCTGTGGGCCAACGTCCACGCCCACCCGGACGATCCGGGCGCGAGCGACCCCACTGCGTCGCCCGGAGGACGCATCATCCAGATCGACACGACCACCCACGAGGTGATCAAGACCATCGAGATCCCCTGGGCGGACTGGCGCATGTCACCCATGGGCCTCGGCTTTGACGGCCAATACCTGTGGACCAATGGCCACATGGCCAAGCAGATCTACCGCATCGATCCCGTCACCCTCGAGGGAGTCGAGACGCCGGCCTTCCCGAACCCGGCCAACCCCTTCAACCCGGCGGGTCAGATCAACTCCTGCGGCAACGCCTCGGATGGTCAGTCGTGTCTCTGGGTCAGCGACCTCACGGCGGGGCTGTACTTCCAGGTGGACACGACCACCGGAGAGGTCGCCTCCTATCTGCTCCCGCCCGTGAACCCGGACC
>JAADHO010000253.1 GCA_013151775.1 Deltaproteobacteria bacterium | reverse complement strand
GGTTCCGCGCCCCGCCCCGCCGGAACGCGTTGACGCTCAGACGAGGTCGCCCTACCCTGCGGCGCCATGGCGGGCCTGACGTATCGAGCTGCTGGGGTTGACATCGACGCCGGGGAGCGTCTGGTCGACCGGATCAAACCTCTGGCCGCGCGCACGCGCACGCCCCTGGTGATGGGCTCCGTAGGCGGCTTCGCCGGCCTCTGCGGCCTGCCACCGGAGATGAAGGACCCGGTGCTCGTCTCGGGCACGGATGGCGTCGGCACCAAGCTGAAGCTTGCCTTCCGCAGCGGCGTACACGACAGCATCGGCATCGATCTAGTCGCCATGTGCGTGAACGACATCATCACCTGTGGCGCCACTCCGCTCTTCTTCCTCGACTACTTCGCCACCGGAGCCCTCGACGTGACCGCCGGCGAGGCGGTGATTCGAGGCGTGGCTCGGGGCTGTGAGCTGGCGGGCTGCGCGCTCCTCGGGGGCGAGACGGCCGAGATGCCCGGGCTCTACTCTCCGGGCGAGTACGATCTCGCGGGTTTCGCCGTGGGCGCGGTGGAGCGCGAGCGCGTGTTGGACGGAAGCCGCACCTCGGCGGGGGATCTGCTCGTGGGCTTGGCGTCGAGTGGTCTCCACTCCAACGGCTACTCCCTGGCCCAGAAGGCCCTCTTCGAACGCGCCGGCTACGATCTCGACACCCGGCTCGACGACCTCGAGCGACCTCTGGGAGCGGCGCTGCTCGAGCCTACTCGAATCTACGCGCGCGCCACGGCGGCCATGCTCGAGGCGGGAGAGGTACACGCCCTCTCTCACATCACCGGCGGAGGGCTGCCCGGGAATCTGCCGCGGGTGCTCCCCGACGGGCTGGTGGCGCGGCTCGACCGAAGCGCCTGGCCACGCTCTCCGCTCTTCGACCACGTCGCGCGCGCGGGCGCAGTCGCCGAGGTCGAGATGTTCCGCACCTTCAATATGGGCCTGGGCCTAGTGGCGGCCGTGCGCCCGGAAGACGCCGCGGCCGTGCGCCAGGCAGCCGAAGACGCGGGCGAGCGCGCCTTCTTGGTCGGCGAGATCGTGACCGGAGAGGGTCCCGCGCGGGTCGACCTGCCATGACGGGCTCCGGCGCGCCTCCTCGCGTCGCCCTGATGGCGTCCGGTCGCGGCAGCACGCTTCAGGCCTTGGTCACCGCGGCGGCCGACGGACGCTGCGATGTGCACTTCGCGGCCCTGGTCACGGATCGCCCCGAGGCCCCTGTGGTGACCCTGGCCCGAGACTTCGGGCTCGAGGTGCTGGCGCTGCCCCTGAAGAAGGCTGATGACCGCAAGGCCTGGGACCTGGCCTTGGCCGACGCCCTCGAGAGCCTCGACTGCTCCCTGGTGGTCTTGGCGGGCTTCATGCGCATCCTCGGGCCAGCCGTGGTCGAGCGCTTCGAGGGACGCATCCTGAACATTCACCCTTCCCTGCTCCCGTCCTTCCCCGGCCGAGACGCGCCCGGCCAGGCCTTGGCGGCGGGCGTGAGCCTGAGCGGCTGCAGCGTTCACCTGGTGGACGCGGGCGTCGACAGCGGCCCGCTGCTGGCGCAAGCCGCGGTGCCCGTGCTCCCAGGAGACGACGCGCGGCGCCTGCACAGCCGCATCCAGGAGGCCGAGCGCCTGCTCTACCCGAGCGTCGTGCAGGCCTTCGCTCGGCGCACTCCATGGGGGGCTCCCAGGCCGATGACGCTCGAGTCGGGGGCGCCCGCCTTGCTGGCCGCGAGCCCCGGCGAGCCGTGAACCGGGGCTACTACGACGTCATCTGCGTGGGCATGGAGTTGCCCTGTCTGCTGGCCGGGGCGCTCTTGTCCAAGCGTGGCTTTCGAGTCCTGGTGTTGGGCCAAGACACCCCCGCGCCCAGCTACCAGATAGACGGCCTGACGCTGCCGCGCTCGACCTGGGCCTTCCTCGGAGCCCAGTCACCCATCGTCAAGAAGACCTTCTCCGAGCTCTCCTTGGTGCCGCTGCTGCGACGCCGGACGCGGACAGACGCGCCGCCAGCCCAGCTGGTGCTTCCGGGTCATCGCTTCTCCTTGTGCGCCGATCCGCAGGCCCTCGCGCGGGAGATGCAACGGGAGTTCCCCTCCGTCAGTCGGCCCATCGCGGACTTCCATCGAGATCTCGCCAGCTCCATGCGGCTGCTCGACGAGTTCGTGAGCAGGGATGGCGCCTGGCCAGCCAGCGGCCTGCTCGAGCGTCGAGCCGTGGCGCGCTCCGCCGTAGCCCATCGCTTCGGTCCGGATGGAGACGCCTTCGACCCGCTCGCCGCGCTGGCCGACGGTCACCCCTTTCGTCGAGCCGTGGCAGGCCCGGCGGCGCTGGCGTGCCATCTCGACCCGGGGAGCATCCCCGCCTTAGCCCGCATGCGTCTCTACGGGGCCCGCCGAGATCGAGGGCGGGCTGCCGTGGCTGGTCGAGGCCTTGCTCGATCGCGTGCGTGGTGCCGGTGGAGAGGTGCGGCCGAGAGAGCGCGTCTCGAGCATCCTGTCGCGCCGGGGCGCCGTGACGGGCGTGGAGATCGCAGGCACCGGCGACACCCTCGGCACCTCCTTCGTGCTCTGCGGTCGGGACGTGGCCCAGATCGTCGGGACGCTGGCCGATCGACCGCGCTTCGAGCGCCTCTTCGAACGCCTCGGAGAGCCGCGCCCACGGCTGCTGCGCTACACGCTCAACTTGGTGCTGCGGAGCTCGGGCATGCCCGAGGGCATGGGACGACACGTGGTGGCCATCGCGGATCCCAGCGCGCGCCTCGAGGGCGAGAACCTGCTGCACCTGCAGGCCTCGAAGCCGGACGCGCAGGAGCGCTGCGTGCTCAGCGTCAGCGCGCTCTTGCCGCGGCGCCGGGTCGAGGAAGAGAGCGGCTACCTCGAGGGCACGCGCGAGCGGCTGCGCGAGAGCCTGGGCGCGCTCTTGCCCTTCCTCGACTCCCATCTCTTGCGCGTCGACTCACCCCACGACGGGCGGCCCATGCAGGATCTAGAGCACGACCTGGAGATCGCGCCCAAGGATCCCTGGCTGCGCGGCCCCCACACGCTGCCGGTGACGCACGACTTCCCCGTGCGCGGCACGCTGGGCCTGACGGCCGTGCCCGTGAAGACGCCGCTGGCGCGCCTGCTGATGGTGAGCCACCAGAGCGTGCCCGCCCTGGGCTTCGAAGGCGACGTGCTGGCGGCGGTCTCCGCGGCGCGCCTGGTACGCAAGACCGACCGGCAAAAGGAGTGGATGCGCCGAGGTCTGTGGACGAAGGTGGAGATCTAAAAGCCCGGAGCGTCTGCTACCCTGTTCGCATGCAGCACGACGAACGGCCCCGCATCAGCCTCCGGCAACTCCTCCGCGTGATGATCGAGCGCGGCTCCTCCGATCTCCACGTCACCACGGGCTCTCCTCCTCAGCTGCGCATCGACGGCAGCCTCGTGCCACTCCGCACGCCTCCCCTGGGCCCCGTCGAGAGCAAGCACCTGTGCTACGAGGTGATGAGCGAAGAGCAGAAGGTCGCCTTCGAGAAGAGCAACGAGCTCGACTTCTCCTTCGGCGTCAAGGGCCTCAGCCGCTTCCGCGCCAACGTCTTCATGCAGCGCGGTGCTGTGGCGGGCGCCTTCCGCGCCATCCCTTTCAAGATCCGCGCCCTCGGGGAGCTGGGCCTGCCGCCGGTGCTCGAGGACTTGACCGAGCTACCCCGCGGCCTGGTGCTGGTCACGGGCCCGACGGGCTCGGGCAAGACCACCACCCTGGCGGCCATGATCGACCGCATCAACAGCTCGCGTCGTCAGCACATCATGACGATCGAGGATCCCATCGAGTACCTACACCCGAACAAGCTCTGTCTGGTGAATCAACGCGAGATCGGCGCGGACACGGACAGCTTCAAGGGCGCGCTGAAGTACGTGCTGCGGCAGGATCCCGACATCGTGCTGGTGGGCGAGATGCGCGATCTCGAGACCATCGAGGCCGCCATGACGATCTCGGAGACGGGACACCTGGTGTTCGCCACGCTGCACACCAACAGCGCCGTGCAGTCGATCAACCGGGTGATCGACGTCTTCCCGCCACATCAACAGCCCCAGATCAGGGCGCAGCTCTCGTTTGTCTTGCAGGCCGTCGTGACCCAGATGTTGCTCCCGCGCCCCGACGGCCCCGGCCGCGTGCTCGCCTCCGAGGTGATGATCCCGAACTACGCCATCCGGAACCTGATCCGCGAAGCCAAGGTGCACCAGATCTACGGTCTGATGCAGACAGGCCAATCGGAAACCGGCATGCGCACCATGAACCAGTCGCTCTACGAACTCTACAAGCGCGGACTACTCGGAAGAGACGAGGCGCTCGGACGCTCCACAGAGCCCGGAGAGCTGGCCGGCATCATGGAACACGGCGGCCCCGTAGGCGCCGCGGCCGGTCAGCGTCGCAAGCAACGTTGAGTCCGGCGGCGGACGAGGCACACGCCACCTCGACCTCCATCCGTAGCGTGAATACGCGTAGAGGCGAGGGCGTCACAGGGGAGATGGGAGATGCCCATGTCGCGATTCCATAGGTGCGTAGTTGCAGCGGCAGTGCTCATCGCGTGCAGCAGCCGCCCTGAGCGATCGCTGCCGCGGCAAGAGCATGCCGACGTCGACAGCCTCGCGGCCGTGGTGGCGCGCGTCTCG
This sequence comes from Deltaproteobacteria bacterium, assembly GCA_013151775.1. Taxonomy (GTDB): domain Bacteria; phylum Myxococcota_A; class Polyangia; order Polyangiales; family Houyiibacteriaceae; genus JAADHO01. The sequence continues at coordinate 1,164 of JAADHO010000253.1, read as the reverse complement.
TCGCGGTGCAACACCCGGCTCGTGACCGAGGTCCCGGGGGAGTCGGGGTCGGAGGAGGACATTCCAATTGCGGTCAGGCAGTACCTTGCCTCACTCGGCGACGGGCTGGCCTCCGTCACTGTGGCCAGGCGCTATCCCAACCTCCACGAGCAGCTCACGAAGCCGGCGACCCGGGCTGCCATACTGCGATTCCTTCGCTCGTCCGACGCGTTGAGGGATCCAGACGTGGGCTTTGTCCGCAACAGCCTGCTCGCGCTTCGCAATCAGGGGACCCGAGAAGCAGAAATGCCGTTGGTAGCTCGTCTTTCGTGTCACTCGAGCCCCCACGTACGATGGGCGGCCCACGAGTACGAGCTCAGCTACTTCTTCCAGACCGGACGGAGAGCCTCGGCGCTCTCACTCCTGCGGCTCATGCTTCTCGACGAGAGCGACGCAGTACGTCGGGCGGCTCCCGGATACATCGAGCGTCTCGGAGCCGTTGAAGAGCTGCAGGAATATCTTCGCGACTGGACTAGTCATGCTGGGCAGGAACAGTGGACGCACACCGAAAGCTATGAGCTGGTTGTACGTCTGCTTCGCGGTGCCATCGGGCGAGCTTGTTCGAACGACCAGGATTGTAGCTCTGTACAACGATGCTACACGGGTGTGCCCGGTGGATACTGCATGTCGAAGCGACCTTGCCGGCTCGATGAACACGCTTGCCCGGGAGGCAGCGTTTGCTCGCCGCTACCCAACGCGTCGATCCCAGGTGTTTGCCTCGCGACCTGCACAGGTGCGGACGACTGCAGGCCCGGCTACGACTGCGGTGTAGTGGAGCTCTTTCCAGGCGAACCTTCGTCCCCACGAAGCACGACCAAGGTCTGCTGGACGCCGGCAGTGGGCCGGAACCAGCCCCAGTTGTGTAGAGACGCTGGCGGCGAGTGGAAGTCGTTTCCCAACAGCGGTGCGAATTGCCACGACGAATGCGACAAACCCGCATATGTGCGCTGCGGGCGATTTCACTCGCAGGCATGCGACTGCGGTCCCGATAGCTGCTGGAACGACACGGCCTGTGTCTCCAGCGCCGAATCGCCGCAGCGCGACCCATGACGACGGGGACGACGCTCAAGATCCTCGTCCTGCTCACCGGCTACCTTCTCATGCTCGCGCTGGTGATCCGCTCGC
>JAADHO010000277.1 GCA_013151775.1 Deltaproteobacteria bacterium | reverse complement strand
CACCTCCGCGCCCGCCACGACCTTCATTTGGTGTTTGGTCCCGCTTGTCCGGTCGAGGGCGCTCGGCCTGCCCTCCGCCGATCAGGTCTGCTGCGCTCCTCGCTGCCATTGCCGGCGACCGGGACATTCTGCATGCTGCGACGCATGCATGACTTCGTGTTGAGCGAGCCGCGAGAGGGCACGCATGGTCGGCGAGTCCTGGACGTGTCGGTGCCCGCGAAGCTGAAGACTCTGAACGGACACTTCCCCGGCGATCCCATCGTGCCCGGCGTGTCGCAGGTGCTGCTCGTCGAACGCGGCGCGCGTCAGCTTTGGCCCGATCTCGGCGATGCCTCGGCCATGGTGCGCTTGAAGTTCATGCAGGCACTGCGACCCGGAGACGATCTCGAGCTGCGGCTGAGTCGAGAGAAGGGCAGCGATGTCCGCTTCCAGATCCTTCGCGCGGGCAGCGACGTCGAGTGCAGCTGCGGCGTGCTGCGCTTCGGCGAGAGCCGCCATCGACGATCTAGTCGCTGAGGCTGGCGGTCTCGAGGACGCCGATATCGCGTGGGCCCGCGAAGTCCTCGGACTCGCCGACGCGGTGCCGGACGTCGATTGAAGACGCCAGGCTCGAGCTTCGTCACTTCCTGTGACGTGCCGCGTGCTCGGCTTCGATCAGGGCGCGGGTGCGCTTCATCAGCTCCCGAGGATCGTCTGCGACGCCGACCTCGAGCACGCCGAGCCAGCTGAACTCGAAGCGGATCGGCTCGTCCGGCACGAAGCGCTGCTTGTTCAAGCCCGGCGGGCGCGCGTCGATGTACAGCGGCAGTATGGGCACGCCTGCGCGCACGGCCGCCTCGAAGGCGCCACGATGAAAGCGCCCGAGACCGAAGCTCGGAGAGCGCGTGCCCTCGGGAAAGACCACCAGCGGCTGACCCTGCTCGAGCTTGGCGACCATGCGATCGAGGGCCGGCGTGCCGCCTTCGTCTCCCTTCATGCCGGGCCCCGGCACGTAGTCCGCGGCGCGCAGCAGTGGACCGAAGATCAGGCTCCTCAGCCACGCGACCTTCACCGTCGTGCTGAGGCGCGGCACCCAGCCGAGCAGGAAGACCACGTCGATCAGCGTGGGGTGATTCGACACCAACACGTAGGCGCCGGCGTCCGGCACGAAGTCGGGCAGCGGTGGGCGCTGGTAGCGGATCAGCCCGGCCAACCTCATCCAGAAGAGAAAGGACGGATAGATGAAACCCAAGAATCGTGAAGCGAGGCGTGCGTATCGTGAGCGACGCCAGACGAAGAGACGCAAGAGCGGGAAGGCGACCACGCCGAGCAGCACGCCCGCCATGAAGAACTGAAAGAACGAGAAGAAGGCCAGGAGCAGCCGCAGCCTCTGCTTCATCCGGCGCCGAGTTCCCGCGCCTCCGGCTCGCCGACGCGGATCACCAGAGAGGTGTTGATGCCGCCGAAGGCGAAGTTGTTGCTGACGAAGACGCGCTCCGTGGTCGCGCGGCACTCACGCAGGTAGTCGAGGGGCGCGCACGCGGGATCGACCCGATCGAGGTTCTTGCCCGCGGGCAGGAAACCTCGCGTCAACGCGCCGAGGCACCAGGCCGCCTCGATGGCTCCGCAGGCGCCGAGGGTGTGGCCCACGAAGCCCTTCAGGGACGAGACCGGCACGTCGCCGCCGAAGACCTCGTAGGTGGCCCGGCTCTCGGCGAGATCACCCACGGGGGTGCCCGTACCATGGGCGTTCACATAGCCCACGTCCTCGGCCGCGATGCCCGCGTCGGCCAAGGAGAGCTCCATCACGGCGCGCATGCCCGCGGGGTCAGGGGCCGTCATGTGCCCGCCGTCGCAGCAGCTGGCGTAGCCCAGGACTTCACCCAAGATGCTCGCTCCGCGCGCCCGGGCGTGCTCGAGCTCTTCGAGCACCAAGGTCCCCGCCGCCTCACCCACGACCAAGCCGTCGCGGCGCTCGTCGAAAGGTCGCGGGCTCTCGTCCGGTGTGTCGTTGAAGTGGATGCTGGTGGCCATCAAGAGATCGAAGGTGACCGCCGTGATGTAGTGCAATTCCTCCGCACCGCCGCAGATCATCACGTCCTGAATCCCCGAGCGCACCAGCTCGTAGCCCTCGCCGATCGCTTGGGCGCCGCTGGTGCAGGCCGTGCATGTGGAGGCGACGCGACCCGTGATGGCGTAGTGCTTGGCGAGGTTGGCCGCGCAGGTGTGCGCCATGAAGCGCAGGAAGGCGTTGGACTTCAGCCCGCGCATGCTGCCCTCGAGCAGCAAGGGACCACTGAAGCCCTCGAGCTCCGAGCTGCTACCCGAGGTCGAGCCGTAGGCGACGCCGGCGCGCCCCGAGCGCAAGAGCGCCTCGCCCAGACCGGCCTCGGCGACGGCTTGCTCCGTGGCGTGTAAGGCCAAGAGGGCCACGCGGCCCATGGTGCGGCGCACCTTGCGGTCGTAGTGCTTGAGCAGGTCCACACCCTCGACGGGCGCGCCGAGGCGACCGTGGAGATCCTTCACGTGATCGAACTCGGGCATGAAGCGCACGCCGCCGCGCCCCGCCTTCAAGGAATCGAGGCTGTCCGGGACACTGGCGCCGATGGGAGTGATGACGCCGCTGCCCGTGATCACGACGCGGCGCCTCATGCCTTCACCCCCTGAGGTGAGAGAAGATCGACATCCTCCACGTAGCGAGCGAGGGACCAAGGCTCCACCGCGGCCTCGTCTCCACGCAAGAGCCCGAGGACCATGGCGCGCGTCCGGTTGAAGATCTGCTCCGTGCGCTGATCCACCTGCTGACGCGTGCGCGCGGCGCCGACCCTCTCGAGGGGCCCGAAGACCTCGCGTCCGTAGAGGCTGCGCCCGGTGTTTCCGGCGTAGTACGCGCCGCTGGCGTGGAGCGCCTCGCCCGCAGAGGCGAAGAGCCGGCGGAAATTCTCCATGGCCGCGCGGATCGGCCCACGCCGGCGCAGGAGCGCTCTCAGCGCGCGTCGGTCGAGATGATCGTCGCGCGCGTAGGAGTCGAACCAGAGGTTGTAGTAGAGCGCCGTGTCGAAGAAGACCTTGGCCTTGAAGAGCTCGTAGCTGCCCAGCGTCGGGTAGAGGTCCACGTAGAGCAGACGCGTGAGGTCGACGCGGAACTGCAAGAATTCCTCGTAGAGATCCGCTGAGGCCAGGAGCTCTTCGCCGGCCAGGTCGCGGCGAATGAGGTCCGTCACCAGATCGCATTCGATACCGATGAAGTCCGTGCCCTGGGAGTAGAAGGGATCGACGAACGCGGCGGCGTCACCCACCACGGCCCAACGGTTGGCCGAGAAGACGCGCCTGGCGCCGAAGCCGAGCTGCGTGAGGAAGCCATGATCCACGGGCTCGGCGCCTGCGAGCAGCTCGCGGACGGCGCGGTGTTCGTCCAGGCGCGCGCGCAGACCTTCGGGGCAGGTCAGGGAGCGATCCCAGCC
>JAADHO010000411.1 GCA_013151775.1 Deltaproteobacteria bacterium | reverse complement strand
CCCGCAACGACGCACCCGAGCCGAAGGAGCAACCGCCTACGTCCCAGGACTCAAGCTCGCGCCGCCACCCTCACTCGCCAATCAGGTCTGAGGAGCGCAGGTGGGAGGGGCGCAGGCGGGAGAGCCGCCGTGCCGGCCAGCCCGCGTCCGCGGCACGCCGCGAGCGCTTGGCGCTTGGGCACACGACTGGTAGGTCGGCTGCATGGTTCTTCAAGCACGCCTGGCGTGGCTCGCGAGCCTTCTGTGGCTCGTGGCCTCTGGCTGCGGAGGGCCGCCCACGCCGGCGCCGGCTGCTGCGCAGTACCCGACGCGGCTCGTGGATCCGGCGACGCTCGTCGGTGACTTCACCCTTGAGCAACAGATCACCATCACCCACGCTGAAGGCGAGCACTCCTTTCGCGCCGTGCTCGAGAAGCGGGGAGGGCGCCTCGTGCTCTTGGCCCTTGGACCTCACGGCGGGCGCGGCTTCGCCTGGACGCAGATCGGCCGCGAGGTGGAGTTTCAGCGCTTCGTTCCCGTGGAGCTGCCCTTCCCGCCGCGCTACGTGCTCGAGGATGTGCAGCGCGTGTGGTTCCTGCCGACGCACGCGCCGGCGAGCGGTGAAGGGATCGTGGAGCGCGACGAGGCCGGAGAGCACGAGGTCGAGCGCTACGAGGGCGGCCGGCTGACGAGTCGCAGCTACGCGCGCCTGGACGGTCACCCCTCGGGGCGAATCGAGGTGGACTACGGCGAAGGGCTCGTCCCCGGCGCGCCCCTCACGGCCGCACCGCCCGCGGACGTCGTGCTCGACAACGGCTGGCTCGGCTATCGCCTGGGCGTCCACACGCTGCGCTGGACGCGTGCTCCGGCGGACTGAGGCTCAACGCCAGCTGATGTCGAGCAGCAGCGTGTCCTCGCCCACGGGGCGCTCCTCGACCTTCGCGCCCTTGGCGCCCGTCATCGTCAGCGTCGCCTCGATGCCCGCGGCGAGCCCGATGGCGTAGATCGGGTCGACCACGTAGACATTGCCTTCGATGCGCCCGCTGGCGCTGCCCTGCATGCCCGAGGCGACGATCAGCTCTCCCGCCGTGTGCTGTCTGCGCCAGAAGGCGGGTGCGCGCTCGACCAGGCGACGGGTGGGCGTCATGCGCAGCAGGGCGCGGTAGGCGAGGTTGTAGGCCGCGCGCTGCTGTGCGCCGAAGTAGGCGCGCACGGCCGCGTCGGTGTTCAGCTCGAGCGCCTTCACCACGCCGTGGACCATCGCCACGCTGAGCCGCTCCGGGTACCAGCTCCCCGGCAGCACGGAGCCCGAGATGAAGGCCCGTGTCTCCTCGTCCACCGCCTCGAGCAGGCGCGCGCGCCCGGGAGAGCCCGGGCATAGGCGCGGACTCTTGAGCATCTGGTAGCTGACCAATCCGCGGTTCATCGGTTCGGAGTCGGCCATGGCTCGATCGGAACCGAAGCGCCTCGTCGCGTCAAGCCTTGCAGTGGGGAGCGCCCGGGAGCGGTGGAGCGATGCAGGCGCCTCGATCGCCTGCTACGCTGGGTCGGTGCCACCCATGAACCACTTCACGAATCGCGCGGGGTTCAACGCCATCGACAGTCAACCTGACTGGGTCTTCAAGGCTTCGACACCCCCGGGGCAGCATCCGCGAGGTGCTTACTTCACGACTCTGGGGCCAGGAGAATCGTTACCTGCGTCATCGACGGCTGCGAGACCGCCGGAATCGCCGAGCAGATCCGAACTGCTCTGCGGGACATCTCGACTCCGATGATAGGCGACACCTTCTTCGAGGGACTCGAAGACCCAAAGGATTGGATCGAGGCGGATCGCGAGGTCGCTTGATGTTCCCATTGGCCTCGGCCGAGCGCACCGCGCAGGCTCTCGATTCCTGGTTCACCTCGCTTCGCCAGACCCTCGACGGGACCGTGTTCTCCGTCGCCGCCGATGAGCGTCGGCGTCGGGCCGCGGCTCTCGGGGTCGTGACACGTCATGTCTTCGAGCTCGAGGAGGCGGCGGGCCAGCCTGCGATCCAAGTTCGAGAGACCGCTTGGGTACTTGCAGGCGCTACGCGTTGGCTGGCCATGATGCCCGGACTCTCCCAATGGCGGGCTGCTGTGAGGAACGTGGTGAGCCTCGACGCGCGGCTGGACGCGATGCCCAAAGATAGTCCGTGGGTGGAGGACGTCGCCGCCATTTTTCGTTCGCACATGCTCGAGACGTTGCGGCAGGCTGGGGTTGCTCGGGTGCCGACGATACTGAACGCGCAGAACCGGCGCGTGGCACTCGGCCTCTCCGTCAACTGGGGAATGCGGTACCTGGTGGCGGGGGCTGCGGGCCTCGCCGAACATGAAGTTGACGACCCGGCAGCTCGAGAGGTCGTGGCCGCTGTGTCGGGCGGCCTGCCCTGAACCTGCGCGCTGGCCATGGCTGTCTGACCATGTGCGCACTCGACCCTGCTCAGCCGAGTCAGCGGGCGGCGCCGCGCACCTCGAGCATGCAGTCGCCCGACTCGCTTCGGCGTAGGCTCGCGTCGACTCCGAAGGCCTCGGCGAAGAGCGAAGGCGTGAGCACCTCATAGGGTGAGCCGTCGGCCAACAGCCTGCCGCTGGAGAGCACCAGGGCGCGGTCGGCGAAGCGCGCGGCCAAGGCCACGTCGTGCACGGCGATCAGCACGGCGAGGCCCTCGCGTGCGCTGTCGGCGACGTGCGTCATCAGCCGATGGGCGTGCAGCAGGTCGAGGCTCGCCGTGGGCTCGTCGAGCAACAAGACGGACGAGCCCTGGGCCAAGGCGCGGGCGAAGAGCACGCGCTGGCGTTCGCCGCCGGAGAGGGCGTCGAAGCTCCGCTCGGCGAGGCCGCCGAGATCCGCTGCGACGAGGGCGTCCTCGATGGCCGCGTCGTCCTCGGCGCTCCGTGCGGAGAGCCGCCCGAGATACGCCCAGCGGCCCATGGCGACCATCTCGCGCACGCTGAAGCTCGGCTCGGCGCCGAAGCGTTGCGGTACATAGGCCAGGCGGCGGGCGATCTCTCGGCGGTCGAGACCGCTCAGGTGATCGCCCAGTGCTCGCACCTCGCCGGCGTCAGGTCGCAGGAAGCCTGCGAGCAGGCGCAAGAGCGTGCTCTTGCCGGCGCCGTTGCCTCCCAGCAGCGCGACCAGCTCGCCGGGTCGCACGTGCAGGGACACGTCCCTCAGCACCTCGCGCCCCGCGAAGGCGAAGCGCAGGCCCTCGGCCTCGAGGGCGATCTCGGGCGCGTTCATGTCCGCACCTTCTCGCGGTAGAGCAGCCAGAGGAAGAAGGGCCCACCGGTGATGGCCGTGACCACCCCGAGGCGCAGATCGCCGGTGGGCATGAGGCGGCAGGCGAGGTCGGCCCAGATCAGGAGCCCGGCGCCCACCACGAAGCTGAGGGGCAGCAGGCGCGCGTGGCGAGGCCCGACCCACAGGCGCACGAGGTGGGGCA
>JAADHO010000244.1 GCA_013151775.1 Deltaproteobacteria bacterium | reverse complement strand
CGGCATAGCAGATGCTCGCGCCACGGACTACGCGGCACGCGGCGGGGCGCCAAGTCGTTCGGACACACGCAGCCGTGGCGGGGCGCCCTTGGGCGTCCCGGACGCAGCTTGGGAACGGAGCTGAGCTCGACGCATCCTGCGCGGGACAAGTCCCACGCGCCACGGTCGAGAGGCTCATGCTCAGCCGTGGCGGAGAGGCTCATGCTCAGCCGTGGCCGGGCACCCTCCGGCGTCTTACGACGGTCGCCCGTGGCGGGGCGCCCGATCCCTACCGCGACCGAGGGAGCGAGGACGCAAGCCGCTCAGCGGCCCCGGCTGGGCCCGCGGTCAGACGGGGTCGATGAGCGAGCGCGCCCGCAGCGACCGACCGAGCGGTAGATCACTACCGCGACCGAGGGAGCGAGGACGCAAGCCGCTCAGCGGCCCCGGCTGGGCCCGCGGTCAGATGAAGACGAAGTCGCCGTCTGGCGGCACCACGATGTACACGTTGCGCGAGTCGAGGTCGGCGACGCCGTTGCCCACGACGATGATCTTCGCCTTGAAGATCTGCGCCGTAGCGGCCGCCGGCCGGATGTCGTTCCAGAAGTCGATGTTGAACTCGACCTGCGTGCCGGGGATGACTCCGTAGAAGGTGGTCGCGTCCTTGCTGTCGAAGCCCGCGCCGGGGATGCCGTCGCGATAGCCCTGGTAGGGCACGATGGCCTTGATGAAGAGCGTCGCGTCGAACTCGTCGGGGTTGCCGGGCACGTTCTCCGTGCGCGTGTTCACGTCCTGAGGCGTGCCTCCCACGAGCTGCGCCACGGCGTCGACCACCGTGGAGCTGAGGCCGCTGCCGTCGGAGCTGATGGGGAAGAAGAGCGGGCTGCCGCTTCCGTCGACTGTGCCCGTGTCCGTGGACAGCCGCGTGAAGTCGGGCGACGAGCCGCCACCGGAGAAGACGCCGATCACGCGCGCGCCGATGCCCGTCAGAGCGGCCACTGTGGCGTCGTAGGTCGGAGCCGTAAACGAGTAGGCGTTGCTCCCGCCGGGTCCATTGTGGAAGTTGGAGTCGCCGATCAGCAGGATGATCGGCAGCGCGCCGGGCCGGAAGCAGGGGTAGCCGCGTCGCACGCCCGCCTCGTCCGGAATCGACGGGCAGCTCTGGTCGGAGACGCTGCCGCCGGGCCACGTCAAGCCCATGCCGGTGGCCGTAGCGTGAAGCGCCGGCACGTAGGCCTCGGGGCCGTCGCTGCCTCCGTGACACGGCAGCCCCTGCACGGCCTCGAGGATATCCGCGGTGCCGTTGGGGCCGCCGCTGATCATGCCGATGTCGTTGGTGGCGCCGTTGCTCGGACAGGTGGTGGGACCGGCCGAGATGCTCCAGCCACCGATATCTTCTTCGGGCGGCGCGATCTTGCGCAGCAGGTAGAAGGGCAGGTCGGGCGATCGCCCGTAGCCGCCCGTGGGGAAGTCGTCGAAGCCGCCCGCGCCGAACTGCACGTCGGGGATCGCCGCCTCGATGCCCGGGATGATGGTGCTCACCAAGCCGTTGATCAGGTTCGTGCGCTCGCTGCGCATGGAGCCCGTCATGTCCACCAAGAAGAACACGTCCGCCACGGAGATGTCCGTGCCGAAGCGCAGCGGGCGGTTCTGGCGGTCACCGTTGTAGGGCAAGACCACGAAGAAATCGCCCGGAGGGATGGTGCTCGTGTCGTCGAGGGGATCGGTGCCCGTGCCGTCTACCTCACCGAGATCGGTCACGCCGTCACCGTCCGAGTCGACCTGCAGCGGGTTGGTCCCGAGCATCGTCTCGCGCTCGTCCGAGAGGCCGTCGTTGTCGCTGTCGAGATCGCGAAAATCCCAGACACCGTCCCCATCCGAGTCGGCTGGGGCGCAGGGGTTGTCGGAGCGCGCCTCGTCAGCGTCGGAGATGCCATCTCCATCCGAGTCGAGATCGAGGTAGTCGGGCGTGCCGTCGCCGTCCGTGTCTACGCTGTCGTCGCCTTCGATGTCGTCGGCGATGCCGTCCATGTCGGCGTCACGCCCCGCGCGACAGCCCGCTGCGCCGCTGTCCGGCGGAGCGATGATGCCTCCACCATCGGGCCGTTGCGGACCGACCTTACCCGAGGAGCAGCCCACGAGGCCCATCAGCAGGACGAGGGCCGCCAGGGGCAGCGTGGAAAAACGGAAACTCTGGAGACTCTGCGACATCGCCCACCTCACTCGCCAGCAAGATAGCAGGTCAGCGAGGGGAGATCATGGGGGGTTCGATACTTTTCCCGCGATCAGCCGCTGACCCACCAAGAGTTCAGATCAGGATCGTGCCGCCGTCCGGGGGCACGATGATGTAGACGTTGCGCGAGTCGAGTGTCGCCACCCCGTTGCCCACGACGATGATCTTCGCCTGGAAGATCTCTGCTGCAGCAGCCGCCGGACGCACGTCGTTGAAGAAGCGCACGTCGAACTCCACCTGTGTACCCGGGACGACGCCATAGAAGGCGATGTCGTCCTTGCTGTCGTAGCCTCCGGGGACGCCCGCGGTGTAGCCCTCGATGGGCGTGATGGCCTTGATGAACTGCGTGGCGTCGAACTCGTCCGGATTGCCTGGGACGTTCTCGGTGCGCGTCGTGACGTCTTGCTTCACTCCGCCGGTGAGCGTCGTGAGGCCCTCGATGATGGAGTTCGACACCGTGCCGCCGGAGGCGTCGTACACCAAGGGCGAGCCCGTCCCGTCGACCGTGCCCGTCTGGGTAGCCATCAGCTCCATGTTGGCGCGACCGCCACCGTTGACCGCCACGCCGATGAAGCGCGCGCCGATCGTGTTCAGGGCGATCACGGCCTGATCGAAGATGTGCGGAGTGGGCGAGATGTCAGCGTAGGGCTCGGCGCCGCTGGGCCCGTTGTGCCAGGTCACGTCGCTGACCAAGATGATGATGGGCAGGGCCCCGCGCCGGAAGCAGGGGTAGCCGTAACGCGGTGCGGGCTCATCTGGGATCGACGGGCAGCTTCGCCGAGGGAGGTTGAAGTTGCCTCCACCGCTACCGGAGTAGCTCCAATTGGCCCCTTCACCCGTGGCAGTCTGATAGAGCGCCTCCACCTGAGCCTCGGGGTTGTCACCTCCGCCGCCCGCCGACAACCTGCCGAAGGCGGACTGCACAGCGCTGAGGTCCGCCGTGATGTCCTGCTCGTTCTTGTAGGGCTGATCGCTCGAGGCGCCGTAGTAGGCGCTGCCGCTGAAGACCCCTCCAGGATCTCCAAACGGGAAGTCCCGATGGAAGCCCACGCCCATCTGCACGTCGGGGATGCGCGTGCTGATCTCGCTCGAGATGCTGGTCAGGGACGAGGTGACGTTGGCGATGGGATCGCCCATGGAGCCCGTGGTGTCGATCAAGAAGTAGACGTCGGCCACGGAGATGCTGGTGCCGAAGCGCAAGGGCTTCACGACCTCGGGGCCGCCGAAGGGCAGCACCACGAAGAAGTCGGTCGCGGGGATGGTGCTCGTCGGGTCGAGGGGATCCGTGCGCGAGCCGAGGACCTCTCCAAGGTCCGTGACACCGTCGCCGTCCGTGTCGATGTTGCGCGGATCCGTGCGATAGACGTTGACCTCGTCTCCATCGGAGAGCCCGTCGTTGTCGCTGTCCGTGTCCCACCAATCGGGGGTGCCGTCGCTATCCGTGTCGATCAGCGCGCAGGGATCGGCGTCACCGTGCTCGTCGCGATCCGACACGCCGTCGCCATCCGAGTCATCATCGAGCCAGTTGGGGGTGCCGTCGCCATCGATGTCGCTGTTGCCCTCGACCGCGTCCGCGATGCCGTCGCCGTCCATGTCCTTCGTGCGATCGCAACCGTCGACGATGACCGTGCTATCCGTGCCGCCGTCGCTCCCGGGACGCACGGGACGTCGGCCAGAGCCGCAGCCCCAGCCGAGCATGCTGGAGACGAGGGAGAGGAGGAGTAGATTCTTGGTCATGGATGGTCTCCGGACAGCGTCGCCCGTGGGCGACCGGAAAGATGCGAACGTGTGCAGTGACTAGATGACGGGGCCGCCGGTGCTGGCGGGCACCACGATGTAGACTTGGCGAGTGTCGAGCACGGCGGCGCCGCCGCCGCGTACATCGATGAAGGCGATGTACACCTGCGCGCCCGACTCGCCGGGCACGTCCGTGTTCTGGAAGGTGATGCGGAACTTCACGGTGGTGCCAGGGATGGCGCCAAAGAAGGTGGACTCGTCCACGGCGGCCACGGCGGCCTCAGGGCTCACGCCCGCAGGCGCCGTCCAGCAGGGATCGGTCGGAGGCGTGGCGCGGCAGGCAGGCTGCCGACGCTTGATGAAACCCGTGGCGTCCACGGCGTCGCTCGGATCGTCACGCAGCGCGGTGTCGACGTCGAGGGGCACACGCGTGGCGATGGTCTCGATGGCGCTGACGATGGTGTCCGCGAAGGTCGTGGAGGTGCCGCCGCTGGGCAGGTCGTAGACCAGAGGCGTGCCGTCGAGATCGACGGAGCCGCTCTCCTCCGCCGTGCGCTTCATGAAGTAGCAGGGCGTGTTGCTGCTAGGTCCGACCACGGTGGCGCAGCTCGTGCTCGAGGCGTTGACGCCCACGTACTTCGCGCCCCGGCGGGTCATCTCCCGCATGGCGTCGGCCCAGGTGTGGGGCGAGGGCGAGATGCCCGCGTAATCGGAGCAGAAGGGGTTCTCGCCAGGTGGCCCGTTGTGTGAGCAGAAGTCGGTGAAGTGGACGATGATGGGCAGCGCTCCCTCGCGGAAGCAGGGCGCACCGTAGCCCGTGTCGAGGCAGTCGCCGACGTAGCGCCGCATGCTGTAGGAGCTCGAGTCCGTGCCCGTCCACGTCCCGCCCTCGCCCGTGAGGATCTGATACAGGGTCTCGGAGCTGGACTCGGGGCCGTCTCCGCCGCCGTGCATGTCCATCTCGCTGAAGGCCGCAGCCACGTCGTCGGCGCGGTCTGGAGGCGTCATCCCAATGGCTAGGATGAAGGGCTCGTCAGCGCCGCTGCCATAGCCGTTCAGCGGGAAGTCGTCGTGCTGCCCGCCGCCGAAGTAGGCGTCGGGGATGGTCTCGCGGATGCGGGCGATCAGCCCCGTACCGGGCGTCGAGACCGTGTTCTTCACGTTGTTCACCGTGCCGCTCATGGAGCCCGTGGTGTCGGTGACGAAGAAGACGTCCGCGACGCGGATGTTGGTGGCGAAGTCCAGGTCACGCTCTACGGACTCTCCGAGATAGGGCAGCACGACGAAGAAGTCCTCACGCGGTATGCCACAGCTCGGGCGCGTCGCGCAGCCGCACTCGGGCGCGTCGCTGCCGGCTGGGCAGTTGACCCTCTCGAAGGCGCCCTCCACCAGATCGCCGAAGGAGTCTCCGTCCGAGTCGATGTTGCAAGGATCCGTGCCGAGGGCGACCTCTTCGCGATCCCCGAGGCCGTCGTTGTCGCTGTCGCTGTCGGCGAAGTCGGGGCTTCCGTCGGCGCTGACTACGCCGGTCGCCGGATCCACCTCGTTGGGACAGCTGCGCGGAGGCGTCGCGGGATCGCCGTCGCCCGCCTCGATGGCGTCCGCGATGCCGTCGTCGTCCGAGTCGAGATCGCGATAGTTCGGGATGCCGTCGTCGTCCGGGTCCTGGCGCCCCTCTTGGGCGTCCGTGATCGAGTCGCCGTCCGAGTCTTCGTCGAACACGTCGGGGGTGCCGTCGAGATCCGTGTCGGTGGGCGCCGCGGGGTCACCGACCTCCTCCGTGTTGGGGATTCCGTCCCCGTCCACGTCGGGATCGAGGGCGTCGGGGATACCGTCCATGTCCATGTCCCGCTCCGCCTGCTCGCGGTCGGGCGTGCCATCGCCGTTGGCGTCCGTGTCGAGAAAATCAGGCGTGCCGTCCATGTCCGTGTCCACGGGAGGCGTGATGCAGTTCGTGTCTCCGGCCTCGACGGCGTCCGGGATTCCGTCCCCGTCCGAGTCCGTGTCTTCGGCGTTGGGGATGCCGTCCGCGTCCGCGTCTCCCGTGCCCTCGTCGAAGGAGCTGATGAAGTCGCCGTCCGGATCGTCTCCGCCGCCGCAGCGGGTCGGCAGCATGGATGCGTCAGAGCCCGCGTCCGGCACGCTGGCTCGAGAGCTCCCGCACGCACACAGGGCCCCCGAGCACAGGGCCGCGAGCAGCATCGCCTGCCACGCGGGAGAGGAGACGGCGCTGGGGGAGCTGAAGTAAAGTGACATGCGGCGGGCGTCTCCGAGTACGGGGAGGCGGATGGATGGGGCACGATAGGCGGCCGGGGAGTTAGGTCGCAAGCCCCCCGGGATCTTGCATCAGGTGTAGCGGGAATGGCCAACCTATGCCAAGAAGGCATCTGGCCGCCGGGGGATGGCTCTCGGGGTCGCAAGTTCGGGATGTGCCCCGGCCGTCGTGCCAAGCTCGCCGGCCTAATGAGAGAAGAGAGTTTCATGTACCGCATACCCATGATCGCCCTTTCCGCCTGCGTGGCCCTGCTGGCCGCTGCCTGTGGCCCCACCTACCCCAACTGCGACAACGACGAGAACTGCCACCAGGGCGAGTACTGCGTGAACGGCCAGTGCCAGGCCTGTCGCGACGACAACGATTGCCCGGCGGGCCAGAGCTGCAACGCGGGTCGCTGCGATCCGATCGACGGCTATTGCTCGAGCGCCGCAGACTGCCCCGACGGTCAGGAGTGTCAGGGCAATCGCTGCGTGGCCACGCAGTCCATGGAGATGCCCATGGCCGACGAGACGCCCTCGACGCCTCCGCCCTGCTCGCTCTCCCCAGTCTACTTCGACTTCGACGCCGACAACCTCAGCAGCGGCACGCGCGACGCCATCCAGGCCAACGCTCGCTGCATCCAGGAGCGAGGCATCGCCCGCGTCCACCTGACGGGCTACTGCGACCCGCGAGGCACGGAGGAATACAACCTCGCGCTGGGCGACCGTAGAGCTCGCAACGTGAAGCGCTTCCTGGTGTCTCTGGGCGTCAGCCGCCGCTCCGTCAGCGCCTCGTCCGTGGGTGAAGAGATGGCCACGGGCACGAGCGAGTCGAGCTGGAGTCGCGACCGACGCGTGGACTTCACGGAACGTTGAGCATGCGAGCGCGGATGACGCGGTCTGCGATCTGGGCGCTCTCGCTGCTGCTGCTGGCCTCGGGCTGCGTCAAGAAGGCCGAAGGGGAGCGGCTGATGGCGCAGGCGCAAGAGCACGAGCGGCGCATCACGGCGCTCGAGGAGGGCCTCGCCACCGAGCGCAGAGAGCTCGGCGAGGCCGTCGCGCAGGCGCATCAGAAGGTGGAGGAGCTGCAGCAGGTCCTGACCGAGGCGACCGCCGTCGTGACGCGCAACAGCGCCGACGTGGGCGCCGAGGTCGAGCAGCTCCAGCAGCAGCTCTCGACGCTCGAGGGCCAGCTCGCAGAATTGCAGAACGCACTGCGCGAGACCCGCGGACTCGTCGACCGACAAGGCGAGCAACTCGGTCAACAGCTGCGTCGCTTCGCCCGCAGCGCCGGCGTGGACGTGGCGCTCGAGGAGAGCGAGATCCCCACGGATCCGGCCGCCCACCTCGCCGCCGCCCAGGCCGCTCTGAGCGCCGGCCAGGGCTCGCGCGCCCGCGCGCTCTTTCAAGCGTACGTGCGCAGGCATGGCAGCGACGAACACGCCGACGACGCACAGCTCGCCATCGGTCAGAGCTACCTCACGGACGGCCAACCCGCCCGCGCCCTCGGTGCCTTTCAGAAGGTGATGCACGACTACCCCCGCGGCGACACGCTGGACGACGCCCTGCTCGGCATGGGCAACGCCTTCTTCGCCCTGCACGCCTGCACCGACGCCCGCTCTGCCCTCGAGGCCCTGATCCGCACCCAGCGCCGCTCGCCCCTCGTACGGCGAGCACGCGCCAAGCTGCGCGAGATCCGCCGCGCTCCGGCGAGCGCCTGCACCAGCTAGGGCAGCGGCGGAGTTCACCAGTTGCTTGGCGTCCACCGGAAGGCGCGAGAGCGCATAGGCAACGGCTCCTTTGTGTGCCGTCACCAGCCGGGGCCCTTTCGCGCCTGGCAGACCCGTTCCCCTGGGTGCGTGCTCGCAGAAATCTAGGGCATAGAGCCGGTCGCTGGGGCAGGGCTCAGCTCAGCGAGTCAGGCTCCGCCGAGGCCTCTTCCGACCGGCTTGGGCCCTGCCAGTCGGTCATCCGGTGGAGGAGTTTGTCGCGGTAGCTGCGAGCCTTCACGGTGGACTCAACCCCACCCTTCCAGTCGTCGGGCCTCCACGCGAAATTTTGGAGACCCGCTAGAGTGTTCTCGATCTGCGACCAGGCCAGCCAGCCGTTGTGCTCCGCAAAGTCTCCGATGTCGCAGATGTCTACCGTGACGACCTTGAGTCTGTTGGCAACGAGTCCTGCGGCTTCATCGTGGGTCCAGAGCACTGCCCACTCGTCCTTGGCGAGCGCGACAACGCCGCAATCCTTCCGTCCGGCGATGTGATTCTTTCGGCACCTGCCCTGTACCGCGATCGCTCGAGTTCGCCGGACCTTCTCGGGCCTGACGTCGTGCGACGACAGCCAAGACGAGAGCGTCATCTCCACCTGCTCTCCGTAGACGGCTTTCGAAGACGTGACGGTCCAGGCGCCCCTGACAATGCAGGTGTCGAGCAGCGACAGCGCGCTGAGTTGCTTGGCGTGGAGCAAGCCGCACGAATCGACCACCAGCTTCGGCACAGGCTACAGCCAGTCGCCGTCGATGCCAGAGGAGGTGGACCACGTTTGCGTGCGGTCTCCCTGCCGACTGTCCAACAGTTGATTCCAGGACTTCGGGTTCACTCGCAGAAGCTCGGATGCCGCCGACGCGGTCAGATGTTTGTCAGCGTAGAGCTGGAGCACGATATCGGTGACCACTCCGGCGCGCAGCCCTGGCACGCCGACGGCGACCGCCTTGCCATCCAGAACTCCGATGGGGTCCTGGGCTTCCCACCGAGGCGGAACGACAGTGAACACCTCGGGAATCTTCTCATCATACGGAAGCCGGCCGACGAACCCCAGGTGGTGCCGCGTGGCCTCATAACCCATCCCGTACGTTTCCATGACGCCGTTCACCAAATCAATGGGGGAGCACCCTTCTCGGAACGTTTGGATCTCACCACTCGGTGCGAGGAAGTACGTCGTGAATGCGCGGGCTCGTCTCTCCACGTCGTCGCTGACGCTGTTTTGGCCGCGGGAACCCGTGCAACAGAACCTGGGCACGGCCTGCACCCAAGGGCGATCGAAGAGGATGTGGCACAGCTCATGGGCGAACGTGATGCGGCGAAGGAAAGCGTTGCTCATGTGCTTGCCTTGCAGGTTTCCAACCATGACCCCGCCGAGCTCCGGCGTTGCCATCGAGAGTGCATCGATGTGGGCAGGGAGCTTGGCCCACAGGACAAGGATACCGAAGACGTCGAAGACCTTTGCCATCGAAGGAACAGGTCCCTCGGAGAGTGCTGACGCCTCACGCGCACGCACCGCCAGCCGCTCGGCGTTGCCTGACCCGGGATGCCGATGGTCAGAGTCCTCCGAGAGCGACGAAATCGCCTGCCAGCCCGTTGGCTTGCCGGCCTGCTTCTGGGCTGCTCGCAAATCTCGAGCAACCGTCGTCGCCTCTGCGATGGTGAAGCGAGCCCACGCCGACAGCACGTCGTGCTGCGCTCGCAACAGCACACCAACTGGTGAGTGAGGATCGCTGTCATTCGACTCGAGCCACGCATCGATATCGACGCCGTAGAGGTCACCCAGCGTGCGCGCGTCACCCTCGTCGAGCTCGTCGGGATCGCGCTCGATTTCCCTCAACTCCTCGGGAGACCAGTCGGCCTCGCTGGCGACTTCCCGGAGGTCGAAACCGAGTTGCTCTCGAAGTTCTTTGAGGCGGCTCATGGTCGGGCGGAGTCTGGTGCGCGGGTACCAGCTGGCGGGACGGCGCGCTTACCATGGTTAGGGTCGAGAGTCACTCCGCCCCAGCGGTGTGCGGAGAGGGCATAGGCTAGCAGCAATCGGCGCGCGGGTGCTACCTCACGACCGGAGCGGCGCCCTCCGCACCTTCCAGAAGCTGATGGACGACGACCGCGGCGGCGACGCCAGAACCCGGATCCCGGGAGAGACCGTGACCCGCAGTGTCTTGCTCGTCCTTGGATGACTCCTCACACGGGCCAGTGGTAGAGCAAGGCGTAGACGACGACGCCCGTGACCGAGACGTAGAGCCAGACGGGGTAGGCGATGCGCGCCCAGGCGCGGTGCTTGTCGAAGCGGGCGCGCAGGCCGAGGTAGAGGCTGCGCAGCACGAGGGGGACGACGGCCATGGCGGCGAGGACGTGGGTCGCGAGCAGGATCAGATAGGCGACGCGCACGCCGCCCGTGCCCTGGAAGTGGCGATCGCCGAAGAGGGCCATGCGCGTGAGATAGAAGACGAGGAAGACGCAGGAGGCGCCGACGGCCGTGAGCATCCCGCGGCGGTGCCCCTGCCTGTCGCCGCGACGAATCCGCGCGCGCGCCGTCAACATCGCGGCGGCGGCGGCGCCGTTGCAGACGGCCGAGGCGATGGCCAAAACGTGGGACGTCTCCATCGCTACTCGTTCAGCAGGTGGAGCGCGTCGCGGGCGAGGCGATCGACGCCCTCGCCATCGTGGGGGTAGTAGCCGCGAAGGTGGCGCGTCTTGTCCACCAACACGAAGTGCGTGTCGTGGGCGATGTCGTAGCCGCCGCTCTCCTGCTCCGTGGGTTCACCCACCGCGACGCGGAAGCTCTCGACCACGCGGCGCATCGCGGCGGGTTCGCCGGTGACCAGGGACCAATGGCGGGTGTCGATGGAGAAGCGCTCGGCGTAGGTCTGCAAAGTCTCGGGCGTGTCGACGCGAGGGTCGACCGTGAAGGAGACGAAGTGCAGCTCGTCACCACGATCGCCGAGCCGACGGGCGAGGTTCTGCATCTGTGTGGTCAACACGGGGCAGATGGTAGGACAGCTGGTGAAGAAGAAGTCCGCGATCCAGATCTTGCCCTCGAGATCGCTGGCGCGCAGCGGCTGCCCCGCCTGATCCGTCAAGCTGAAGTCGGGAACCCGGAGCAGACTCGGAGGCGCGCTGCCGCTACCGGAACAGGCGATGGCGAGGAGGACGAGCGCGGCGATGACGAGCGCACGGGACATGGGGATCAGATGCCCGTGGCGGCTCCGGCCACCAACGCGACAAAGAGCGCCGTGAGGTAGACGAGGGAGCCCACGAAGACCCGGCGAGACCACTTGGGGTGCGCCTCACGACGCAGCCCGGGCAGCACCAAGGCGAGGAACCCGACGCCGAGCACGAGGGCGCTGACCAGGTAGATCGGCCCCGCGACACCCAGCGGATAGAGCATCAGCGACACGGGGAAGAGCGCCAGGGTGTAGATGGCCGACTGCACGCGCGCGTAGTGATCGCCGCGCACGGAGGGCAGCACGACGAGCCCGGCGGCTTCATACTCCTCGCGGCGGAAGATACTGATCGCCAGCGAGTGGGGGATCTGCCACAGAAACAAGATGGCGAAGAGCACGAGGCCGGGGGCAGCGATCTCGCCGGTGGCGGCCGTCCAGCCCATCAGCGGAGGCAAGGCTCCGGGTAGCGCCCCGACCAAGAGGGCGGAGGAGCTGACCTGCTTCATCGGCGTGTAGACGACGACGTAGCTCGCCAAGGCCAGCGCGCCGAGGGCGCCCGTCAGCGGGTTCACGCCCAGCCACAGGGCCGGCACGGAGAAGGCGCCGAGGCCCAGCCCCGTGAGCAAGGCCACCCAAGGCCGCATGCGGCGATCCGGCAGCGGTCGATTCCGGGTGCGCCGCATCAGGCGATCCGTGTCGCGCTCGAGGTAGCAGTTGAGGGAGTTGGCGGCGGCCACGACCGCGGCCGTGGTGAAGAGGGTGATGGCCACGACCCAGCCGGAGCGCTGCCCCGGCGCGAGCCACATGCCGCCGGCCGTCGTGACCAACACCATCAACGTGATGCGCGGCTTGGCCAAGGAGACCAGGTCTCGCACGGACGCGATGGGTACAGCTCGATGGGCGGCGGTGGTCATGGACGAGCAGACTTTGGAAGCGCCGCCGAGCGACGTCAAGACCGCGGCCGCTGGCGCGACCGGAATCAACTGAGCTGCGCCGAGAACGTCAGCGCAGAGTGAGCGCGGCGACCAGCGCCAAGGCGCCGCCCAGAGCGAGCAGCGCGCCGAGACCGAGGATCACCCACGCGGCGCGGGAGGACTGAACCGGAGCGGGAACGGGGTCGGGATGGGCGAGAGACGCGGCCGGAGCTTCGGGCGCCAGCGTCTCCATCACCGAAGGACGGCCGTCGAGCACCGCCTGCAATTCGCTGGCGAAGCCCGCCGCGGAGTCGAAGCGGTCCTCCGGGCTCTTGGCGATGGCCTTCATCAGTGCGGCCTCGAGACCGGGCGGATACTCGCGGTCGAGGCGCTCCGCGAGCCCCATGGGCGTGCCGTGAACGTGCAGCTGAATGAACTCGATGGGCTGCTTGGCGTCGAAGGGCAGCTTCCCCGTCAGCAGCTCGTAGAGGATGATCCCGAGGGAGTAGATGTCGCTGCGCGCGTCCAGCGTCTTTCCACGCGCCTGCTCCGGGCTCATGAATTCGGGCGTCCCGAAGACCATGCCCTCACGCGTGAGCACCATGGAGCCGGGACCCATCTCGCGCTCCGTCACCTTGGCCAGACCGAAGTCGAGCACCTTGGGAAAATCGGGGATGCCGCCCTGACTGGTGAGGAAGACGTTCTCGGGCTTGAGATCACGATGGATGATGCCCGCCTGATGGGCCTCCTCCAGAGCCCCGCAGACCTGGATCATCACACGCATGGCGCGCATGGGATCCATCGGCCCCTCGGAGCGCACGACCTGCGCGAGGTTCTTGCCCTCGAGGTACTCCATCACCAGGTAGCAGGCGCCGTCCTCGAGCTGCCCATAGAGGAAGACGCGCGCCGTGTTGGGGTGCGAGAGGTGGCTCATGGCCCGCGCCTCGCGACGGAAGCGGGAGACGAGATCCTTGCGCGAGAGATAGCGCGAGTGGAGGATCTTCACGGCCACGGAGCGGTTCATCTCGGGCTGATCGGCGCGATACACCGCGCCCATGCCGCCCGCGCCGATGCGGCCGACCACGTCGAACTGCCCCGCGATGTTCGTGCCTACGTACGATTCCGCCACGCGGACACGATATCAGAAATAACCCGCAACTCGGGCGCCTTTCGGACGACAAGCTGCTCGAGAGACGCCATGAACGACTACAATCGCAAGATCGAGAGCCAGCGCACCACGCCCCGCGTGGCGACGCCCAACCCTACACCCCGGAAGCGTGGGCGCCTGCGCTTCCGCGACCTGCTCGACCCCGGTCGAGGCGACACGCCGCTGAAGGGGAAGCCGGGCCGCACCGGAAAACCGGGCCGTGGAGCGCCCACTGCGTCACGGAGACGCGCGCCCGACCCGGCGCCGACACGAACGATCGAGGGGCGAGGCGAGCGCCAACTCCAACGCCAGGAGGGCGAAGAACTCCAGCAACAGGACGCAGGGCGTGACGACCGCCTGCGTGACGCCGGCGTCGCTCAGAGCCAGGACGAGACCCAGCTGTTGGCCTTCTCACCGCCTCCTGCCGTGCTCTTCGCGCCCACCCTCGCGCTACCCGCTCCTACGCCCGTGGTCGCGGGCAGCGCTGCGGCCCAAGCGGAGACCGCGGCCATGGCCCAGCGACTGCTCGACACGCTGCGGGTCGGGCGCACGGCCGGCGGCGGACATCAGGTGCGCATGCGCCTCGCGCCAGGCTCGCGCTTCGCGGGCGTGGAGGTGCGCCTCGAAGAGCAGGGCGGTGAGCTGCACGCCGTGCTCTTGGCGGAGCCCGGCGCCGACGGACGAGCGGCCGAGCTAGCGGAGGAGATCGTGCGGGAGCTGCGAGAGCGGGGCGTCGAACTCGAGAGCGTCGAGCTCGAGCGCGCGTGACCCACGCGGGCGGGTCGCCAGAACTCGCCAGAGTCGCCATACTCGGCGCCGTGAGTTCGCCCCGGCCCTACCCCTATGAGCGCCTGCCTCGCATGAGTCGCGAGGAGCTGCGCCTGCTGCGTCGAGCCGTGCGCGCCCTACCCCTCGACGCGCCCAAGACGATGCTCGACCAGGCGGAGGAGCTCTTCGGTGTTCGTCCGCGGCTCGAGCCCACGCCGCTCTCCTTGGCGCGCCCCGGTCGTCTGCTGGATTCCCTCGGGGATCCCTTGGTCGCCATCTGCCTCGAAGGGGTGGAGGGCCCGCGCGGCAGCATGGCCGTCGAGCTCGACCCCGAGTTGGCCCTATCTCTGGTGGACCGAACGCTTGGCGGAGCGGGCGGCGCTGACGTGGGCGCGGGTGTGGTGCCCCTGGACGACGCGCGGCGCGGTGTGCTCGCCTACGCCGCGGGTCAGCTGCTCGGGGTCAGCGGGGTCGCGGCTCGCGTGGGCGCGGTGGTGACGACGCCCGCAGCGCTGCTCGCCGTCCTCGGGGACGAAGGCGCCTGGGTCTGGCCCTTGCGCGTGACACTCGGCGACGAGCTGGGCGCCATGCGCGTCTGGATGCCCACCGCGTGGCTCGACCGCAGCCCGCCGCGCCCGACCGTTCGCGCCTCCTTCGCCGAGCTCGAGCTGATCGGATCCGTGGTGATCGGCAGCGCGTGCCTGAGCGCCGCCACGCTCTACGATCTGGAGCCCGGAGACGTGCTCGTGCTGGACGAGGCCAGCGTCTCGCCGGGCGATCCGGCGGGACGGGCGAGCCTGCGCTTCGGCCCGGGCGGCGGCATGCGCTTGGCCTGCCTGCTCGAGGACGGAGCGCTCACGCTGGAAACCATCTCGCTGGACGCCAGCGAATCCTTCCGACAGGGAACCATCATGCACGACACGGACAGCACGGACACACTCGAAGAGGCGGCGCAGGGCGTCGGAGAGGCCGCGACGCTAGAGGCCCTGGCGGACGCGAGCATCGAGCTCACCATCGAGCTCGGTAGGTGCTCCCTCAGTCTGGGCGAACTCTCCGCCCTGAGACCTGGCGAGGTGGTCCTGAGCGGCCAGGATGTGGGCGGACGGGTGACTCTGCGCGCGGGCGGCAAGGCGATCGCCAGCGGCGAATTGGTGGACGTGGAGGGCGAGGTGGGCGTGCGCCTGCTCGACGTCCTGCGCTGAAGCTCGGCTCAGTAGTAGAGCGTCAGGCCAGCCAGCGGCGAGACGATCAGCTGCGGGCTGTTGAAGGTGTTGCCCTTGCTGCTCGCCATGACCTGCACACCGGCCTCGATGCCGACGAACTCGTTGACCTCGAACACCAGGCCGACGATGCCGTTGATGCCCAGGGTGTAGGTGCGGTCGCAGGCCGAAGAGCACACGGCGTTACCGCCCCAACCCGTGAACTGCAGGCCCGCGCCCACGAAGGGAACCCACGCCGTGCGGTTCAACAGTGAGTAGCGCAGGCCCGCACCAAACCAGAAGGCGTCGAGGGTCGCATCCGGCATGGCGCCACCGAAGGACAGGTTGTTGGCCATGTAGCCGATGTTCACCTCGGCGGACCAGCCGCTGGGGAACTCCCACCCGAGGCGGCCCTGAAAGCCGATGCCCGGGTCCGCGGTGACGCCAGAATTCAGATCCGTGAGCCACACGGGCACGATCAGGTGGGCTCCATATTCGATGCCGCGCCCCGCCTGTCGCGCGGTCACGGGCTGTGCCGGCTGAGCCACTGGCTGCTGCTGATAGCCCGGCTGCTGCTGGTAGCCCGGCTGAGCCACAGGCTGCTGTCCATAGCCCGGTTGCGCCGTGGGACCCTGGGCCGTGGGCTGCCCGTAGCCGCCGGGAGGCGGCTCCGCGAGAGCGGCGCGCCCAGGCATGGCGAGCAGGAGGGTCGAGAGGGCGAAGAAGAGAAGCGAACGGGTACGATTGGGCATGATTCTGGTCTTCTGACGAATGGCGACGCCGAGCATTCAATCGGCGACGGGGGTCAATCGACGATGGCGAAGCGCAGCTCGCGCAGCTCGCCCTCCCTCGAATACTCGATCCACAGCTCGGAGGCGACGCGCAAGCCGTTCCAGACGCTGAGGGCTTGCTCCGGGCGCTCCACGGACTGACCGTTCACCTTCAGGATGGTGTCCCCTGGGCCGAGATCGATGGCGCGAAAGCGAGGGTCATCGGGGTAGAGGCGCGCGATGCGGAAGCCGACGAAGCGGCCATCCTCGAGCTCCGGTTCCGTCTCGACGCCCTGAAGGAATCGACCGAGTCCTCCGTCGAGCACGGGCAAGAGCGCCGCCCGCGTGATCTCACCCGAGCTCACGGGCGCCTCGGGAGCTGACGCTTCCGCGCCGGAGTTGGACGCCTCGAGGGACGGAGACTCGAGCGGTGGCGCCTGGGAATGGGCGCAGGCGCTGAGGCCGAAGAGCAGCGTGACGACAACGGATCGCATGCGCCACATGTGCGCATAGAGGCCCAGAGGGGTCAATTTTCCGGCGCCTCGCCCCGCGCCTCGCGCACCGCGGCGAGCACCTCCGCAGCGACCTGCTCCACGGCGCGGTCGGCGTCGACGTGCACGACCTTGTCCTTGGGGAAATGCAGCTCGATCTCTCGATAGAAGTCGCCCAGCTGACGTTGGAGATCGTCATCATCGTACATCTCGCGACCTCCGCAGCGATCCAGACGACGGCGCGCGGCCACCTCGGCGGGGACGTCGAGCACCACGGTCAGATCGGGACGCCGAGCGTGCTTGTTCAGCTCCTTCACCCACGCCAGGGTGAGCTCGTCGCCGCCACCCGTGGTCGCTTGGTAGGCGACGGAGGAGTGATCGTAGCGATCGCTGATGACGGTCACTCCGTCACGGATGTTGGGGTGAATTTCCGCCTCGAGGTGGTCCATGCGATCGGCCGCGAAGAGCAGCGCCATGGTGGTCCAGGAGGGCGGGCGGGCGCCATGCATGCCGGGCACGACCACTCGCCCCGAGAGGATCTGCCGCAACATATGCCCCACCGGTCCGTCGCTCGGCTCGTGCGTGGTGTGAACGGGCAACCCGCGAGTGGAGAGGGACTTGGCCAACAGCCCCGCGTGGGTGGTGGTGCCCGCTCCGTCCACCCCCTCGAGGACAATGAAGAGACCTTCGATCATTCGCGCAAGCTAACAGGAAACGCGGCCCGAAAACCATCCGGTTCCAGCAGGAGGCAGGTGGAGGCAGCAGCTCTCTTCAGCGTGGAGGCGCCTCGGCGGGCTCCTGCCCCGGTGGGCAGAGGGCGAGCTCCCCCAAGCGACACAGGCCGAGGCGCGCCTGCGCCGCCAGCGGCGCTCCGCCTGCAGCCTCGAGATAGGCGCGATAGGCGTGGCGCGCGCCCGGCAGGTCGCCCAGTCGCTGCTCACGCAGACGCGCGAGCGCAAACAGGGCCGTGCGACCGTAGACGCCGTTTGGCTGCGAGTCGGCGGCGCGCCGATAGGCCTCCCCTGCGCCTGCCCAGTCGTGCTCTCGCTCGCGTGTATCCGCGACCAAGCTCCAGGCGCGCGCCTGCTCCCGCGCTCGGCCGCCGCGCACGATGGCATAGAGTTCGTGGCGCGCCTGCGCATATTCGCCCCGCTGAGTCAGCCTGCGCGCCAGCTCGAAGCGAGCGTCCGGGTCGAGAGGCCGCGCAGGGCGCTCCCGATGATCGGGCGCCGCGCCCACGACCGCAGAGGGCGCCTCGCCGGCGTCTTCAGCGACTCGCCGGGAGGACGGAGTCGGCGAGGGCTCTGCGGAGGACACGCGAGCGGACGAAATCGCCGGCCGCTCCACGCTAGGCTGCGGATCGACGGCCTCAGGACCTGCGAATTCCCGCAGCGGAGGTCGGCCGCGGCTCTCCACGTGGAGGGACTGACCGGCGAGCAGTCGGCGGGCGGTACCGAAGGGCAGCGGACTGACGAGCACGACCCCGTGGGCCACGTCCACGTCGGTGGACCCGTCGGCGGCGACTCGCACCCGAAAGGCCGTACCCACTACCTCGACTCGGGCGCTCGCGGTCTCGAGCACGAAGCCCTCTTCCCCTGGATGCTCGGGGTTGAACTCCACGCGCACCTCACCTCGCTCGAGACGCATGCGCACGTCCGGCTGAAGGCGCTCGGGGACCAGCAGCGTGCCCGGAGAGAGCTCCACCCGGGTCTGCCCGAGGCTCAGCCGCGCATGCTCCCGCTCGCTCGTCGCGATCTGCTCACCTTCCCTGAGCGGCGTCGCGTCTCCCCCATGCTCCGCACCCGCCCAGCGCTCGAGGCGAGCGGACGAAATCGCCGGCCGCTCCACGCTAGGCTGCGGATCGACGGCCTCAGGAC
>JAADHO010000420.1 GCA_013151775.1 Deltaproteobacteria bacterium | reverse complement strand
CTCGAGCTGGCGCGCATGGAGGCCCGCGACGCTTGGGACGCCGCTCGCGCTCGGGAGCTGGCCGCGGGCGTGGTGCAGGAGTTTGTGGACCGGCCGGACGCCGCCGAGTGCGTGGCGGAGGCGAGGCGGCTTCAGGCGACGCTGGTGGGGCTGCTGCCCTCTGGCCCACAGGCCGCGGGGAGTCGCCCGCGCCTCGAGGCCGTGGACGTGTTGGGCGGAGACCAAGGCGCTGGCGGCGTGCGCGTGGTGCTTCGGTTGAGCGCGGCGGCCGAGATGGAGCGCACGCGTCGACGAGGGGACGGGTCGGAGACGCTCTCCCTCAGCTTCGCGAAGCTCGAGGTGCCGGAGCCGTGGGCACGCAGGCGAGAGGTCGCCGCCGGTGGTCTGCGCAGCCTGAGCGTGGTCGCCGACGGCCCCGGCGCGACGGTCTCCTTGCGCCTCGAGCCGGGGGCCGAGGTCGGCCTCTTCGTCTTGGGCGAGCCCGCGCGCGTGGTGCTCGACGTCGCCCCGAGGGGCGTCGCGACAGCCGGTGGAGGGCGTGGTGTGCCGCGGCTGATCGTGCTCGACCCCGGTCATGGCGGGGACGATTGGGGGGCGCGCTATCAGGGCCTCGAGGAGTCGGACCTGGTGCTCGACATCGCCGCCCGGACGCAGCGCAGTCTGTCGACGCTCTTGCCCCACACGCGCGTGCTGCTGACCCGCGGGGACGACCGCTTCCTCGCGCTCCCGGCGCGCACGGCCATGGCCAACGCCTTGTCGGCGGACCTCTTCATCTCCATTCACCTGAACTCGGCCGACGACCCGGTCACCCACGGGGGTGTCACGACCTTCGTCCTCGACACGGGCAACGAGCGTCAGGCCTTGCGCCTCGCGGCTCGTGAGAACGGCACCCGCACGAGTGAAGTGGGTCAGCTCTCACGGGTGATCGCGCACCTCTATCGGCGTGGTCAGGTCGCCGCGTCCCGCGCCCTGGCGGAGCAGGTCCAGGCCGCGACGCTTGGCGCGGCGCGACGCAGCCTGCCTCAGCTGCCCGATCGCGGCGTGCAGCAGGCCATGTTTCATGTGCTGGTGGGCGCGCGCATGCCCGCCGTGCTGGTGGAGGCCTCGTTTCTCACCGAGCCGCGTGAGGCCGCGGCGCTTCGGCGCTCCGACTACCGGCAGGCGCTGGCGGAGGGGATCGCTCGGGGCATCGCCCGCTTCGCCCTCCGGGACAGCGCCCCCTCGCCCTGAGCCCACGCTTTGCTCCGCGGCATGAGCGCGCGTTTGCTCGGGCCCCTCGGGGCTCCCATACTTGCGCCTCGTGACCGCCCCTCACGTCTCCGGTGCAGCCGACCTCCGCCGGCCCGACCTCGGCGACACCTGCTCGGGTTATCTGGGCAGCTATCGCGCGGAGCTCTCCCAGGCCGTGGCGCGTGGCGAAGCCGGGGTCGCCGTGGCGCGTCGACACACCCGCATCATGGATGGCCTGCTGGGCGCGCTCTTCTGCGCCGCCGACGCGGCCGCGCGCGACGCGGGCATGCACCCCCAGGGTCGTCTCGCGCTGGTCGCCGTGGGCGGCTACGGGCGTGGCTTGGTGGGACTCGGATCCGACGTGGACGTGCTCTTCCTGTGCGACGATCCCGAGGAGCCCTACGTGCGCGCGCTGGCCGAGGGCTTACTCTACCCGCTCTGGGATCTGGGCGTCGACATCGGTCACGTGGTGCGCGGTGTGGACGAGACCTTGACCTTGGCCCAGGAGGACATCCGCACGGCCACGACGCTGATCGACCTGCGCCCCGTGGCGGGTGATCGCGCGCTGCCCGAGGAGCTGAGGCGCGGCGGGCGCAAGCGCATCTTCGAGCCTCACATCGAGGGCTTCCTCGACGCTCTGGAGCAGGATACGGCCGAACGTCATCGGCGCTTCGGGCGCTCGCTCTATCTGCTCGAGCCCGAGGTGAAGCTCGGCCGCGGCGGTCTGCGGGACCTGGACGTGGCCCGCTGGGCGGCCCGCGCACGCTGGGACGCAACGGGGCCCGAAGACTACCTCGAGCGAGGCGTCTTGCTGGCGCGCGAGGTCGAGCAGGTGGAGGCGGCGCGGGAGCTGCTGTGGCGTGTGCGCAACCTCTTGCACGCCTCCGCTGGGCGACGAAACGACCGACTCACCTTTCCGGATCAGGAGGAGATCGCCGACGCTCTCGGCTTCGTGGACGGGGTCACGCTGGGCGTCGAGCACTTCATGCAAGCCTACTACCGACACGCGCGGGTGGTCGCCCACACCGTCGAGCGCATCCTCGAGCGCGCGCGCCCACGCCTCAGGCGCTCGCCCGCGTCCAAGCGATCTCTGGGTGACCAGACCCTGCTCTTCGACGGCATGATCACCCTGGAGCGTTCGGCGGATCTCGACCCACGGCCCGAGCTCGCGCTGCGCCTCTACACGCGCTCTGCGGAGCTCGACGTGCCCGTCTATCCCTACGCCCGCGACGTGGTGGCGCGACGCGTGGCCGATCCCGCCTTCCGGGAGTCCTTGCGCGACTCGCCCGAGGCCCAGGCGCTCTTCCTCGAGCTCTTGGTGCATGGAGGCGCCGTGTCCCAGCGCCCGCGATCCGCCTTCGCCGAGGCCCACGAGGTGGGGCTCTTGGCGGCCATGCTGCCCGAGTTCGAGCCGCTGGTGGGGCGCGTGCAATACGACGCCTATCACCTCTACACCACGGATGTTCACGCGGTCTTCGCCGTGGATCGGCTGCGCGAGCTGAGGTCTGGCGCGGTGCTCCCGGATCTCGGCTTGGCGGCTCGCGCGATGGCCGAGGCGCCGCGGCTGGCGCCACTCTTCTTGGCCGTGCTGCTCCACGACGTGGGCAAGTCTCGGGGCGTGAAGGGGCACGCCGAGTATGGCGCGGGCATCGCCCAGAAGGTGGCGCGTCGCCTGGGCCTGTCGGCCGTGGACGCGCTGCATGTCGCCTGGCTCGTGCGAGAGCACGGCAGCCTCTTTCATTGGGCCGTGCGCCGAGACACCCACGACCCGGACACCATCCGCGATCTGGTCGCGGCCGTGGGCGATCCGGACCGACTCCGAGACCTCTACCTGCTCACCGTCGCGGTCATGGGCACCATCAACCCCACCGCCATGACGAGCTGGAAGGCCCGCGCCCTCGAGGATCTCTACCTCTCGCTCAACGCCGCCTTCGAGCAGCAGGCGGCGAGCGCCGGGGTGGCGAGAGTGGACGGAGCGGCTCGCGCCGCGGCCATCCGCGAGGAGGTGCTGGTCGGCTTCGTGGGCGACGCCGGCCAGGATCGGCTCGAGGCCTTCTTGAACGACATGCCCGACCGCTACGTGCTAGCGAACCCGGTGGACGAGATCCGCACCCACGCCCGGGCGGCGCGCGACCGGGCGGGTGTGGGCGAAGTGGTTCACCTCTTGCCTGGCTCGGGGGCGGATCTGTGGCAGGTGCTCGTGCTCGCGGACGACCGCCCGGGCTTGCTCTCGGACGTCTCCGCCGTGCTCGCCGCGCGGCGCCTGAGCGTGGTCTCCGCGCAGATCTACACCCGCCCCTCGGGCGAGCGGCGCGAGGCGGTGGATCTCTTCCTCGTGCGGCCCGAAGGCGGAGGCTCCACGCCGCCCGACCCGCGGACCCTCGCCCGCATCCAGAAGGACTTGGCTCAGATGGGCCGCGGCGCCCTCGATGCCGCCGAATTGCTCGCGCGCCGCTCCTCCTCGCCGCGCTGGAGCCGGCGACCCGGTCCGCGGGTCGAGACCGACGTCACGGTCGACAACTCCGCATCGAGTCGCTTCACCGTGATCGACGTGATCGCGGCCGACCGACCCGCGCTGCTGCATCAGATCGCCGAGGTGCTGCGCCTCGAGGGCGTCAGCATCGCCTTGGCCAAGGTCAACACCGAGGGGATGCGCGCCGTGGACGTCTTCTATGTGGTGGATGAGCGCGGGCAGAAGCTGCGCGACGCGCCTCGGCTCGCGCGCCTTCAGCGCGCCATCGAAGAGCGTGTGTTTCAACCCGAGCGCCCCTCTCGCCCTCCGGAGCTGTCATGACCTCTACCGCTGCCCGCCACCTCGTCCTCTTGGCCCTCGGGCTGCCGCTGATCGCCCTCTGGGGTTGCCCGCCCAATCGCCGCAGCTCTCCCGCGACCGAGACCAGCGCTGGGGACGAGGCGATCACCTTTCCGGACGAGGCGCGCGCTAGCCAACCCGAGCGCCATCCGGCTCAGGGCGCCGTGGCGGAGGCCGAGCGCATCTTGGCCTCTGGGGATCTCGACCGGGCGCAGGTGATGTTGGTGCAGGCGGTAGCGCAGGCGCCCGAAGACGCCCGCGCGCGCTTAGATCTTGGGCTCGTGTTGGAGCTTCGGAACCACTACGAGCAGGCGGAGGAGCAGTATCGCGCGGCCCTGGCCATCGACGCGGACTTCGCGGAGGCGGCGAGCAACCTCGGGCTCCTGCTGCGTGATCGTCGGCGCCTCGACGAGGCCCTGGTCCAGCTTCGCCATGCGGTGGAAGTTCAGCCCTCCTTGGCCGAGGCCTGGACGAACCTGGCCCTCACGCTCGAGGACAGCGACCGCGCTCTGGCTGCCCTCGACGCCTATCGTCACGCCGTGCGCCTATCGCCCGACGCCGCGGGGCCGCGCGTGAACATGGCCCTGCTGTTGATCACCCTCGACCGCGGGGACGAGGCCGCCATCGAGCTGAGGCGCGCCCTGTCCCACGCGCAGGGTGACGCCGCCCTGCTGCTGGCCATCGGCAATGGGCTGCGTCGGGTGGGTCAGGCGGAGCCCGCCGTGCGCGCCCTCTCCATGGCCATCGAGGC
>JAADHO010000088.1 GCA_013151775.1 Deltaproteobacteria bacterium | reverse complement strand
ATGGGCCTTCGAGACGCCCTTCGCCGCGGAGACGCCCGCCGACCTGCGCTGCGAGCTGGGCCGCGGCGCGCTGGGAAGCGACCTCTTCATCCTGAACCACTTCCTCACGGCGCCCCTGGCCGCGCCCTCGCTCGCGGAGATGGTCAACTACGACCCCTTCCTCACGCAGCGCGCGCTCATGTGCCGGGACTGGGCCGGGCAGATCCCCAACTTCCTCACGCTCGACTTCGAGGACATCGGCGATCTGATGGCCGCCACCGACACGCTGAACGGAGTGCTCTAGCCGAAACGCGAAACGCCCGCGGCTCCCGGAGGAGGGCGGGCGTCTCGGATCGAAGGCTCGATCAGATCGCGCCGCTGTCGACCACGCCCGCGTCCAGCGCGCCGCTGTCCACGCCCGCGTCCAGCGCGCCGCTGTCGACCGCGCCGCCGTCCGCTGCGCCGCCGTCTGCGACGCCGCCGTCCATGCTCGGGGGCGGTGCGTCCTTGATGTTGATCACGTAGTCGCCCGCGTCGGTGTCGCCATATCCCTCGATCACGATCAGGATGACCTGACCCGCGGTCAGCGGACCCACCGTCACGCGGGAGCGCAGGCCGATATCGCGCGCCACCGCGTCGTCGTTGCAGGCGAGGGGCGTGGTCGAGTCGCAGCCGTCTTGAACTTGGATCGCCGTGTCGAAGAGCGAACCGACGGTGTCGATCTCGTAGAAGCCGTCGGCGGGCGCGGCCCACTGCAGGACCTTGTCTGCCGAGGCGCCGCCGGTGTCGGCCGTGCACATCAGGTCCACGTCGTCGCCCGCGCCGAAGGTGCTGCCCGTGAACACCGCGTCTCCGAGCGTGTTGATGGCGCTCGTGGTGTCGGGACACGCGCCCGCGTCGCCGACGATGCAGGCGTTGATGGCGTCGAGGTAGGGAGTCGCCGTGGCTGCGTCGGGCTGGGTGCAGGCGTCGGCCGCGTCACTCGCGGCGGAGTCGCAGGCGTCGATGGCGGTCGTGTCGCAGGCGGCGGCGGCGTAGCAGCTCTTCTGGGTGACGAGCGCGGCCGCGAGGCAGCCGAAGTAGGGGCCGACGCCCGGGTTCGCGCTGAGCGCGCTGGCGCTGCAGGCCGCAACGTCGGAGCTCGGCGCGCTGCCCGTCACGCAGTCGCTCGCCGTGGTGAAGCCCTGGTCCGCGAAGAAGCAGGCGCAACCGGCCTCGATGATGTCGTTCTGAGCCGTGGGGAAGTCTCCGCTCAGCGCGCTGCCGTCCGTGGGCGTGCTGCCGTCCGTGGCCGTGCTGCCGTCCGTGGCCGTGCTGCCGTCCAAGGTCGGGGTCGAGTCGTCTCCACAGCCGGCTACGGTCAGCGCGAGGGCGAGCGCGAGGCTCGAGGTGATCTTCATTGAAGCCATCGATCCGTTTCCTCACTGGCGAGTTCTTCCCGCCAAGTCGCCGTGCATGAAGCTCCGTCAGGTGGGAGTCAAGCGCGCGGGCGGGCGGCCTCGCCTGGCGCAGCGTGACATCGCACGGCGAGGGGTCGCGCGACGTGCTACCACCCGCCCATGGCCATGGAAGATCTGAACGTCGAGAGCACCGTCACGCTGCTCAACCGAATCATGGAGTACGAGCTCGCGGGCGTCGTGCGCTACACCCACTACTCGCTGATGGTGTCGGGGCCGAATCGCCTGCCCATCGTGGCGTTCATGCAGGGGCAGGCGACCGAGTCGCTGCTGCACGCGCAGGAGGCGGGGGAGATCCTCACGGGTCTCGAGGGTCACCCGAGCCTCGGCATCGCGCCCATGGAGGAGACGCACGAGCACTCGCTCCGCGCGATCCTTCAGGAGAGCCTGACCCACGAGCGCAAGGCGCTGAGCCTGTACAAGGAGCTGCTCGACGTGGTCGAGAACGCCAGCATCTACCTCGAGGAATTCGCGCGCACCAAGATCGGCCAAGAAGAGCTGCACACGCTCGAGCTGCGCAAGATGCTGCGCGACTTCGGCTGAGGCTTCGCCTCAATCGAGGGGCTCGCCCGCCGCCTCGTCGGCCGCCTGCATCAGACGGATCATGGCGGCCACGCCCTCGTCATCGCTCGGGCTCACGCCACGCGCCGAGAGCCAGCGCATCAGCACATGGACCGCGAGCTGCGCGACGCCCTCCGCCGCCTCAGGAGCGCCAGTGGTCACCGCCTCGACCAGCTTACGCACGCTCCTCGAGCGCTGGTTCAGCCTCGCGCCGCGCTTCTCCTTAACCTCGATCAGCCTGTCCATGCTCGTTCGACCGGGGCGAATCGGGAGCCAGCCCTCGTCCACCTCTGACGCGCGCAGCAGCCGATTGAGCCTGTCGCAGATCACGTAGATGGGCTGGCGACCTGTCCAGTCCATGGCTGCCTTCTCGACGACCGCGAAGCGCTCGATCAGCAGCCTCGCGAGCGCGCTCCCGTCGTCGATCAACACCGGGTCCACCGGTGAGAGCTCCCTGGCCTGCTCGGGCGTCAAGACCTCGAGCCGAGCCTGCGAGCGACCGAGCCGCAGCAGCAGCTGCATCGTGCGATCCGCGGGCGCCACACAGGGCAACGGCAGCGCGCCAAGCTCGGACGCCTTCAAGAGCCGCGCGAGTCCACCCCAGGCCACCAACGTCAGGGCCGCGTCGAGCCGCGCGTCTCCCACGGCGCCCTCCGCGATCCGCGCCTTCACGTGCTTCACCACGTCGCGCAGCAAGCGCGGCAGCGCCGCGTCGCACAGGGCCTTGGCGCTCGAGCGCGCCACGAGGTGCTGATTCGTCGTGGTGATCAGACGTCCCCGCATGGGCGAGCTCGCGCCCTCACCGCGTTCAGGCATGAGATCGACACGGAAGCCATCACCCGTGATCTGGACCGTGTCCGCCGCGACGCTCGGCTCGAGCCAGAGCACACCGCGGAAGTTCGCGCGCTCGCCGAGGACTCGGCGCGACATCTCCGCCGTGATGCAGAGCTGCGCCATGGCGTTGGGCGGAGCCTGAAAGAGCTCAGCCAGAGCAGCCTCGCTGGCGTCGCTGAGCCGCGTGTCGAGAGCCTCCGTGCGCACGCGCTCCTGCTCACCGGGCGTCTCGATGGGAGGCTCGAAGCTCGGGTCGTCGATCAGGCACAAGCTCGGCCACTCGCAGGGATCCGCCCGCGTCGGCAGCGGACGCATGCTGCGAAACGTGTGCACTCGCCGCAGCCCGCTGCCCTCGGGCGTCAGGGGCACGACCAAACCCCATCCCGGCTCACCGTCGATCCGGCGCAGCGCACCCAACACCAAGGCCGCGTCCCGCTGGGCGGCGCTGAGCTTCAGCTCCTTCAGCGGCTTCTGCGCCATCGCCGCTGCGAGCGCGTCCGCGCGACGGAGCTCCTCGGTCGCCTCCACGAGACGCAGGCGTTTACCCAACCCGGTGGCCTCATCGGGGCTCAGGATCACGGCCAGCCGATCCTCCGGGAGAGGCTCCTTCGTGTGTGTCTCCAGAGAGCTGAACCAGACGGAGTTCAGTCTCGCGTTCTCCTGCTCGAGTCGTTGGTAGGACACCCGCTCGCCCGCCGTGGTCGGGAACAGCTCCTGCTCGAGCGCCGCGCCCTCGAGGGCGCCCTTCGCCACTCCCATCCGCAGCTGCCGCGTCAGCCAAGCTGGCCGCTCGTCTTCCGCTAGACGCTCCAACGTCGCAGTCACCAACAGGCGCATGGCCCGGCGCATGTGGCTGAGCACGCGGTTGTCCATCCGGCCCAGCGCGACCTCGGGGCCCGCCCGTGCGAGCTGCATGAGCCGCGAGAACTCCGCCATCTTCACCGGCGCGTTTCGGTGCTGCTTGCGTGTGCGCTCCACCTGCACGGGAGACTCCACGGCGAGCTCCACCGCGGGCAGCGACTCGGCGCACAGCAGGATCGCCTCGGTGCCCGCCTCGAAGACTCGAAGCAGCGCGGCTTCGCCATCGATCAGCGCGCCCACGCCAGACCCCAAGATGTTGACGAGCTCCTTGCCGCCCGAGCCCAGCTCGCTCAGGTCGAAGGTCATGTGCGGTGACGCCAACTTCAGTCGTGGCCGCGGCACCGTGCCAGAGGTGACCTGTCGTTGGGCTTGCAGCTTGCGGACGGCGCGCGTCGAGTCCGTGATCTTGCGATCTCGCGCCAACTTCTCCAGCGCCTCGGTGGCCTGCTTGCCCTCGGGCAGCCACAGGATCGGTCGGTCGAGGGAGCTCCTCTTGCCTTCACCCGGCCCCTGCCACTCACCGCTCCAGCGAGCCGCGCGCACGCGTCCCCTGCGCGTCGCCTGATCGACGCTCACCAGCGGCCCCTGCACGGACGGCCAGAAGGCCAGCTCACTCAGGGCCTCGAGGGTCTTGTCGGGACGCCCGTCTTGGGTGAGCCAGCTCATGAGCAGCGCCTGCGCCTCGTCGTCTGTGAAGAGCTGCTCCGGTTTCGTCTGGGCGAGGGCGATCAGCAGGCGTCCGGCTGCGTCTCGGATGGTCTTGCGCAGACGTCGCCGGAGTCCCTTGGCGGGTTCGCGCACGTCCTCGTCTGCGAGGGACCAATCGCCCTCGAGCAGGACATGCACGGGCAGCCCCACCGCGCTCGCGAGCACGCCCAGCGTGCGCCGTTGGATGCGCAGCGTCACCCCCGTCGGTCTCCCCCGAGGAAGCGAGAGGAAGCCCTTGGCGTTTCCGCTTCGCAGCTTGACGTGGACGCCTTCGGGTGCCTGCACCGGCTCTCCCTTGGGGCGCTCGAGGAAGCGCGCACGTCCAGCCTCCCGGCGCGCTCGTCGACGGCGCTTTCGCAGCTCCGACTCGGCGTCGTAGATGCTGCGATCGACCAAGGAGGCGGCCGCCGCTGCCGCCTCACGCTCGAGCACGGCGGGCCTGAACTCTCTCATGGCCAGGCCAGCGCTCTGCGTGCCGTGGACGTAGGGCAGCGGTCCGTCGGGCGTGGCCGCGGCCCACTCCGCGATCGACAGCTTCTGCCTGCTCCCGAGAACCGACAGCAGGCCCGCGTTCACGAGCGCGTTCAGCCGCTCCGCGCCGAGCAGCGCCTCCGCATCCTCCGCACGAGCGAGGGCGATCAGCAGCAGCTCGGTGGCGCCACCTGGGACCAGAGAGCTGCTCAGACCGGTCACATGGCGACCCAAGGTGGCGTCGGCGACCGCGCGCGTCAGGGACAACTCCCACTCTTCGAGGGACTCGACGGGTGGTTCGATGATCATGGCCTCCCAATCCGAGTCCGGTAGGATGCGATCGTCGTCGATCAAGAAGAGCGCGGGCACCAGGGCGCACTTCTGACGCCGCCCTCCGAGGGGCTTGCCGAGATGCGAGAAACTGACGAAGCCCTCGTCGACTCCCCAGGCCACGGCGCCTCGACGCTGCTCCTCCACTATCACCAGGGACACGAGACTCTGCGCGCTGGCTTCGCGACCTGCCCGGGCGGCGCGCGCCGCGGCGCCCCCGTGGGGAGGAGGGAAGTAGTCCACCACCAGAGAGGCGACCCGGCGTCCCAGGCCAGCCGCTAGGGAGCGCAGCGCGTCGGCCGCCTCGTCGTCCAAGACCAAGACCTCGACGTCGAGGGTCGAGTGGGGAAACTGGCCCTCACGGCAGATCACCAGCCGGCGCTCCGCCCTCAGGTCTGCGCGCAGCTCTGCGGCGGACATCAGGCTGCCGTCCGCGCGCGGCCACACCTCGGCTCGCATCAGGGCGCCCTTCAGCAACCGGCCCAGGGCGCGCTTCGACTCCTCCCCTCGCGCCTTCAGGTTCGCCAGACGGCCCGAGGCCAGGCGAACGCTGTGTCGCTGCGCCGGGCCCAACACGCCGCCGGCGAGTCCCTCCTTCGCCAACTCCTCGGCGGCCATGACGCTCGCCAGCTGAACCCAATACATCGAGTCATGGAACGCCTGATCTCGCTCCACGGCGTCATAGCTGTCGTTGGGCGTGAGCCCCGGATACTCCACGCGCGCGCTGAGCCCGAGTCCCGACGAGGTCTCCAAGCGTTCCACCTCACGGCCCTCACAGCGGAAGCTGACCTCTCCCCCTCGACCTGTCGTCAGCACCACCTCGATCGCGGCCCCCGCCGGCAGATCGGGCGGAGACAACTGGACGCCGGCCAGACGCTCGCCCGCGTGCTCGAGGGGCGCGTTCACCCTCGAACGCTCTTGCCACGCGAGGCGAGCAGCGCGCCGCCGGAAGGCGTCGTTCACGATCTCGGTCGCGGGCTTGGGGAGCCGACCGGCGAGCAGGATCCAGCTCGGATCATCCGGCGGCAGCCAGATCACCTTCGCGAGCAGGTCTGCCAATTCCTCAGGCACCGGCTCCGCCTCCAAGTGAGCGACCCGAGGTCCCTCGGCCAAGTCCCGCAGCGAGCACCACTGCCCGGCCGCGTTGCGCAGGAGCGGCGCCCTCGTCAGGGCGTCGAAGCTCGGCGGGATCCCCCGCAGGTTGTCCCAGAAGTTGCCCGCGCACGTGAAGGCCAGCAGCGAGAGCGCGGCGCGGCGCCACTCGTCGCCTCCCTGCTCGAGTCCGTCGACCAGCCGCTCGCACACTTGGGGCAGCAGCTCTTGTGCTCGGTCGATGGCGTCAGCGATGGGCGGCTCGGACGCGCGCACATCCGAGCGAGCCGCGTTGGTGGGCATGCGCGGCGCGTCCACGAAGAGCCGCAGAGGTGGGCGCACGCGCGGGAGCACCCCCGGAATCCAGGAGTGCGGTCGCGACACGATGTGCACGCCGAGTTCCGCCACGACCAAGAGCGGGTGCTCCGCGAGCTGCGTCTTGGCCGAGCTGCGAACGACCGCCACGAAGCCGTCGAGCCCGGCTCCGAGATCGACACGCAGCAGATCCGTGCTCGAGCGCTCCCGTCGCGTCGTGCCCGCTCCGATCAGGATGGGTAAGGCGGAGTCGTCCGCGGCCCGTCGCAGGGCGCGCAGCTCGGGCGCCTCGCTCCCCGTGACCAGAGAGCGCAGGACCTGACCCGAGAGGCGTCGCCGAAAGCGCAGGAGCATTCCCCTCGCGGGCGCCTCGGGCGGCGCCTCCGCCTGCTCCACAGCGAGCTCAGCGAGGCCACTCCTGCCGTCGCCGTCCTCATCCAAGAGCACGTCCGGTGCGTAGCTCACGACATCGCAGCGCGCCTCCGTGATGCGATAGAGCTTCACCCATCGGGGTGACATGCCCAGGGCGGCGTTCACGCCCGTGGCGAGCAGCCGGAGCCCGCGCTGCGACTCCGATGTGGTGGGGTTCACGAGCTCGTCGAAGAGGCGCGGGAGCACGCTCGAGTCCACCAGGCCACCCTCCCAGCAGACGAAGATGTCGTCTGCGTCTCCCTGAACGTGCACCTTCGTCGCTCCGAGGGCCGCCGCCGCGCGCACCACCTCCTGCAGCCAGGCGTTGGGATCCGCGAGCTGATACTCGCGCAGCTTCGCCACGGCACGTGCGGCGTCCACGCGGAGTCGACCTCGGGACACGCCGCCTCGCCGGCTCATCTAGCCCTCAGGATGCGTTTCAGAGCACGCTGTGTGAGCGCGAACTCCCGCTCTCGGTCGATGGCCTCGGCCCGACCCAAGATGACGCGTGTCAGACAAGACGCCCCCAGCTCAGCGTCGCGTGATGTTCGCGCTGCATTCACCAGTGGGTGTTCCACGGACAAGAGCAGGGTCGGTCTGCGTAGCCGGAAGCGCGGCCAAGCGGTGAGCTTGTCGGAGTCCACGATCTGCCTACCCGCGCCGAGCTTGGCCACGACGTGGAGTTGCTCTGAAGGGGCGCCGACGAGCATCGCGAAGCCCACACCACGCACAGCGCGGGGGCTGCCCGCGAGGGACCGAACCAGAGCTTCCGCCAAGGCTCGATCGGAGGCGCTCGCCTCTCGCTCCTCGACCAAGGTCTGCTCGGAGGCGTAGCCGAGGTCGTCGAGTTTCAAGCGTCGACGCAAGAATTGGATCCAAGGTCGACGCGGCACGACGCCATGGCCGCAGGCGTTCGGATCGATCAAGGCGTGGCCTCGGGCGGCCAGCGCCGCGTGCACCTCGGGCTCGCCGTCCGCCACATACACGCCGTCCATGCCCAGCAACATGTCCGCCAGCGCGACCTGCTCGCTTCCGTCGGCGGCGATCGAGGGGATGCGCAGCTGCGTCGCGTCGAAGCGCAGGCGCGAGCCATCCAAGGCGAAGAGCAGCTTCCCGTAGCGCTGTCGCCAGCCCTTCGGACGCTGCCGCGCCAGTCGCGCCAGCTCGTCCAGAGCGGCGCCAGCGAGCCTTCGTCGCACCAGGCTCGACACGCTCGCGACCACGCGCGCGAAGGCGTCGTCGCGGCGCACGTCTTCGCGGCTCAGCGTGTGCTCCAGAGCGGGGTCCTGAACGGCGAAGCTGACGCGCAGCGCACGCATCAGAGGCTCGACCTCAGCCTCCCGGAGAGCGCGCAGGAGCAAGCCTCGATTGTAGAACTCAGCGCGCAGCTCGGCGCGTCCCGGCAGGCCCACGGCCATGACCGTGTCGCCAACTGTCTCCTTCAGCTGAAACACGGACTCGATCGAGAGGGGCTCGTCGATGCGCTCCTGCTCCCGCAGAACCTCGCCCGAGGCGGACGCGCTGAAGAAGATGGGCGCGGCGCTGTGCTTGCACCACAGGCGCAGGGCCCGCACGGAGCGCTCGGCGAATTCGTCGAGGGCGTCGCGCGCCATGGGGACGTGCAGCGTCACGGTCGTGCCCGACTCGGCGCCGCCCGGAGACTCGCTCACCTCCCAGCTATGATCCGGGAAGAGCGAGGCGCGATACGACATGCCATCACCCTTCGAGGTGATCACTTGGACGACCTCTGGATTCACGGCCAGCACCGAGATGAAGCCGATGCCGAACTTGCCGATGGCGTCCGTGCGGCCCTCCTTGCTCGAGCGGAAGAGCACGAGCAGCTGGTCTTCGAGGGTCTCGCGATTCATCCCGCAGCCGTCGTCGCGCACACGAACCTGGAGCTGTCCTCCGTCTTCCTCGTCATGGGAGAGAGACACGCGGATGCTGCTCGTGCCCGCGTCGAGGGCGTTCTGCACCAGCTCCCGATAGAAGGCCATGGGATCGGTGAATTGGCGCGCGATCTCCGACACCAGGCCGTCGTCATCCGCGGGCCCGAAGGGCGCGCCAGCTCCTCCTTCGCGATAGGGCGAGGTCATGCGGCGGCCAGCATATCAGGCCGCATCGCGATTGCTCGGGCGGTGAATCCTGAGCAGTATCGCCGGCATGACCGTGACGACGAATGCCGATGAGTTCCTCGAGTTGGTGGCGGAGGGGATTCCCCGTGAGCTGCCCGAGGCGCCTCCGATAGATCCCGAAGTTGCTCGAGCCCCGGCGCGCACGATGTTGCTCTCAGACTCCGAGCGGACGCTCGCCGTCGACAACGCCCTGCGCTACTTCGCGCCCAGGCATCACGCGACTCTGAGGCCCGAGTTCGAGGCGGAGCTCAGGCGGCACGGGCGCATCTACATGCATCGCCTGCGCCCCGCTTACGCCATGCACGCGCGGCCCATCGACGCCTACCCCGCCAAGTGCAAGCAGGCGGCGGCGATCATGTTGATGATCCAGAACAA
The DNA here is from genome assembly GCA_013151775.1 of Deltaproteobacteria bacterium. Classification (GTDB taxonomy): domain Bacteria; phylum Myxococcota_A; class Polyangia; order Polyangiales; family Houyiibacteriaceae; genus JAADHO01. The sequence continues at coordinate 8,597 of JAADHO010000088.1, read as the reverse complement.
CCTCGACCCCGCCGTCGCGCAACACCCCTACGAGCTCGTGACCTATGGCGGCAACGGCACGGTGTTTCAGAACTGGGCGCAGTACCGGCTCACGATGCGCTACCTCGCCGAGATGAGCGAGGAGCAGACCCTCGTGCTCTACAGCGGCCACCCCCTCGGGCTCTTCCCGAGTCACGCGGAGGCGCCGCGCGTCGTCGTCACCAACGGCATGGTGATCCCCAACCACTCGAGCCCCGAGGACTACCTGAGACTCAGCGCCCTCGGCGTGACGAGCTATGGGCAGATGACGGCCGGCAGCTTCATGTACATCGGCCCGCAGGGCATCGTGCACGGCACCACCCTGACCTTGCTGAACGCGGGCAGGCTCTACCTTGGGCTCGAGGGTGACGCGGGCCTACGCGGCAAGGTCTTCGTCACCTCGGGCCTCGGCGGCATGAGCGGCGCTCAGGCCAAGGCGGCCGTGATCGCGGGCGCCGTCTGCGTGGTGGCAGAGGTGAACGAGGTGGCGGCGCGAAAGCGTCACGAGCAGGGCTGGGTCGATGAGCTCGAGACGGATCTGGGCAGCCTTCTCGAGCGCATGGAGCAGGCGCGCGCGGCGGGCGAGGCCGTGTCCATCGCCTACGTGGGCAACATCGTCGACATGTGGGAGCACTTCGTGCGCGCCGACGTGCGCGTCGACCTCGGCAGCGATCAGACGAGCCTGCACCTGCCCTTCAGCGGCGGCTACTACCCGGCGGGGCTGAGCGTCGCGCAGTCGAACACCATGATGGCGAGCGAGCCTGAGCGTTTTCGCGCCGCCGTGCAGGAGTCACTGCGTCGCCAGATCCTGGCCATCAACGCGCTGAGCGATCGCGGCATGCGCTTCTGGGACTACGGCAACGCCTTCTTGCTCGAGGCCAGCCGCGCCGACGCCGACGTCATGGCGCCCGACGGAGAGGGCTTCCGCTATCCGTCCTACGTGGAAGACATCATGGGCCCCCTGTGTTTCGACTACGGCTTCGGGCCCTTCCGTTGGGTGTGCACGAGCGGCTCGCCGGACGATCTCGACACCACCGACGCTCTGGCCGGCGAAGTGGTGGAGCGCCTCGCTGCGGACGCCCCCGACGAGATACGGCAGCAGTACCTCGACAACCTACGCTGGATCCGCGAAGCCAAGGGCAACGCGCTCGTGGTGGGCAGCCAAGCGCGCATCCTGTACAGCGACGACGAGGGCAGACGCGCCATCGCCAAGGCCTTCAACGACGCCGTGGCCGACGGCAGGTTGAGCGCCCCCGTCGTGCTCGGGCGCGATCACCACGACGTCTCGGGCACGGACAGCCCCTACCGCGAGACCGCCAACATCCGCGACGGCAGCCGCTTCTGCGCCGACATGGCCGTGCAGAATGTGATCGGCGACAGCTTCCGCGGCGCCACCTGGGTCAGCCTGCACAATGGCGGCGGCGTGGGCTGGGGCGAGGTCATCAACGGCGGCTTCGGCATGCTGCTCGACGGCAGCGAGGACGCCGCGCGCAGGCTCGATGGCATGCTCCATTGGGACGTGAACAACGGCGTCGCCCGCCGCGCTTGGGCGCGCAATCAGGGCGCCATCTCGGCTGCAAAGCGTGCCATGCAGCGCGAACCGCGTCTGCGCCTGACGCTGCCCTACGGGGAAGGCTGAGCCTCCGCCTTCGAGCCGCGGGTGTGATGGCGCAGCGCCGCGTCTGCCTCTTGGCAGCGGGCGTGGCGCCCTGAGCTGCCCGGAGCGGGCGCGTCGAAGAGCTGCCCCAGAGTCTCATCGATGGCGTCGAAGTCGGGCAGCTGAACGGCGCGGCCCTCGGGTGTGCGATAGGACTGCATGCTGCGATGTCCTAGAACCAGCCCATGGATGCGACCCGGCCTCAGGCGCGAGATGCGGCGCGCGAGAGCCAGCATTTGAAGTCGCGTCATGTCCGTGTGCACACCCTCGCTCAGCCCATCGCCGAGCAGCGGGAGATAGCCCGCGGGCCCAAGCTCGCTCACGCGATGACGCAAGGCGAAGAGCAGCGCCTGTTGGCGGCGCGCCCGATCCCAGTCCGAGCGTCCGTGGCGACTGCGCGCGTACATGGCCGCCGTCACACCGTCGAGCCGCTGCGGACCCGCGAGCAGCTCGAGTCTTCGCCGGCCCGTGGGCGTCCGCGTGTCGATGAAGTCGTCCCGGATCGGGCAAGGCACGTCGAGGGTCACACCTCCGAGCGTGTCCACCACGCGTTCGAAGACCTCGATCTCTCCCGTGATCACGTGTTGAATCGGAATCGCCAGCGTGTCCGAGACGACACGCCTCGCCAGCTCGAGGGGGTCCCGATGTTGACGTGCCGCGATGCGCAGCGTCGCGTTGATGCGCGCCGGACCGTGGTCGGGGATCTCGACGTAGAGATCGCGCGGGATCGAGATGACGCCCACGTGACCCGTGTCCGCGTCGAAGACGGCGACCAGCAGCGTGTCGGCGCGTCCCCAATTCCCGTGCGTGTGATCCAGGCCGACGAGCAGGTAGTTCTGCGTATTCTGGAGTGAAGGAGTGCGCGCACGCCGCGTGTTTATGGGCGGAATCGCCGGCAGAGTCGCCGCATCGACTCCGATGTCGGGTGTGGCCCGGGTGACGGCTGAGGGGAAGCCCGCGTCAGGCTCCGAGCCCGCAAACGCCCTGCCCGCATCCACAGCCACGACGCTCGCCGAGACGGAGCCCACAGGCGCAGCGCCGGACTCGTAGCCTAGCGGCCGGCCCATGAGCCAGGCGGTCAGCGCAGCGAAGGACGTGGCGAGAAGAAAGACGAAGACGAGCAGCTTGCGGCGCATGCCCAAAGCAAGAGCAAGGGCTGGGCCAAGAGCGAGGCCTCACGCCATGAGGGCGTGGAGGGCTCACGTTCGTCGCCGTGCTACGCTGTCCTTCATGCCCTCCGCCGCCAAGAAGCTCGCCACCTACGAAGACGTGCTGGCGGCGCCTGCACACCAGGTCGCGCAGCTGGTGGATGGTGAGCTGGTGCTTCAACCACGGCCGGCGATACGGCACGCGCGTGTGGGAACTCGACTCACCAGCCAGCTCGAGGGGCGCTTCGGCGACGACGAGAGCCCAGACGGCCCCGGCGGCTGGGTGATCCTCTTCGAGCCCGAGCTTCACCTGGGCGCCGACATCCTCGTGCCCGACATCGCCGCCTGGCGCCGCGAGCGCATGCCGGAGCTGCCCGACGCGGCCTACCTCGAGCTGCCGCCCGACTTTTGCGGCGAGATTCTCTCGCCCTCCACGGCGCGCTTCGACCGCAGCAAGAAGCTGCCCCTCTACGCGGCGCAAGGCGTTGGACACGTCTGGCTCGTCGACCCTGCACCGAAGACTCTGGAGGTCCTCGCCCTCGACGGCGCGACCTACCGTCTGCTCTCCGCCCACGGCGGCGCCGACGTGGTAAGCGCGCCCCCCTTCGAGAGCGCCGAGCTGAGGCTCGCGCCCCTCTGGAGCCGCTGAGCCGCAGCACGTCGCTGTCCCTCGCCGCGTACAGCGCGCTGAGCCACAGCACGTCGCTGTCCCTCGCCGCGTACAGCGCGATGCGCCCGTGGCCGCGGGACTTGTCCCGCGCACCTGTCCCCGGCTCGCCCGAGGGCGGCCGCCACGTTCGGACTTCACTCCGTGCTCTGAGCGCAGGTTCAGGTCTCCGGGGGGACGACGAGAGCCACACGCTCTTGTCGAGGCGGATGCGCAATGACGCCCTTACATACCCCAGCTCAGAGTCGCGCCCTGCACCAGCTCAGCGTGCGTGATGGTGACGCGTCCGAGGGGCGCATCGTTCAGGCGCACGTCGGCGATGCGGGCGTCCGCCGCGGCTCCGGAGCGCTCGATCACGATGCTCCCGCCGGAGTAGTAGGCCGGGTTCAGCTCGATCTCCGCGCGTCGCACCAGGGGAGTCGACAGCGTGTAGTCGGGCACACCTGCGTCGACCGGATAGATGCCCATCGCGGCTAGCACGTACCACGCGCTGGTGGCGCCGGAGTCGTCGTTGCCGGGCAAGCCTCCGGGCCCTGTGTCGAAGCTGTCGGCCAAGGTCGCGAGGATGCGGGCGCTGCCCCGGTCGCCTTCTCCTGCGAGCGCGTAGAGCCAGGGGATGTGGAAGCTCGGCTCGTTGCTGACGTCGAAGAAGCCGCCGTCGAAGAACTCGTCGAGGCGCGTCACGAAGGCGTCACGGCCGCCGAGTAGCTCGATCAGCCCCGGCACGTCTTGGGGTACGAAGAAGGTGAAGATCCAGGCGTTGGCCTCGACGAAGCCGTTGAAGTCGTCGTTGCTCGCCGGATCGAAGGGCGTCTTCCAGCTTCCGTCGCGCAGGCGTGGACGCATGAAACCCGACTCGGTGTCGAATTGATTGCGGTACCAGCCGCCGCGCGCGTGCATCTCGTCGGCGAGCTCGGACATGCCGAGATCGGCCGCCATGTCACCGACCAAGGAGTCCTGGTAGGCGTACTCCAGGGTCATGGACGCCGCCTGCGTCGTGTCGCATTCGTCGCCTACGAAGCCGAGCTCGAGATACTCGGGCGGCACGCCCAACCCGAAGTAGCCACACAAGCCTTCGATGTTCTCGGGCACGTCTTCGAAGGACGCCTTGCGCATGGCGTCCATGGCCACGTCCGCGTCGAAGTCACGCAGCCCCTTCTGCCAGGCGTCGACGATGATCGGGATGGCGTCGTTGCCCGTCATCACCCGCGAGTAGCCGGTGGCGTTCCACGAGCACTTCGGCAGCCAGCCGCCCTCTTCGTAGATCAGGAGCATGGAGCGCACCACGTCGCTGCGGATCTCTGGCTCGATCAATGTTCCCAGCGGATGCAGCGTGCGGTAGGTGTCCCACATGCACCAATCGTCGGTGTAGAAGGGTCGCCCGCCGAGATCGATCTCGCGATGCTCACCGCTCGCGGAGACCACGGCGCGACCGTTCGCCTCCGTGTAGTTCGCGGGCTGAAACATCGAGTGATAGAGCGCCGTGTAGAACATCGTCGTCACGTCGTCGTCCGCGTCGATGCGGATGCGGTTGAGCTTCTCGTTCCAGAGCTGACGCGTGCTCGCGCGCAGCTCCTCGAAGCTCGCGTCGCCCACATCGGCTTCGAGATTTGCGCGCGCTTGCCGCGTGCTGATCAGGGAGATGCCGATGCGCAGCTCGAGGGCAGCGCCCGCCTCGACGTCGAGCTCGACATAGGCGCCACTCTTGGCGCCCTGCGTCTCGCGCGAGCCCTCGCTGACGACCCCATCCGAGAGCGTGCCGAAGCGCGTGAAGGGCTGCGAGAGCTTGGCGTAGAAGTAGACGTCGCTGATGGCGGTGGAGCCCGCGCGGCGCAGCACGAAGCTCACCACGGGGTGAACGTCGTACTGCCCGTGGCCCTCGACGACGTCGTCACCCACCACACGAACGTCGCCAGCGAGGCTGCGCCCTTGGGAGTGTCCGACGTCGAAGAGCAGATGCGCCGGTCCCGCCTCGTCGAAGGTGTAGCGGTGAATGGCCGCGCGCGCGCCCGCCGCTAGCTCCACGTCGACCCTTGCGTCGTCGAGGTGCACTCGGTAGTAGCCGGGCTCCGCCTGCTCGCGATCGTGGGAGAAGGCCGAAGAGCTGTTCTCCGGATCGAAGGCGCCCGCGCCGGGCATCAGCAGGATCTGGCTGTAGCCGTTGCCCGAGCCGCCAGGTCCCTCGAGATTGGTGTGGGTGAAGCCCGCGATGCGGTCGGCCTCGTAGCGGTAGGGATCGATGCTCGCGCCCTCGTTCAAGGTGTTGGGCGAGACGCGCAGCATGCCGTGGGGCACGAGCACGCCCGGGATCACGTTGCCTTGGCCAGCGGTGCCGATCATCGGGTCCACGTGCGCCGCGAGGTCCTCGAGCGGGCTCGGCACGAAGGGCGGCGGCGGGGTGTAGCCGACTTCGCTGACTTCGCCGCCTCCACAGCTCGCGAGCAGGAGCGCTCCCGCTAGGCGCAGCCGGCGCAGTGTCGACCCCTTTGCCCTGAGCATCTACTGCTTCACGTCGCCGCGGGCGAAGATGCTCGCGACGAAGCTGAGCACATCCGTGGCCGAGGCCTCGTTGTAGCCGTAGTATTTGATCAACCGACCCTTGATGATGTCGATCTTGTCCTGCGTCTCTTTGTCGATCACGTTGGAGACGAAGCTCGAGAGCTTGATCGAGTCCTTCTGATCTTCGAAGAGCTTCATCTCGAGGGCGCGTCGCAGGCGATCGTTCGTCTCGTAGGTGAACTTCTTGCCTTCGATGGCCATGGCTCCGATGTAGTTCATGATCTCGCGTCGGAAGTCCTCCTTGCGCGCGTCCGAGATGTCGATCTTCTCCTCGATCGACCGCATCAGCCTCTCGTCCGCGTCCTCGTCGCGCCCCGTGTACTTGTTCTTCACCTTCTCCTTCAGAGTGAAGGCGCGCACGTTGTCGATGTAGTTGGCACAGAGGCGCGCGATGGCCGCCTCATCCGCGCTGATGGCGCGCTGCACCTCGTTCTTCACCATCTCCTCGTACTCGCTCTTCACGACACCGATCAGCTCCGTGTAGTTCTTTCGGTCTTCCTCGCCGCTGATCAGAGAGTGATTCGACAAGCCCTTCTCGAGCTCGTTCATCACCATGAAGGGGTTGATGTATCCCTCGGAGCCTTCGCGCACGAGGGCGTTGCTGATCTTGTCCTGCACGAAGCGCGGGGAGACTCCGTCCAGACCTTCGCGCGTGGTCTCTTTGCGCAGCTCCTTCACGTTGTCCTGCGTGTAGCCGGGCAGCACCTTGCCATCGTAGAGCTTCATCTTCTGGAGCACGGTCAGCTCGTGCTTCTTCGGCGGCTCGAGGCGCGTCAGGACCGCCCACATGGCCGCGACCTCGAGCGTATGCGGCGCGACGTGCTTGCCGCGCAGGCGCCCGGCGCTGAAGTCCTTCTGGTAGATCTTGATCTCCTCCGACAGCTTCGTGATGTAGGGGATGTCGATCTTGATCGTGCGGTCCCGGAGCGCCTCCATGAACTCGTTGTTCAGGAGCTTGCGATACTCGGCCTCGTTCGTGTGACCGATGATCACCTCGTCGATGTCGGTCTGCGCGAACTTCTTGGGCTTGACCTTGTGCTCCTGCGTGGCGCCGAGGAGGTCGTAGAGGAAGGCCACGTCGAGCTTGAGCACCTCGACGAATTCCACGATGCCGCGGTTGGCGATGTTGAACTCGCCGTCGAAGTTGAAGGCGCGCGGATCGGAGTCGGAGCCGAACTCGGCGATCTTCCGGTAGTTGATGTCGCCCGTGAGCTCCGTGGAGTCCTGGTTCTTCTCGTCCTTGGGCTGAAAGGTGCCGATGCCGATGCGATCCTGCTCGCTGAGGATCAGGCGCTTCACGCGGATGTGATCGTTCACGATCTTCGACCAGTCGCCGTCGTGGCGCTCCATCAGACCTTGGAAGATGAAGCGACACGCGGGGTCGAGGTCGCCCTTGATCTGCACGCGATGGTGGTCGTCTCCGAGCTTGAGCTCGGCGATGGCCTTCTCGCGCCAGTCGAGCGGGATCAGAGTGAGCGGCTCCTCGTGCATCGGGCAGGGGAAGTGGTCGTCCGCGCCAGCGAGCCCGGTGCCCTCGAGGTTCACCCACGAGAAGGTGTAGAGCGAGCCCTCGGGCGTGCGGCTGTAGCGCTCGGCGCCCTTCTTCAAGAGCCTCGCGATGGTGCTCTTGGACGAACCCACGGGGCCGTGCAGCAGGATGATGCGCTTCTCGGGGCCGTAGCCTTGGGCCGCCGCGCGCAGCACGTGCACCAAGCGCATCAGGGGGATGTCGAGACCGAAGATGCCGTCCTTGCCGCCTTCCATCGGGTCGGAGAAGAAGGGATAGCGCACGAGCTTCTTCTTGTTGTCGACGTACTCCTCTTCACCGAAGCTGACGACCATGTCGTAGAGGCGCTGAAAGGCGTTCCGCGTCACCGTCGGGCGCTCGCGGACGATCTTCAGGTAGTCCTCGAAGGAGCCCTCCCAATGCAGGTCTCGGTAGGTCTCTTTGTCCTGAAGGGCGGCGATCCGCGAGATCAGTTCAGCCATGTCTGCGTTTCCTCTCGGGGCCTCGCCCCGCGTGAGTTGAAGCTGCGAGGGATCCTAGCAGACCGCAGCAGAAGCGGGCATAGGTCGATCAGCGCGCCACGCGGAGGCGGCGCGAGGCCCACGGAAACACCAGCAGAAGAAGCACGGGCCAGCCGGAAGAGGGGCCGCGACTCACGGAGCATGCGTCCTGAACGACCACCTCCACGCAGAAGCAGGGAGGGGAAGAGGCAGGACTGCACTCCTCCAGCTGCGCGCAGCGCCTCGCGACGAGCGTGTCGCCGGCCTCCAGGGCGGGGAGTCGGGTGCGCACGCCATCCGCCCACTGCACCTCGAGACCGCCGATGCGTGTCTGCGTGCCGAGACCAAAGCGCACGCGAGGGGGGGCGCCCGCGAGGTAGCTGCGTGCGCAGAGGGCGTCGCGGCGCTTCGACGTCGACGCGACCGTGGCGCGCACGATGGATCCGCAGGCCAGCGCGCTCGGCTCGAGGCGGATCTCCACGGCGCCACCCGTCGCGCTGCGATTCTCGAGCAAGCGTGCGGGGCCGTCCATGGTGGTGAA
>JAADHO010000261.1 GCA_013151775.1 Deltaproteobacteria bacterium | reverse complement strand
GTCCCCGAGCGACGGAGGCTTGACGGCCCTCGTCGCGATTTTGTCTGCCGGCGGGTGGCGCTGATGTCCGAGCAGGACAAGGCACAACAGACTGAGGAGGCGACGCCGCGCAAGAAGGAGAAGATGCGCGACGAGGGGCAGATCGCCAAGAGCCAGGATGTGGGCTCGGCGGCCGTGATCATGGCCGTGAGCGTGACCGTCGCCCTCTCGGGGCACGCCGTCATGCAGGGCGTGTTCGCCTTCGCCACTCGGACGCTCACGTTTCAGGATCGTCAGGGACCGGCCCTGGCCCTGCGCGCCTTCCTGCCGCCGCTGCTCACGTCCCTCGCGCCCGTGCTCATCGTGGCCAGCGTCGCCGGGGCCATCGCGGGCGTCGCCCAGACCGGTGGGCTCTTCAAGCTCTCGCTCCTGGCCATCAAGCCCGACCGCTTCAACCCCATCCCACAGCTCAAGAAGATCATCCCCGGCAAGGAGAGCGGGCTCGAGCTGCTCAAGCAGGTGATGAAGATGGGCGCCATCGCGGCCGTCATCTACAACGTCGTCGACGACTCCTTCCCCGTCTTCGTGGGCCTCGCCTCCAGCTCGCCGATCGCCGGCGCCGGCGCCGTGGCCGGGGTCATGGTGCACGTCGCCACCTACGGCGTGATCTGCTTCGCGAGCATCGCCGCCTTCGACTACTGGCTCGCGCGACGGAAATTCCTCGAAGACGCCAAGATGTCCAAGCAGGACGTCAAGGACGAGCACAAGCAGGAGGAGGGCGATCCGCGTCTCAAGGCGCAGCGTCGTCGCAAGGCTCGTGAGCTGGCGATGGCGCGCTCCGTGGGCGACATCAGCCAGGCGACCGTCCTGATCGCCAACCCTACGCACATCTCCATCGCCTTGCGCTACGAGCCGGGCGAGGACGCGGCGCCCATGATGATCGCCAAGGCCGTGGACGGCGCCGCCATGGAGATGCGCAAGAAGGCGCGCAAGCACGGCGTGCCGATCGTCGAGAACCGCCCGCTGGCGCGCGCTCTCTATCGCGACGGCAAGCTCGGCGCGCCCATTCCCCTCGAGCTCTACGCCGCCGCGGCGCAGGTCATCGCCCACGTCCTCGGCCTGCGTAGGCGGCTGCTCGGTGTCGCCGGAGACGCGCGATGAGCGCCGTCGCCAAGTCCGTCAGCGGAGCTCGCATGGTGGCGGTGGTGCCGGTGCTGCTCGTGGGCATCGTGCTGCTGATGGTGGTGCCGCTGCCGCCGATGATGCTCGACCTGCTGCTCGCGTGCTCCATCGCCTTGGCCGTCACGTTGATGCTGACGGCGATCCACATGGTGAAGCCCCTCGAGCTCTCGAGCTTCCCGACCATCTTGCTCTTCGCCACCTTGCTGCGCCTCGCGCTGAACGTCGCCTCCACGCGTCTGATCCTGCTCCATGGCTCCGAGGGCACCGCCGCCGCGGGACACGTGATCCAGAGCTTCGGCGAGTTCGTCGTCGGAGGAAACTACGTGGTCGGCGCTGCCGTCTTCATGCTGCTCGTCGTGATCAACTTCGTGGTGATCACCAAGGGCGCGGGGCGCGTGGCCGAGGTCAGCGCGCGCTTCACCTTGGACGCCTTGCCCGGCAAGCAGATGAGCATCGACGCGGACCTAGCGGCCGGCGCCATGACGCAGGAGCAGGCCAAGGCGCGGCGCAGCGAGGTGGAGCGCGAGGCCGACTTCTTCGGCGCCATGGACGGCGCGTCCAAGTTCGTGCGTGGTGACGCCATCGCTGGCCTGATCATGACGGGCATCAACATCGTCGTGGGCATCATCGTCGGCGTGGTGCAGCAGGACATGTCCATCGGCGATGCCACCAGCACCTACACCGTGCTCACGGTCGGCGACGGGCTCGCGTCGCAGATCCCAGCGCTCGTCGTCTCGGTCGCGGCGGGCGTGGTGGTGACGCGCGCGGCCTCGGGTGCGGCCCTCGCTACGGCCTTGGTCGATCAGCTGGGCGCGCAGTACAAAGCCCTCTACGCCTCCTCGGGCATCCTCGCGGCCGTCGGTCTCATGCCGGGAATGCCCGCGATCCCGTTCTTCGCCCTCGCCGGGGGCATCGCCTACGCCGCGCGAATCGCCAAGACCTCACAGGCGTCACAGCAGGACGAGGTCGCCGACGAACCGCAGGACGAAGCCGCGCCCAGCGATCGCGCGCGCATCGAGGAGATGCTCGAGGTGGACCTGCTCGAGCTCGAGGTGGGCTTCGACCTCGTGCCCTTGGTCGACGCCACTAGCGGCGGTGATCTGGTCGAGCGCATCGCCGCCATCCGCCGAAACTTGGCCTCGGAGCTCGGCATCATCGTGCCCTCGGTGCACATCCGCGACAACCTCGCCCTGTCCTCGAACAGCTACCGCCTGCTGCTCTCGGGCAACGAGTTGGGCCAAGGTTCCCTGCGCATCGGCCGCCTCTTGGCGATGGATCCCACGGGCTCCCTGCCGCCCATCGAAGGCGAGCAGGTGAACGAGCCCGCCTTCGGCCTGCCTGCCCGCTGGGTGCGCGAGGCCGATCGCGACCGCGCCGAGATGCTCGGCTACACGGTGGTCGATCCCGCGACGGTCGCCGCCACTCATCTCACGGAGCTGATCCGTGGCGCCGCGCCGGATCTCCTCGGTCGCACCGAGGCGCAAGAGCTGCTCGACCTCTTCGCGCGTCGTGAGCCGCGGGTGGTGGACGAGCTGATCCCGAACCTGCTCAGCCTCGGTGAGGTGATCGCCGTGATGCGTGGTTTGCTCGAGGAGGGCGTGTCCGTGCGTGACCTGCGCACGATCCTGGAGTCCCTGGCTGACTCCGCTCGCGAGACCAAGGACACGACCGCCTTGGTGGAGAAGGTGCGCGCGCGCCTGGCCCGACAGATCACCTCGCGCTTCCGAGGCGAGGACGGGAAGGTCGCGGCTCTGGTGCTCGATCCCCGTGGCGAGGACGCCTTCCGCGATGGCGGCCCCGACGGTGGATCGGCCCAGCGACTGCTCTCCTCCTTGGACTCCGCCGCGCGCTCCTTCGCGGGCGTCACCACTCCGCCACTGATCCTCTGCGCCCCGGATGTGCGGCGCGTGGTCCGCGGCTTCCTCAGCCGCCGTATCCCCGGCCTCAGTGTCCTCTCCTTCCGGGAGATCGATCCCAAGACGACCGTCAAGACCCTCGGCGTGGTCACCGCCTAAGACAGGAAGAACGCGATGCAAGAACGGATCTACCGCGCACCCCGATTCGATCAGGCTCTGGCCCGTGTCAAAGCAGAGCTCGGAGGCGACGCTGTAATTCTGAGCTCGAGGGAGCTCGAGAACGCCCACACGGGCAAGCGTGAGGTGGAGCTTCGGGCGCTGCCGCCGGGCGCGCCGATCCCCACCACCAAGTTTGGCGTGCACACGGACGGCCAGAGGCTGCTGACACGCAAGCTCGAGCGCGTGGGCGTCCCCGCAGCCGCCGCCAACACCTTGGGACGCGCCGTGGCGCGCGCTCACGGTGGCGCGCCGCCTTCCCTCTCCGTCGCTCGAGACGCGCTGGTCGAAGTGCTCCGGCGCGAGATGATCTTCGCCCCGGCGCTGGCCCAGGGCGGCGCCCGCGTGGCCGCCCTCGTCGGACCTACGGGCGTGGGCAAGACCACCACGCTGGCCAAGCTCGCGGCGAAGGCCTCCCTTGTCGAGCACAGGCGCGTCGGGCTGATCAGCGTCGACGACTACCGTATCGCCGGCGCGGAGCAGCTCGGACGCTACGCCGACCTGATCGGCATCCCCATGGAGGTCGCCCACGACGCGCGCAGCTTCGAGGTGGCCTTGCGGCGCTTGGCCGACGCGGACCTGATCCTGGTCGACACGGCGGGACGCTCGCCGTGTGATACGGACGCCACCCGGCGCACGGCGGAGACTCTCCACGGCGCACAAGAGGCCGTCGAGGTTCAGCTCTGCGTCGCTGCCGCCACGGGCCACTCGGAGCTGCGCGTCATGATCGAACAGCACACGGTGGTGAGGCCACGGAAGCTGCTGATCACCAAGCTCGACGAGGCCGTGCATCACGGCGGCATCATCGGCGCACAGGTGATGGCCGGCCTGCCCCTCACGTACTTCACGACGGGCCAACGCGTGCCCGAGGACATCGAGGTCGCGTCCCCCGAACGCGTGGCCTCACTGCTGATCGGCGAGAGGCTGGAGCGCTCGTGATTCATCTGTCGAATCAGGCCGACGGCCTGCGCGCCCAGACGCCCCGAGGCGGACGCGTGATCCCCTTCCGCCGCCGCAGCTACCAGGGCGAGCGGCGCACCATCGCCGTGACCAGCGGCAAGGGCGGAGTGGGCAAGACCCAGGTGTCCGCCAACCTCGCCGTGGGCTTCGCGCGGGCGGGTCTCTCGGTCCTCGTGCTCGACGCGGACCTCGGCCTCGCTAGCATGGACCTCGCCTTCGGTGTGCGTCCCGAGGCGGATCTGCGCGACGTGCTCGAGGGCAAACAGAGCATGCGCGACGTGCTCGTGGAGGGACCCCTCGGGGTGAAGCTCGTGCCCGCCTGCCCCGGTCGCTACGACATGGCGAACCTGCCACCTCCCGAGAGGCGTCGACTCCTTGACGCTGTCTCCGATGTTGCGGCGGAATTTGACGTTCTGCTGATCGACACGGGCGCGGGCATCGGAGGCAACGCGGTGGCTTTTGCCTCGCATGCAGACGAAGTCGTGCTCGTGACCACGCCTGATCCCACGGCGCTGCGTGACGCCTACGCGATGGCCAAGGTCTTGCATCGACGTAGCGGTGTGGACCGTGTGCAGCTCGTCGCCAACCAAGTGAACTCCGAAGTGGAGGGCGCCGAGTTGCACGAGAACCTCGACGCCATCGTGCGCCGCTTCCTCACCTTGAAGCTCGACTACCTCGGGGCCGTACCCCGGGACGAAGCCGTGAATGACGCCGTGCGCAGCGGCGAGCCCTTCCTCCTCGCGTCCCCTCGTTGCCCCGCGAGCCGCGCCCTCGAGGCCATCACACGCCGCCTGCTGCCCCAGACCGCGCCGAGAGAAACATGCTGACAGCCAAAACCCCACCCGCCCAAGCCGAGAGCGTCGACCGCGATGAGCTCATCACCCGAGCCCTGCCCATCGTGCGTCGCCTGGCGTTTCGCATGATCCGTCGTCTGCCACCGAGCGTCGACGTGGGCGATCTGATCGGCGCTGGCAACGAAGGTCTGCTGAAGGCCGCGCGGGCCTATGATCCGAGCCGCTACCCGCGCTTCGAGCCCTACGCCGAGGCGCGCATTCGCGGGGCGATCCTGGATCAGCTGCGCTCCGCGGATCAGATGACGCGCCACGGTCGGCGCCGCATGGCCGAGGTGACCAAGGCCATGCGCAACCTCACCCACGAGCTGGGCCATCCGCCCGAGGAGCAGCAGGTCGCCGACAGGCTCGAGATGTCGCTCGCGGACTATCAGAAGCTGACGGAGAACCTGGCTCACGGACCGGCCCTCGGCCGCCTCGGACAGGTGGATCCCGATCAGGTCGCCGGCACTTGGGATGATCCAGCGTCGATCCTCTCGCGAGCTGAGCTGAAGCAAGAGCTCGCCGGCGCCATTCGCAAGCTGCCCGAGCGCACCCAAAAGGTGCTCGGCCTCTACTATCAGGAGGAGTGCACGCAGGCCGAGATTGGCGAAATCCTGGGCGTGACGGAAGGTCGCGTGTGTCAGATCTTGGGTGAGGCGGCGGCTCGACTGCGCGCCTCCATGGGCGTGGCGGAGCCCAAGCGGCGCCGCGCCGGGCGCATCGGGCGCAACACACGGAGCCGCACATGAGCGACGGAATCTACGCCGCCTTGAGTGGCGCCATCGGGCAGGCGCGCAGCCTCGACGTGGTCGCGAACAACGTGGCGAACGTCAACACGGTGGGCTTTCGCGCCGACCGGGTCGCCTTCCGCGAGGCGCTCTCTCAGGCGGGCACGGACGGCCCCGCGCCCGACGCGCTGCGCTTCTCCCAGATCTCGCAGATCGCGACCAGTGACGCGCCGGGCGCGCTCGAGCAGACGGGCGGTAGCCTCGACCTCGCGCTCAGCGGCGACGGCTTCTTCGTCGTGCGTGGTGCCCAAGGCGACCGCTACACCCGCGCGGGCAACTTCGTGACCGACGCCGACGGCGTGCTCCGGACGCGTGAGGGGCTCGCGGTGATGGGCCGACCGGAGGATCCCTCACAGCCCGAGCCGGTGGAGATTCGAATCCCGCGCAGCACACGCGAGATCAGCATCGGTGTCGATGGCACGGTGCGCGCGGACGGCACCTCCGTGGGCCAGCTGCGTTTGGTGAATCTGACCGAAGCGCAGAAGGAGGGCCGCACTCTCTTCACAGCCCAGCGGGCCGAGGACACGGCGGACACCGAGGTGCAGCAGGGCTACCTCGAAGGCTCGAACATCAACGCCGTGGCCGGCCTCATCGAGATGATCACGGTCACTCGCTCTTTCGAGGCGTTTCAGAAGGTCATCGACACATTTCGGCAGCTCGACAACCGCAGCGCCCGAGACCTCGCCGGTCGAGGCTGAGCCAAAGGTTTAGGAGAAGAAGTATGCTCAAAGCACTCAACACAGCCGCCACGGGGATGATCGCGATGCAAACTCGCATCGACGTCACGGCCAACAACATGGCCAACGTCAACACGACGGGATTCCGGCGTCAGCGCGCCGAGTTTCAGGATCTTCTCTATCAGACAGATCGTCGTGCAGGTGGTCAGACAGTGAACGGCGCGACCGTGCCAACGGGAATCCAGGTTGGACAGGGAACTCGCACGGTCTCCACCACGTTCATTCACTCTGAAGGTGCGTTGGCTCAGACCGGAGGACCGCTCGACATCGCGATTGAAGGGCAAGGGTTCTTTCAGCTGACGCGGCCCGATGGGCAGATCGCCTACACGCGCGCCGGAAACTTCAAGCGAGATGACCAAGGGCAGCTGATCTCCGTCGATGGTTTTCCTCTCGAGCCGAGCGTCACCATCCCCGTGGACGCCACGAACATCACCATCTCGCAAGATGGCCTCGTCAGCGTGACCACGCCGGGACAGACGACATCACAGGAGATCGGCCAGATTCAGCTCGCTCTCTTCGCCAACCCCGAAGGCCTCGAGGCCATCGGGCGCAGCCTCTTCATGCCCACGAACGCGAGCGGCGAGCCTCTGCTGGACAACCCCGACAATCAGGGTCTTGGCTCGGTCTCCCAGGGCTACCTCGAAGGCTCCAACGTCGAGGTCGTCAACGAGATGATCGACCTGATCACCAGCCAACGCGCTTACGAGACAAACCAGAAGGTGATCGAAGCGGCAGACGAGATGCTGCGCAGAATCACCCAGCGCTGATGCACACGAGGTCCACGTGATGTTCACCCCCAACTCCAGACAAGCCATGAAACCCGCCCTCCTCTTCTTCTCCACGCTGCTCATTCTCTGCGCGTCCTTCGGCCCGAGAGTCGCCTCGGCGCAGGAGTCTGTGCTGCTCTCGGAGGTCTTGCCCGTGCTCGACGGCACGGCCCTCGGCGCCCTCGAGATCGCTCCGGCGCCGCCTCCCGGAAGCAGCCGCACGATCCGGCGCAGCGACGTACTGGCCGCCCTCGCAGCCGCTGGACGTGACGCGCGCGGGCTGGCGATCCCGCGCCGTGTCGTGATCCGGCGCGAGGTGCACGAGCTGAGTGAAGACGAGCTGCGGGAGATCGTGGAGCCGAGCCTGGTGGACGCCCTCTCTCCGTGCAGCGTCGAGAGTCTCTCGCTCTCTTCTCGGATCACCCTGCCGCAGGGTGAGGTATCGGTCGAGACCCACGTCACGGCGCCGCGACGCAGTGGGAGCGTCTCGGGGATCGTGCGGCTTACCGTGGGATCGCGACAGCGGACGGTTCAGGTGCGCGTACAGGTGAGCTGTCCCGAGCCTGCGATTCAGCCGGGCGCTCGCGTGCGCATCGTAGTGGTCGTCGGCAACGTACGCGCATCGGCTCCCGGTGAGGCGCGTCAGGTGGGACGCGTGGGAGACGTGATCCGGGTGCGAAACAGTCTCACTCGCGGCTCGGTTCAGGCTCGCGTGCTCGACGCACATACCGTGGAGATCCTGCGATGAGGATGCTGCGTCTCACCCTCTGGTCCTTGCTGCCGACCCTGATCGTCGTGGCCGCCTGCGCGCCGAGGCATATCCACCCCTACACCCCGAGGCAGCGCAACTACGAGGCCGGAGACTATCAGTCGGCGCCGTCCGCCGTGAGCGGGGGGTCCCTTTGGCAGGACTCGAGCCGCGGGCTCTTCGCGGACTTCCGTGCCACGCGCGTCGGCGATCTGGTCACGGTGCGCATCGACGAGACGGCGGACGCCAGCGGCAACGCCTCGACCAAGCTCTCGCATCAGGCGGACGAGTCCTTCGGCATGCCGAACCTCTTCGGCTTCATGTCCGCGTTGGTGCGCTCACAGCCCGACATCGACCCGAGTCAGCTCCTGAGCTTGATGAGCGACTCGAGCATGGACGGATCCGGTCGCACGAAGCGCCTCAGCCGCGCTCGAGGGGTGATCGCGGTGCGCGTGAAGCGGCAGCTTCCGAATCACGATCTCTTCGTCGAAGGCTCCAAGGTGATCTTGGTGAACGACGAGGAGCTGCACATCTACATCAGCGGAGTGATTCGCCCAGAGGACATCGAGCAGGACAACTCCGTGCGCTCGAGCTTGGTGGCAGACGCGCAGATCGAGTTCAGCGGTCGTGGCAGCGTCACGGACGCACAAGAACAAGGGTGGCTCGGAAGGGTCCTTTCGAAGGTGAGGCCATTTTGAACGAGAAACGCGGACCGGCGAAGTGGATCTCGCCCTTGGCGCTCGCGCTCGCCGTGACTGGCCTGCTGCCGACTCCGGCGCATGCAGCGCGCATTCAAGAGCTGGTGGCGGTCCGCGGCGTGCGTGACAACCAACTGGTGGGCTATGGTCTGGTCGTCGGCCTGAACAACACGGGCGACACGGGCCAGTCGCGCTTCACCGTCCAGAGCACGGCGGCGATGCTGCGGCGCCTGGGCGCAACCGTGGATCCCCGAGCGATCCAGACGCGCAACGCGGCGGCGGTGATGGTCACCGCGACTCTGGGTCACGACGCCGACGCGGGCATGCGCATCGACGTGACGGTGTCATCCCTCGGAAACGCGCGCAGCCTGCTCGGTGGGACGCTGGTGCAGACGCCCCTCTACGGAGCGGACCGAGAGGTCTACGCAGTAGCCCAGGGCGCCGTGATCGTCGGTGGGTACTCCGCTAGCGGGAGGAGCGGCAGCTCCGTCAACTTGAACCACGTCACGGCTGGGCGCGTGCCCGCCGGGGGCATCGTAGAGCGTGAGGTGCGCATGGCGGACCTAAGCGGCGAGAACATCGAACTCTCGCTGCACATGCCGAGCTTCGTCACCGCCTCGCGCATCGTCGAGGCCGTCAACGCACACTTCGGAGACGAGGTGGCCTGGGCCGTCGACGCGGGGACCATTCGCCTGCACGTGCCGCCGCGCTTGGTGGGCGATCCCGTGCGTCTGCTCGCGCAGGTCGAGCTGCTGCAGGTGCAGCCGGATGCACCCGCCCGCGTGGTGATCGACGAGCGCACGGGCACGGTGGTGCTCGGCACCAACGTCACCATCAGCGAAGTGGCGATCGCCCAAGGCGGCTTGAGCATCGAGATCTCGGAGACACCCGCGGTCTCGCAGCCCTCGGCCCTCGCCGGAGGCGACACGGTCGTCGTGCCCCAATCCGACGTGCGCGCGGAGGTGCGAGGTGGACCCATCGCCCATGTACCCGCATCTGCCACCTTGGCTGACGTCGTCACCGCGCTGAACGCCGTCGGTGCCGGGCCCCGTGACCTGATCAGCATCTTCCAAGCGCTGCGCACCGCCGGCGCCCTTCAAGCGGAGATTCGTTTGCAATGAGCCTTCCTCTCCAGATGCCGCAGCTGGCACAACTCGATCGCGCATCCGAGCGCATCGACGCGGCTCAGCGTGAGGCGAGCACTGGAGACCTGGGCGCCGCACGCGCCGCGGAACAGTTCGAGGGGATCTTGATCCAGCAGCTGTGGAAGACCATGCGCCAGACCGTACAAGGGGGCCTACTCGGTGACGCTCCGGGGAGCGACACCTACCTCTCCATGGTGGACGAGGCGGTGGCCGGTCAGGTGGCTCGCGACGGCGGCATCGGTCTGCGCGACACCTTGATGCGTGCCTTCGGGGTCGACACCGCGTCACCGGTGCAGGCCTCCACCGAGCTCACGGCGCTCCGCCCTCGTGGTCCTCGTCCCGCACCCGAGCCCGCCACGGGTGACGGACTCGAGGGAGCCGCCGGGCGACTCCAAGAGGTGGCGCGGGAGATGCTCGCGCCGGGCTCGGCCGAGCACTGGTCGCGTGAGGGCCGCCTGACTCCCGAGGATATGCGCAGCGACTTCACGGCTCAGGTGCCCGGCGGCGTCGCCCGCTTCAACGTACAGGACGCGGCCGGCTACCGCGGCTACTACAAATGCAACCTCTTCGCCCTCGAGATGGCTCGTCGCGCGGGCTTCTCGGTTCCGCTCACACCACGCAGCCACGGCTTCTCATATCCGAGCCCGGACAGCCTCGCGGCCGACGCCGCCGATGGCAGCCTGCGCGGCCGTTGGGGTCGAGTGGCCACGGGGGAGAGCGCCGAGAGCCTCGAGGCGGCGGTCTCGAGCGGACGTCGCGCCTTCATGCTGACGGCCAGCGGAAGCGACGGACACGCCGGACATATGGGCGTCGTCGAGCGCATCCATCAGGTCGACTACAGCGAGGGCGGAGAGGTTCGCCGCGTCGTCTTCGACGGTTGGGAGGCACGCCGAGATGGCGCCCGTCACCTAACCCGCCGCACCTGGAATGTGCGCGGCAACCCCGGCGGTGAGAACGTCCGCGGGGGACTCGGCCGCATCGAGATCATCGAGCTCGCCGCGCCTCGCCAAGGAGAGGCTCCCGAGGTGCCGCTCTCCTTGCGCGCGGGGCCCTCGAGCAGGGACGAATGATTATGCCAACGAAACCCTCAAGATCTAAGGCCCTGCGTCCGTTTGGACGTGTGAAAGGTGAACCATGAAGGTTCCGAGCACACAATCCCAAAGCGCTATGAAGACCGACCGAAAGCACCGCCCTGGCAAGGCTCATGGGAGCAAGACTCCCGAGGTGTCCGGCGAGAAGACAACCCCATCCAAGGTCGCCCGAGGTGGCGCCGCTCGGGTGCAGGTCTCGAGGGGCGCGCGCGCCCTTCACGCGGCCCGTCGCCCGGAGGAGCCGGACGCGCAACGTATCGAACGCCTACGGGACGCCATCGCAGACGGCAGCTTCGAGGTAGACGCCGACGCAGTGGCAGAGCGCATGCTCGCGGAGGAGCTCGAATGAACGCTCCGGCGCGCAGGTTCTGGGAGCTGCTCGAGCTCGAGCGTGAGGCCGCGCGGCGCGCCGATCTCGACACGCTGATCGAGCTCCAAGCGCAGAAGAAGCTGCTCGTGGAGGCCATGGGCGATCAGGGAATCGAGCTCGAGGAGCGCGACGCTTTGGCGGAGACAGCCGCGGAGAACATCGAGCTGCTCCGTCACCTCGTGGCGCTCTTCGGTGCCATCGCGGGCGTCGGCGCCTCGACCTATGGGCGCGGCGGCGTGGCGCGCGAGGACGCGGGCCTTCAGATCACCCGGGCACGAGGCTGAGACGTGAGCCTCTTCGGCATATTGGGCGTGGGCGCCAACGGCATGACGGCGCAGGGCTACGCCTCGGGGGTAGCGTCCAACAACGCCTCCAACGTCAACACCGTGGGCTACTCGCGCAGGATGGCTCAGCTCGAACCCATCGAGGGTCCACCGGGCTTCGGCTTGGGCGCACGCGCCAACGGGCAGCGTCGAGTGATCGATCAGTTCCTCGAGCGCCGCGTGCTCGGAGGCAGCTCGTCCTCGGGAGAGGCGGACGCCCGGGCGAGCGCCCTCTCGATCCTCGACGCAACCTTCAGCGACGCCGCCGGGAACCTCGGCGACGCGATGGACGCGCTGACCACGGCCCTCGGCGACCTCTCGAGCTACCCCGCCGAGCCGGGAGCGCGCGTGACCGTCTTGGCCCGTGCCGAGCAGATGGCCCAAGCCTTCAATCGCGCTGGCGACGACCTCGCCACGGCTCGTGCAGACGTCAACGAGCGCATCGCCAAGCAGGTAGGTCAGGTCAACTCTCAGATTGAGCAGATCGCAGATCTCGGGAGAAAGATCTCCAAGGCTGAGGTGAGCGGACAAGAGGCGAGTGACCTGCGCGACAAACGCGATCAGTTGGTACGCCAGGTCGCGAACTTCGTACCCGTGAAGGTCATCCCCGAAGAGAACGGCCAGATCAGCTTGCTGCTCGCCGGCTCACTGCCCCTCGTCTCACCCGACGGAACGGCACATCCGCTCACCACGGTGACCGACGCGACCAGCGGAGACATGCTGATCCAGCAGGTGGTCGCGGGCGCTCCCCGCGACATCGGCAGCTTGATCACCAGCGGCAGCATCGGGGGTCTGATCGCCGCGCGTGACGGCGGCCTGACCACCGCCCGGGACTCCCTCGACCAGCTGGCCTTCGACACGGCCGCGGGCTACAATACCGCCCACAACGCGGGCTTCGGACTCGACGGGGTCGGGGCGCGCAACCTCTTCACGCCCGTGGCCACGGTCCCCGGTGCGGCTCAGAACTTCAGCCTGAGCGTCGACGTCGCGGGCAATGCCGATGCCCTCGCCGCCGCGGGCGACGCCGCCGCCATGCCGGGCGACAACATCGGCGCCCTCGCCTTGCTCGCCGTCGCCGATCAGGACCTGGCCCTCGGCGGGACGGCCACCCTCGGAGAGGGCTTCGCCGCGCTGCTAGCGACCTCCGGGAGCGACGTTCAGAGCGCCCTCGTCGACCAGGATCAGGCCGAGGCCGTACGCGCCCAACTCGACTCTCTGCGCGAGTCCGTCAGCGGCGTCTCTACCGACGAGGAGATGGTCTCCTTGATGCGCTTTCAACGCGGCTACCAAGCGTCGCTCAAAGTGGTGCAGACCGCCAATGAGATGCTCGGTGAGCTGATGAACCTCAAGAGGTAGTATGCGAGTCAGCGACGCAGCCATCTTCGACTCCAACATCGCGCACGTGACTCGCTCGCGTGCCGAGCTGCTGAAGCGCCAAGAGCAAGCCGTCACGGGCAAGCGCGTGCTCAAGCCCTCGGACGATCCGACCGCTACCGCCTTGGCTCGGCGTGAGCGATCGCGCGAGGTGCGCGCGAAGGCGCATCAACGGGCTGTGGGCGCTGGTCTCACGACCAACGAAGCCTCGGACGCCGCTCTGGGTCAGGTGGGCTCCGTTCTGCGCCGGGTAAAGGAGCTGACCATTCAGGCGGCCTCGGACACGCTGGACGCCTCGGGTCGCGCGGACATCGCGCGCGAAGTCGAAGCGCTCCGCGAACAGGTGCGTTCCCTCGCGAACACGGAGGTCGCGGGCCAATACGTCTTCGCGGGATTCGCCGACGGCAGCGCGCCCTTCGACGCCTCGGGCGCCTACCTAGGCGACGCCCGCGTGCGCCAACTCGAGGTAGCGCGGGGCATCTTTGTCGACGCGGGCGTGACCGGGGCGAGCGCCTTCGGTATGGGCGGCGGCACGGATCTCTTCGCCACCCTCGACGCGCTGACGACCGCGCTCGACAGCAACAACGTGGGCACGATTCGCAGCTCCATCGACAGCCTCGACGTGGCCTATCAGCAGGTCAGCAGCTCGCGTGCTCAGCTCGGTGCCAACGTGAACGCCCTCGAGACGGCTCGCGGCGTCGCCGAGCGCGTGGAGAATCGCGCGATCACCGGACAGACGGATCTGGTCGGCGTGGACACGGAGCGCGCGTATACGGACCTGAGTCGCGCTCAGTTCGCCCTTCAAGCGGCCGTCCAAGTCGCGAGTCAATTGCCATACGCCGGCTTGGTACAGCGAGGCTGATGATGATCTTCAGAACAGAATCGCCCAACCCGTACGTACGAGAGAGAGGCTGATGTGCTCACGCTAACGCGTCGTGTGGGAGAACGAATCATCATCGGGACGGAGATCGAGATCGAGGTCGTGAAGGTCGCGGGCGGACGAGTGCGCCTCGGTATTCGCGCGCCGCGATCCCTCGCTGTGCTGCGAGGCGAGCTCGTAGACCGCATCGAGGCGGACATCTTGCGCGCCAGCCAAGAGCGCAGCGCCGTGCCCCACGCCCAGGCGTCGTACGACTTCGACGAGTCGATGATTCTGCACTTCCCCGAGGGACTCTTCGGTATGCGGGACCAGCATCGCTTCGTGATCTGCGAGCTCGAACGTCAGCCCGACCACGCGCACTTCGACACGCGCCTGCCGCCCTTCCGAGCGTTAGTCTCGGCGGACAACCCGCTGATTCGCCTGCTCGTCGCCGACGCCAAGGAGGTGATGGCGGACTACCCGATTCAGCGCGCTCAGGTGCTCGCGGGGCTGCCGGAGGAGGTGGCCGTGGCGGTCGTGGTGACCGTGCCAGCAGATGGCTCGACAATCACCGCCAATCTCGCCGCGCCCGTGGTGATAGGTCTCGAATCGCGCCAAGGCGTGCAGGTCGTGCTCGAGCGCCAAGGCCTCGACATCGGATGTGTGCTGGCCAACCCTAGCGTCCATGGCGGGGACGACGGGAGGCCATGATGGAGATGAGCGGAGTCGAGTTCTTCCCGTCCACCTTCGACGTGGTGCTGCGCATCCTGAAGGGTGCCGTGGTGGCGCACGCCTCGGACGTGCATCTGCGCGTGGGAGTCCCGCCCATGGTGCGCGTGGAAGGGGAGATCCTGCCGCTCGAGCATCCTCCCGTGGAAGAGGCGCTGATCTCCGGCGCGATCTCGACGTTGATGGCCGCCGCCGGCTGTCGTCGTGACCACGGATCAGGGCTGTCGCGCGAGTTCAGCGTAGACATCCCGGACGTCGGTCGCTTCCGGGCCCACGCCTACCGGCAGAAGGGCACGGACGCGTTGGTGCTGCGCTACATCCCTTCGCCGATTCCGGAGCTCGCGGCCCTGCGCATCCCGCCCGTGGCCAAGCGCATCGCGCTCGAGGATCGCGGCCTCGTGCTCGTCACGGGCGCCACGGGCAATGGCAAGTCCACGACCATCGCCGCGATGCTCGACTACATGAACCGTAAGGTCCCGAAGCACGTCGTCACCATCGAGGATCCCGTCGAGTTCGTATTCGACGATGATCAATGCACATTCTCACAGCGTGAGGTGGGGCGCGATGTGAAGGATCTGGGTGACGGCCTTCGAGCCGCCATGAGAGAAGATCCAGACGTGATCTTCGTGGGAGAGATTCGCGCTCCCGATGAATTCGACGTAGCCCTGACGGCCGCCGAGGCAGGACATCTGATCGTCTCGACATTTCATTCAGCAGACAGCTCCTCCGCGCTGATGCGCATGATCAACCTCTATCCTCAAGACTATCGAGACGCGGCGCGACAGCGCGTGGCCGACGCCGTCACCGGCATCATCTCCCAACGGCTCGTACCACAGCGGGGCACGAACCAGAGGGTGTTGATCGCCGAGATCTTGCGGCCTACGCCCACGGTGCAGGACTGCATTCGTGATCCCAACCGCTTCCGCGGTATCCCCGCTGCCCTCGAGGCGTCGACCCACGAATACGGCACGCAGAGCTTCGATCAGCAGCTGCTTGCGATGGTACGCGATGGGTTGGTCAGCATCGACACGGCCCGCGCAGCGGCGCGCAGCCCCAAGGACTTGGTGCGCAACCTCAAGCTCACTCGATGACACGCGTCCTCACCTTCGATAGCCACGAGGGCTATCTCTACGATCTGGCGCGTACAGGTTTCTCGATGGACGTGGTGACCGATCTGCCGGGTCATCATTTCGATGGCTGGGACACGCGTATGCGTCCTGTACCGGAGAATATGCGTTTGACGACCATGTCACGGGCGTCACATCGACGCTATGATTGCCTGATCGCCCACGGCATCACCGACCTGATCGCCAGCAAGGCGATGCGCGCCCGTGGTCGTGTACTCGTGCTCCACAGCTCTCTGGATGGGCGCCTGGCGCAGGAGGGCGCACGCGTAACCTCTGCGCAGATGCGCACGATGCTCGGGCGCTACATGACGCAGGTCGGCGCGCAGCTCGTGAGCCCGAGTGAGATGAAGATGCGCAGCTGGGGCTTGCCCGCACGGGTGATCCCCTTCGGCGTGGATCTCGACGCCTATGGGCGCGCGGAGACCACCTTGGCGAGCGGCCTCAGAGTCGCCAATCTGATTCGTCAGAAGGCGCGATACCTACGCTGGGAGCTGCACGAGGAGGCCTTCGGCGATCTACCCATGCGCTTGGTGGGCGTGAACGACGACATGCCCGGCGTGCGACCCGCGAGCGGCTACGCCCAGCTGCGCGAGCTGTACGGGAGTCATCGCTTCTACGTACACACGGCGCATGTGGGTCTGGAGGATGGCTACAACATGGCCAGCCTCGAGGCCATGGCCTCGGGCATGCCGCAGCTCGCATCGATACATCCGAGCACGCCCGTGGAGGACGGGATCAGCGGCTACGTCTCGGACGATCCGGCCGCGCTGCGAGAGGCCGCACGGCGCCTGCTGGCAGATCCGGAGCTCGCGGGCAGGCTCGGTGACGCGGCCCGAGAAGCGGTGGCCGAGCGCTTCCCCATGCGCGCCTTCGTCGAAGCCTGGCGCGAGCAGATCGAATGCGCCTGTGGGCGTCGAGCCGCCTAGCCCATGAGCAGCTCGATGCAACTCGCCAAGACACCGCGCTCCTCGACCCTGCTCGCCGAGACGCTGCGCTCCAGCGACCTCATGAGTCACGAGATCGATGTCGTGGATATCGACGATCGCCGCGAGTGGCTCTCTGGGCTGTGTGCCGGGAAGAGCGTGCTGCACGTCGGCTGCTGCGATGTGCCGATCTTCGACCCGAACAACAACCTGCACATCTTCCTCTCGAAGCACACCTCGCGCCTCGACGGGTTGGACATCAGCGAGCCCGGCATCGCGCTCCTGCGTCGTCACGTGGACGGCATGTACTTTACGGATCCCTCCCGCGTGACCCGGGAATACGACATCGTGTTGGTCCCGGAGGTGCTGGAACACACCGCTAATCCAGGTCAGTTTCTGACAGGAATATTCTCCATACGTGCCGAGAAGTACCTCGTGACCGCGCCGCATATTCAATGGTACGAGCGCACCCAGCGACGGGGCGCGACCTTCTGCGAGAGCGTCCACGGTGATCACAAGGCCTGGTACTCGCCCTACACGCTGCTCAACACGCTGCGCCCTTTCATCGACGAGCAGCGAGATGGCATCGAGGTCTTCCTGCTCACGAAGACGGGCTCCGTAGGGGCGCTGGTGTCGAAGCCCATCCGCACGGAGACCTTCGAGGCCATGGAGCCTCCGCCGACGCTCGAGGTGGAGCAGGCGTTGACGCGTGCCGAGGCGCTCGCGTCGGATCAGCGAGAGGCCGCCGCCCTGAGACTGCTCGCGGCAGCTCGCCAGGCGCACGCCGACGCCCGACTCGTGCACGCCGAGCTGCGCATCCTGCTGGCCCTCGGCCGCAGCATGGACGCCCTGCGGCGAGGCATCCCCTGGCTGGGTCAGCATGCACGAGACGTGACATGTCGAGGGCTCTGCGCGGACGCCATGGAGAGCCTGGGCGATCGCGAACGGGCGGAGAAGCTGCGCTGCGCACCAGATTCGAGCCGCTGAGGTCGAGGGATCCACGGCGCGTCCGGCGTGGGCAAAGAATCCCTGCGGGGTGTAAGTCCGTACTGAGAGGGGCGTTCATCTCGTGAGGTGAAGATGTCCAAGCCCTGCGCCCGAAACCCACGCCACACTCCGCTGCTCCTGGTCGGAGCGCTCTTGATCGTCAGCTGCGGAGGCAGCGCCGAGGGGCCCTTTCGGCAGGATCGCCGGGAGTATGTGGAGCCCGTGTCCACGGGTGGTGAAGAGGCGGAGAGCGTGGGCTACGTCAGCACCTCTGATTCGGGTGACGTCCAGCCCGACGAGCCCAGCCCGCCGGCGTCGCCCATGGCGAGCCCACCGCCGGTCGCCATGGACTCGGACGTCGCGGACGAGGTCGTGTCCGAGGCCACGATGATCCAGTCGGCCGCTCCGCGCGCGGCCTCCCGTCGGAGCGCCGCGCAGACGGCCGGGATCGACGCCT